>JAUIFV010000204.1 GCA_030430155.1 Gammaproteobacteria bacterium
AGAAAGATGCACCTGCCGTTGCCGCGCCGGATCAACGACAGGTGAGTGCCGATGTCGACCAACCCGGCGATCTTGAATGAGCCGCGCAGATTCCAAAAGCCGTTGCCTACCTCAATCAGTTCGAAGCTCACGGGGCCCATCCGGGTTTGCCGAGAATGACCAGCAGCCTATCAGTTCCGCGTCGCGTATCGGTTGCGGGCTAGCTAGCCCGAAAATTTCACGAGTGTTCGTAGCGAGGGCGTCGGAGAGGCGCTGTGGTGCGGTCCGCGGACTGGAGATCGATGCAGGCGTACTTGAACAGTACGTCAAGTCGATCGTAGGGAGCAGATCGCGCCACAGTGGCTCTCCGGCGGCCGCAGTACTGGTCTCAACGGGAACTATTCGAATCCGTTCGCAACGCGTCGCTTACGAACAAGCGCATGAGACTTTCGGCACGATGCATGTCAACTCCCATCAAGATCGAAGCCGGCGAGTTTTCCAGATCGTCTGAGCAAAACTCATGAAATTGAGTGGGTGGATTTGGCCGCTGCGGCGAGGGCTTTGCTCAGGCCTTCCAGGGGCAGGGCGAAGAATTGGCGCCGGCTGCCCTCCATGCTGCCCACGCCCTGAGAGTAACGGCCGATCAGGGCGCCGACGAAGAGCACCTTCGCCCGCTCGATCAAATAGGGCTCGATGGCGGCGCTGCTGCGCATTCCGCTTTCCACGCTGCCCATCAATCGCATGCCGAACTGCTGGCGCAGTTCGAAGCGACCGAAGAAGGCCTCGGCTTTCATCGGGGCGAGGAAATGAAAGCCGGTAGAGCGCCATAGGAAGCGTTGCAGCGCCCACAGCCCGCCTTCCGGCCAAGCTTGACATAGCTCTGCGCGCCGCGTTTCCCAGGATAAGGTCTCGCTTAGTTCGGCCCATGTTTGCCGCGCGTTGTCCGACGCAGCGGCCTGCCACAGGATCTGCTGGCGATAGCGGCGTAGCATCCCCTGACGTTCACAGAAAAAAGCAATGTAGGGGCCCTCGGCATGCGTGCCGGTGTAGGCATGCAGGCTGACCTCAACGCCGCCGACTCGCTGCTCGTAGACCAGCCCTAGGTCGCGATCGAAGTGGGCATATTCATCCACAGCTCTCATTGAATGCACTCCGCTGGTCAGCTGACAGCTTATCGAAGTCATGCCAACTGGCACGGTTGACAACCGATGAAATGTAAAACAAACTATACATCGAGTCGGATATATTTGTCACAACGGAGGTGTGTATGAGTGCGTCATTTGAGGAAAAGAGCGTCTGGATCCAACTGCTCAGTCTGTTCCTGGTGATGGGGGGCTACTTCGTGGTGGCTGCGCGCATGTGGGATGCAGGCGTGACCCCGATTGCCGCCTATGTCCCGCTGTTCGCCGGGGCGGTGGTGTTGTTGGTCGTAGTCCAGGTCGCTGGCCATATCGTTGCCGCGATCACCTCTCGGCAAACTGGAGCAGACGAGCGGGACAGGCTGATTGGCTGGCGTGCGGAGAGCAACGCGGCGTGGATACTGGGCGTCGGCGTGCTGCTGGCCATCGGCGGCTTGGCGATGTCGATCGACAACCTCTGGGTTGCCCATCTGCTGCTCGCCGCCATGCTGCTTTCGGAACTGACCAAGTACGCCCTGCAGCTGGCCTATTATCGGCTGGGCGTGTAGAGATGGGTCAGACCAGGATCAGCAACGCCATCCGCCAGCTGCGCTTTGCCGCTGGTGAGATGACCCAGCAGGAGTTGGCCGATCGGGTAGGGGTCACCCGGCAAACCGTGCACGCCATCGAAGCGGGTAAATACTCGCCCTCGCTGGAAGTCGCATTCCGCATCGCCGGCGTATTCAAGCAGCCGCTGGAGTCGGTGTTCGTATACGCGGCTGAGCCGGACGTCGGGCGGGACTAGTCCGTTGTTTACTTCGGATCTTTGGAGGCTTTCGCCGAGGGCCCAGGGCTCAGGGCCCAGGGCCCAGAAAAGCCAACGACGAAGCACTCCTGGGCCCTGGGCCCTATCCCCCTGGGCCCTTTCTCTGCCTTCGATCTAGTCAATCGACAGCAGTTCAACCTCAAAGATCAGCGTGGCATTGGGCGGGATTGCGCCGCCGCCAGCGCCCTGCGCGCCATAGCCCAGATAGGGCGGAATGATGAAGCGATATTTGGCACCCACCGACATCAGCTGCAATCCCTCGGTCCAACCCTTGATCACCCGGTTGAGCGGGAAGGTCGCAGGCATGCCGCGATTGACGGAACTGTCGAAGACGGTGCCGTTGGCCAGGGTGCCGTGATAGTGGACGGTGACCGTATCGATGGCGATGGGCTTGGGGCCCTCGGCATCGACCAGCACTTCGTATTGCAGGCCGCTTTGGGTAGTGATCAATGGACTTGGTTCCTGGCTGGGATTGGCAGCTGCTGGTTCGGAGCTTTCCTGCGCGGCGGAGCCGAGCGGTAGCATCAGGGAGAACGCCGCGAGCAAGAGGGTCGGTCGTAGCAGCATCGTTGGACCTGGATTTGGACGGCCGACAATGATGCCATCGCTTTGGGTGATTCGGTCGGCTTCGAATCGCGTGATTCAGAGTTGAGCAACGCTGATCAGGGCACGGTCGCCGACCAATTCCGAAAATCCCCCGTCTCGAAGTCGTCGAAGAAGGTCGGGGCCGGCTGCCCGGATAGGGTGATGGCGACGTTGTCCACCGCTAGTGTACCGGCGGGCACGCCTGTCGCGGTCAGGCCCATGCGCAGTCGGTTGAAGGCCACCGTTGCGCCAAAGTCATGGCTGAAGTCGGCGGCAACCACGCCGTCGACGCGCAACAGCACGGCGCCGGTGGCGACGTTGATGCTCAGCTCATAGTCGTGCTTGCCGGGTGCCAGCTGATCGGCATAGACCGAGGCCACCGAGGTCTCCATGCCATCACTGAACACGACGCCGTCTTGCACCAACAGCAGGCGAAAGCGCAGCGGTTGCTCGTTGCTATTGTCGATCAGCGCCAGTACGGGTACGGCGACATCGGACTGGCTGGCGATGTTGGCGAAGTCGGCCTCGAAGGCGATGGTGAAGGAGCTCAAGGACTGTTGGCTGAGCTCGACAAAAGCGCGTGGACCGCCGTTGGCTTCGACGCGCATGCTGAAGCTGCCCGACAGGGGGTCTACCGGGCTGACGGTGACCGTGGCGCCGGCCGTGGCCGTGGTCGAGGTGAGCCCGGTGGCCAAGGCAACAAGCGCGATCAACATGGATCTGTGCATCGGATCTGTACCCCTAATCAGTGCTCGCAGCTCGTGCCTGAGCCAGTCTTTGTTGAGCCTCCATGAGGCGTGCATGTTCGGCGGGCAAGGAGGCCGACAGCGTGGCAACGGCCCGTTCCAGCACAGGGACTGCGCCGGCCGCCCGACCGGCGCGAGTCAAAGCCTGCCCGTAGTTGCTGGCGATGATCCCCCACAAATAGTGACCTTCGCCGATACTGCCGCGCGCTTGGTCCTGGGCCAGGAAGAACTCATCCAAGGCCTCGCTCATCCGACCGCTCTTGGCCAGCAGATCGGCCAAGTTGTTTCTGGCGATCAGCGTTTCCGGAGCACCTGCACCAGAAAGTTGGGTGTGGCGTGCTATCAGCGCCCGATACTCGGCTTCGGCGGGCTCGGTTTCACCACGCTCGCTGTGCAAGGCGGCGCGCAGCCCGCGCAAAAAGAGCATCCTTGGGTGATCGCTGCCGAACCGCTGCTTGACGACTGACGCTACCTGGTTGAGGTGCTGTTCTCCGTCGCTCAGGTCGCCCGCTTCGATGAGTATTCTGGCCAGACTTTGCGCGCTGCTAATGGCGTCGATGTGGTCGGCTCCCAGAGCCGCCGACTGCTGGGCATGGACCTGCTCCAACAGCGTGATCGCTGCCGTTTGTTGGCCCAGCTGATCCAGTACTGTGGCCAACTCGCTGCGGTTGCGCAACACGGCGATGTGCTGTTCACCCAGGACAGCGGCCTTGTCGTTGATCAGTTCTACAAACAGCGCTCTGGCCGCAGCGAAGTCGCCAAGCTGGGTCAGCGCGATGGCCAAGGTCTGCCGCAGCTGCCAGAGCTGATCCTGGGCCAGCTCAGCCAGCGCGCTGGCCTGCGGCAGCAACTCCTGCAGTTGCTCAGCCGCGGTGTCCGGCTCGCCGCCAGCCAGGGCCGCGCGGGCCAGCTGGATCCCGGATTCGACCCTGAGCAAAGGGCTCAATGAATCGCGCTCGTAGATCTCCAACAGCTGTGTGGCGGCGGTTTGGATCTGGGCGGCATCGATGTGCAGCGCGGCGATCTTTATCTCGGTGCGCACGGTGGTGACCGACTGCCGACCTTGCAGCGCCGATTGCAGGGCCAGGATGCGCTCGTACTCGGTGATTGCGTCGGCGAAGTCATCAATCGCGCGGTAGCCGCCGGCCAGCCGCAGGCGTAAGGCCAATTCCGTTTCGGCACTCGCTGGCGCGCGGCGATCAAGATCGTTGCGGATGCGATCAAGCACCTGTCGCAGCGTCGTCTGTCCCTGCCCAACGCTGTGTTCTGCTGCTTCGATGGTCAGCTCATGCCAGATCTCGCTGACCGCGTTGGCGGCCTCTGCGCGATCATTGGCCGCGAGCAGTTCCGCGCGCAGCTCAACCACGGTTTGCCATGCCACCATGCCAACCAGCAGCAGGGCCATGATCGCCAAGGCCAGGGCAATCTGCAGTCCGCGGCGGCTGCCATCGGTTGGGTGTGGGCTGGCCTGCATACTCGTACCGATTCCTAGCCTGGATTATTCATGAACGTTCGTAGCGAGAGTTTCGCAGACGTGCTGTGGTGCGGATCGCGGACCGGAGATCGATGAAGGCGTACTTGACAGTACGTCGAGTCGATTGGAGGGAGCAAGCCGCGCCACGGTGCGTCTGCGGAAGCCGCAGTAGAAGGTTCATGAATAATCCAGGCTATTGGCTGCGGGCGACACGCCGTTGTTGGCCCGGTCGGTTGACCGCAGCAACTATACGGGGTGGCGGCTTCGTGCGGTTAGCACTCGAACCGATACGCTGGCCAACTGCTATATCCTCCTCACACCGCTATCCAAGGAGCTCGGTTCGTGTCCGATGAGAGCTATACGTCTGTGCGCCTGCTGGAGTTTTTGCGACAGGCGCCGGAGCAGGGCCTGCTCAACGCCGCGGTGGCCAAGAGTCGCTTCGCCGCCTGCGAGCAGCTGTTCACCGAGCTCAACCTTAATGAGCGCGCCGACATTCGGCTGATTGATGTTGAAGATCTGTGTTCCCGGCTGCACAAGATCGAAGGCAGCACCATCCGGCCTGACGTGGTCGAGCTGTACAAGACTCGGGTGCAGGCCGCGCTGACCGACTATCTGGCCTGGCTGCGAGCGCCGACCGGATTCGTTTCCATCGGCGGCGAAAGCGCTCGGCGAGACAAGCGCGAAGCCGTTTACGGTCGCGAGCACTCCGAGGAATCGGCAGCGCTGGAAGAGATCGTCCTGGCCACCAGCGAACGCAAACTGGATCTGGTCTCGGTGCCCCTGCGCGACGATGTCACGGTGTTCATTTCCAATCTTCCGCTCAATCTGAGCGTCAGCGAAGCGGAGAAGATCTCCAACGTGGTGCAGGCGCTCGCGGTCAAAGACGGGCAAAGCCATGCGAACTAGCCGATTGGCGCTGATCGCGCCGATGGTCATCTTCGGGCTGGGCGTGATCGGTCTGGCTTGGTACTTCGCGGTGCCCGGAGGGGAAGGGCCGTTCAAGGACAATATGGTCCCGGAACTGCTCGGCTTCTGTTTGGAAGGCTTCTTCATGGTGGGTCTGCTCAGTCTGCTGCAGACCGCCCGCGAACGTGCCTACAAGCGCGAGCTGTGGCTGAGTCTGCGCGGGTCGCTGCGGGGCTTGCTTTCGGGACTGGATCTGGCGCTATTGCCAGCCAACGCGGAGCCGGCCTCAACCTTGACTCTGGAGCAGGATCCGAAAGTCGTGCGGCGCTTCATGCGCGAACTGCAGGAAATCCACATCGATCTGCAGGGCATGCTGGCGCTGAAGAAGGAGGCGATTGACGCGCTGGGCCTGATCCGCGACATGATTCCCATTGCCGCTCAGCTCAGCGCCCGCCACATGCGCTGGTGGATTGCCATCGTCGACAGCATGCGTCACCTGTCGCAGGCGCAGACCCGCGACGCGGTTGAGCAGAGCATCTACAAGCTGCTGGAGAATCTGGAGGAGTTTGACCGGGTTGGCTCGTGATGTCGGGCTCGGGGAGCCGGCGCCAACCGCGATTTGGCCTCGAAATTCGTCGAAATCCGTATTTCATCGGCGTTCGTAGTCAATCAGCCTTCACTCGACCTTGACCTTCGGTCAACTTCGGTTGAGAGTTAGACGTGATGAACCCTTTTGATCAGCCGACACAAGGAGTCCTGTCGTGAGCGAAGAAAACAATGCCAATCCCGCCCCGCCCGCACCGCCTGAAGCCCCGCAGATGAGCGGATTGAGCAACGAAGCCAAGCAGTGGGGCATGTTCGCCCATCTGTCTGCGTTGATCGGCTTTCTGATTCCCTTGGGCAGCATTCTCGGTCCGCTGATAGTCTGGCAGATCAAGAAGGCGGAGTTCCCCTTCGTCGATGATCAGGGCAAGGAAGCGTTGAACTTCCAGATCACCATTGCCATCGCGGTAATCGTCTGCATCATCTTGAGCTTTGTGCTGATCGGGCTGCTGCTGCTGCCGGTGGTAGGTATTGCTGCTCTGGTGCTGACCATCATTGCCGGAGTCAAGGCCAACAACGGCGAGACCTACCGCTACCCGATGACCCTGCGTCTGATCAAGTAGCGTGATCCGAGCCCGCGTCATTCGGCGCGGGCAACGGCAAAACAAAAGGCGGCGGCCATTGCTGGCCGCCGCCTTTTTGTTGGAGACCGCTAGTGTGGTGAACCGCAATTACGTTGAATTTAGTTCCGATGGATTTTTTCCTGAGGCAAGGCGCGAGGAGGAGGCATAGCAGGGCTATGGTGACGACGAGCAACGCCGCATTCAGGGAAAAAGACGCGGAAATAGATCAAGGTAATTGCGGTTCACCACACTAGGGGTAGTTCGGGCTAGTCGAGCGAAGCCGTCATCGGCGAGCCGTAGAACTGCAAGTGCACGCTCTCAGTGCGCAGATCCTCGACCAGCAGCGCGGCATCTTCCAGATTGAGAATGTTCTTCGGCGTAGCGGTCATGTCCAGCTGTTCGGCCTGGCAGCCGCTGATGCTGACCCGGCGCAGTTCAGCGCGTCCCTGATTGACCAGGGCGCAGGCCAGATTGGCTTCGGGATGACGGGTGGAAACGCGGTTGTCGACGAAGCGCGTGTCAACCATGTTCAGCTCGCCGCGATTGATCAGCACGGCCGCGCGACTGCTTGCCGCGTCGACCAGGTTGTAGCCGATCACAACGTTGCTCAGCTTCAGCACACCGTGGTTGTCGATGACCGCATCGCCGCGCTTTGCGGTGCTGTTGTCGACGATGCGCACATGTTGCAATGACAAGCTGCCGTGGTTGGTGATCGCCCCCGCCGAGCCTTCGGCCAGGGTCATCCGGTTGATATGCAAACGACCTGATTCGGTCACGCTGAGCAGCTGGTAGTCGCGCGCGTCGTAGCGGCGCAGCTCGCTGCCATTGCCACGGATGTGCAAATCACCCTGTATTGCCGGTATGGCGTCGCTTTCGCCCAGCGCTTTTTGGTCCAGCACATACAGACCGGGCGCCATGTCGATGAGGTCGGGTTCCGCGGTGCTGTTGCTGTGGACGATTGCCGCGACCAGTTGCTCGGCACTGTCGACCATGTAGACGCGAGCCTGCAGCGGCGCAGCAGCAAGCAATATGGCGCCATACAGCATCGTGTGGAAATGTTTCATTTGCGGTCCCCGTGTTTTGATGTCCAGCATCGTGGCTGCTGAACCTAGAGTTAACTAACTACCGATGTCGTGGCACTATGCCAACCCGCAACGACCTTTGCGCCCCGGTTGTTGCCTCAGGGCGGTGCAAGTCGATGGCTAAGGGGTGACTTCTGGCCTACGCTGGCCACTCTTACACGGGCGCGCCCGACTTTTCGAGTGCATCGTCACTGATTTTTCACTGAACGGTTGTTTTTTGCCGCCCGAACGGCGTGCCAGATTTTCACAATTCGCTCGGGCGCCGTTCCAAATCGCAACGGCGTCCGCAGTCTCGCGAATTAGGGCCCAGCCCGCATTATTCATGAACGTTCGTAGCGAGGGTTTCGCAGGCGTGCTGTGGTGTGGATCGCGGACCGGAAATCGGCGAAGGCGTACTTGACAGTACGTCGAGTCGATAGCAGGGAGCAAGCCGCGCCACAGCGCGCCTGCGGAAGCC
>JAUIFV010000205.1 GCA_030430155.1 Gammaproteobacteria bacterium
GCGGATGTATCGCAGCGGCGACCGGGTCCGTCAGCGCAGCAGCGGCGAGCTGGAGTTCCTGGGCCGGGTCGATGCGCAGCTGAAGATCCGCGGCTACCGCATCGAGCCTGGCGAAATCGAAGCGGCGCTTTGTGAGCTGGAAGCGGTGCAGCAGGCGGTGGTGGTCGCCGACGGTCGGGCCGAACAGGCCAGACTGCTGGCTTTCGTCATTGCGACCGCTGCGGACGCCAGCACCGACGCCATGCAGCAGGCGCTGGCCCAGCGGCTGCCCGACTACATGATCCCGGCCAGCATCCAGATCCTCGACGAGTTTCCGCTCACCGCCAACGGCAAGATCGATGCGCGCGCCCTGGCTGCAGCTGCACCCAAAGCTTCGGTCGCAGAGGAGGGTTTCGTTGCGCCGCGGGATGACCTGGAGCGAGAACTCGCCAGCATCTGGGAATCTGTGCTGCACTACCGCCCGGCAGGCGTCTTCCATGATTTCTTTCGCTACGGCGGGCACTCGTTGAACGCCTTGACCATGCGCAAACGCATTGAGGAAGCCCTCGGGTTGGAAGTCGAACTGGCGACCATTTTCCAGGCGACCAATATTGCCGCCCTGGCCAATGTAATCAGAGGTAGCTATGCCGGCATTCCATCGACTGCGACCCCTTCAAGGGCTGCAGGCGAAGGGGGCCACTGGCTCAGTGAGCTGGTCGATGGAACGATCGGATGGCTCCGCGATCTGCTCGTTCAGCGCCCCCAGGGTGGACTCGCCCATCGGCCCAATCAGCTGGCGCGGTCGGATGCGAAGGGTTCGCCCCTATGGTTGATCAATCCCGTTGGCGGTTCGGTGGGTTGTTACCAGGAACTGGCGCGACAGCTAAATGGGGCGCGCAGCGTAGCGGCCATTTCCACCGTCGGCGCTGCGCAACTGGGCGCTAGCCTGGAACAGATTGCCGGAAGTATCGCCGCGACGATCACCGCGTCTACATCCACGCCCAAAGTCGATCTTGGGGGATGGTCTCTGGGCGGCGTGCTTGCATACGAAGTGGCCCGCCAGCTGGTCCAACGGGGCTTGGAAGTCGGGTCGGTGACCCTGATTGACGCTTACCCCTACGACCCTGCCGTCGACCTCGTGCAGCGTGACGATGGCTCGGTCCTGGATGCACTGATGCGCGATGTGGCGCTGATGAGCGGTCACCAGCTGCAGCCGGATTGGCTGCTCAACGCAGATTTGGGGGACAGTACTGACCCGCAGCTGCAAGCGCTCACCGCGTTGCAGTCTATCGGCGTACTTCCCGAGTCGATGCAAGCCGAGCAGTTCGCCGATCTGGCGGCGGTCTACAAGATGCACCTGAACGCCTGGGCCGAATACAAGCCGGCTCCGTATCCCGGGCGGCTGGCGCTACGAATGAGCTCGCAGTCGCTCGCCAGTCGCCACGACCGATCCATCGGGCATTGGAGCAGTCTCGCCGAGCATGGCGTTGA
The DNA here is from genome assembly GCA_030430155.1 of Gammaproteobacteria bacterium. Taxonomy (GTDB): domain Bacteria; phylum Pseudomonadota; class Gammaproteobacteria; order Xanthomonadales; family SZUA-5; genus SZUA-5. Next base: position 1,471 of record JAUIFV010000205.1, read on the forward strand.
TATGGAGACCTATGATGCCGATCACTACCAGCTGCTGCGAAGTCCGACGGTGGAGGCGCTGGCCGGGCATTGGCGGCATTCGAGCGATACGGTGTCGCGATGAGCCTGTCGAAGATCGGCAACCAGGGCACACAAAGTTGCGGCGTTGTGCACTACCAGGCTCAAGTCGCCCGGCTCCCGGAGCGTCTTGGCGACGCTGAGCTTGGCCCTTTGTTGGCCACTTCGCCGCGCAGCACGGTCCATCGCCTTGGCGATGGGCTGATCGCCAAGTTCTATGCGCGCAGCACGGCATACCGTGAAGTTCGGCGACAACTGGATGTATCCCAACGCGTGCTCTCGACCGGGCTGTGCGTGCCGTGGATCAGCGATCGAATCTTCCGTCACAAGGATGACGGTCGGCTGGGCGTGGTATGCGAGCGCATCGATGGCGTAACGCCGAAGGAGATGTTGCTGCTCCGACCCGCACGGTATCGGCGGGTAATCCGGAATCTAGCGCAGCTGCATCGGAGTGTTCACCAACAAGCTGTTGTGGCCGGTTTCCCTAGTCAGCGCGAACGCATTAACCGCCACATCGAGGAGTGTGTGCGGATACCGGTGACCCACAAACCCGCAGTGCTGTCCATACTGGCCAGCCTCCCGGATGGGGATGCGCTCTGCCACGGGGATTTCAGCTGGAGCAACACGCTGATCAATGATCAGCGTCAAGTGGTTATCGACTGGACAGATGTTGGTGCGGGCAACCCGCATTGTGATGTCGCACGGACCTGGGTGTTGCTGCATTTCAATGCGGTGTGGGCCGCACCGCTGGTTGCGATCTATTCCAAACTCTTGTCCAGAGCCTATTTGCGTTCCTACTACGGACTGCGCATACCAGCGCAGTTTGCAGATTGGGCGGTGGTCAACGCGGCGCTGAGATTTCGCGACCTTTCAGAGAGTCATTTTGCGCTGACCCGTCACAAGTTGCTGTCCTTCTTGGACAAACAGCTGGCCAAGCGAGGCCATGCGCTGCGCCGGCTTCCAAAGCCGGCGCGAAATCGCTACGCCTGACCCCTTGCGCCAGGCCCATTGTTCCGATCAGAGGTGTACACGTGATTGATACAGATCCCTACAGCGCCGCTGCAGTGCGCGCCTATGACGTACTCGAGATGGACGACCAGAACAGGTCGGTAGTGCGACCGGAGTTCATAACGGCCGAGTTGGCCAAGCGTCCGAAGCTGCGGCGCGTCTTGGACATGACCTGCGGGACCGGTGCGCAATGCCTCCATCTGGCGAAAATTGGCTATGAGGTGACGGCGTCAGACCTGAGCCAGCACATGATCGACATTGCGGCGGCCAAGGCCAGAGCGGAGAAACTACCCATAGTCTTTCATTGCGAGGACATGTGCGACATTTCCATCGGCACCTTCGACGCCATCGTGTCGATGTACAACGCCATTGGCCATTTGGAAACGCCTCGCTTTCTACAAACGGCAAGGAATGCCCGCAATCACCTTTCCGGGGGCGGCATTTACGCCTTCGATATCTTCGATCGGTCGCTAATGCACCTCATGCCCAGCTATCGATTGATCGACCGGATGCGCAAGGTCGACAACACGGTTTACGTGCGCTTTTCGCATTTCCAGTTTGACCAGTCCTCGGGAAAGGTCTCGGTGGACCTGCAGACCTTCGTACAGAAGGATTTTGAGCAACCAAGCGAGATTCGTCAGCAGTTCACGTTGCAAACCTACACGCCCGCAGAGCTTCGCCAGATCCTAAGTGAAGCCGGCTTCGATCAGGTCCAGATCACGCCAGGGTCCATCGCTGTTCCGGATGAACCGGTCGCGGGTCTCATGAATTTCGGTATCGCTGTCAAATACTGATGGCAGAGGCATCCATGTCCAAACAACACACCGCACCCTGGTTCGCAGATTCCGGAGGCGTATTCACCGGCCAGGAGCCGTTCTTCTATAAAACGGAGAATTTCCCTTGGGCGAAATACATCGAGCGCAATTGGCATCTGATCAAGGATGAGCTGATGGAGAACCTGGAGCGCGGGGCAAACCTGGATCCTTACATGGACAAGAGCCTGGCGAGCAGGCCAGAGCGCTGGCGGACCCTGGGCCTGATGTTCTGGATGAGGCGATCGCAAACCGAATGTGCGCGATTCCCAAAGACCTGGGCCTTGCTCTCGAAGGTGCCGAATCTGACTGCCGTCTCGTTCAATCTTCTGGAGGCCGGCTCGAATATCAAGCCGCACTTTGGCAATACCAATGCAATCATCCGCTGCCATCTGGGGCTGAAGATCCCGGCGCCGGCGCCACGCTGCGGTTTCCGTGTGGGAGATCAAACACGTAGTTGGAAGGAAGGCGAGCTACTCATGTTCTGCGATGCACATATGCACACCGCTTGGAACAACAGCGACAGTGACCGATATGTGATGGTTCTTGACGTGATGAAGGATGAATTTGCCACTCAGGGAGCAAACATTTCCAGCCGGGTGCTGGGCTCGGTCAAGGCTGAGGTGCTGATCCAGAACAAGCCCTGGATCGCCTTGCTGGCTCGAAGTGCGGCGGCCAAGGGCCTGTTGAGCTGGATGCTGAGCAGCTGGTACCGACTCGATATCGCATTGTTTGGCTGGAAGGGTGCCGACCGGATCGCCACGGTTGGGGAAGAGGGTTGAACTGGGATTGCTCTCTGTTCAGCGACGATGACTATCTCGCGCGCTTCAAAACGCTGCGCGATGACCAGCCTGTGCATCTGCACCAGGGTCACGCGCAATACGGGAACTTCTGGAACCTGACCCGCTATGAGGATCTGCTCGCGGCCGATCTGGATCCGGAGCGATTCCGGGCCGGGGACAGTTTCCTACTGGCAGATGCGGCCAAGGATTTCCCGCTGCCCATGTTTCTGTCCATGAACGACCCGCGTCATCGCATGTACAGGGACGCGGTACAGCCGTTCTTCAGCAACAGCCACATAGACACGCTCGAAGCTGAAGTGCGGCGCAACGTCGCAGACATACTCTCCACGTTACCGCTGGGCGAACCGTTCGACTGGGTGTCCAGCGTATCCATAGAGCTGACCTCGCGCATGCTTGCCCTGCTAATTGGTTTTCCCGTGGATCGCCGGCGAGAACTGATTCATTGGTCAGACCTTGCGCTGATAGATCCGACCTCGGAAGCGGACCGATCCCTCCCGTGGGAGCAGCGCCAGCCCGAGTTCATGAGGTTCTATAGCGCGATGCAGGCGCTGCGCGGTCGCCAGTCTGAGGGTCCGGATCTGGTTCGCATGTTGGATCGCGCCGAGGGCTCCGAAAGGCTCAAGCCCAGTGACTTTCTGGGCAATTTGCTGATGCTGATCGTGGCTGGCAACGACACCACCAGAAACTCGATTTCGGGTGCGGTGGTGGCCTTCGATAGCTTTCCTGGTCAATACCAACTGCTGCGCCGTGACCCGTCCAAAATGGGTGGTGCGGTCAGAGAGGTGTTTCGCTGGCAAACGCCTATCGCCTATATGAGGCGCGAGGCGGCGGTGGATATGCAGCTACGCGATCGGCACATCCACGCGGGTGACAAGGTGGTGCTTTGGTACGCGTCCGGAAACCAGGATGAACGCGTGTTCCCCGAGCCGGCGAGGTTCGACATCGAGCGTGAAAGTAGTCGGCGCTCGCTTGCATTCGGTTTCGGTATCCACCGCTGCCTCGGCGTTCGCTTGGCTGAGCTGCAGTTGCGGGTACTGCTGGAGGAACTGGTGACGCGGTACTCGACGATTCGGCTCGCTGCGGCGCCGGTGCGCATACCGTCCATGTTTATACGTGGCTATCGAGAGCTGATGGTTGTATTGCAGCAATAGCGGTGCTGTACGGTTCAGCGAGTCGCTAGTGTGGTGAACCGCACACCCTGATCTCACCGCGCTAGTGAGCCAATTCCCTGATCCGTCGGTACTGAATTCAACGTTTGCGGTTCACCACACTAGGCACAAACGGCCGTTCTGGTCTCTGCAGTGTCGGTGCGGACAGGCTCCCGAGCGAGCTTCTGCAGAGCCGTTTGGAAGTAACCCAAGATGGCCTCCACGTCGTTGAGGTTCAGGTGCTGCGACAAGTACTGGACTTCCAGCTGCGGTTCCTCGTTTGGCCACAGCACCACAGTCAAGGGATGTATGGTCTGGGTGTGGCTGTGCAGGCTTTCGACGGGTTGCAGTCGCGCCGTTGCGAAGTTTTCGATGACGATTGCGGCGTCGTACAGCACCGGTCCATCTCCTGGCGCACAGCCATCGATGTCCTCGGCGTTCAGATGTATGTGGACTTCGCGGTTGACCTGCTGCTCGGCGGTGCGATGTGCGAGGGATAAAACGGCACCTGTCGCCCCCGTTGCGCTTACCGGGACGACATTGACAAACATCCCGGCTGTGTCTTCCATCTCCTGCAGTTCGGTTGGACGGGTCCAAAGGAACTGTCCGACGACCACTTCGTCGCTGTGGCGATGGGAGGCAATTGCCTGGATGAAGGCGGCGGTAAGCAACGCACTCAGCGGCAGCTGTTCGGCCCGGCCCAGGTCGGACAGCCGTTGGAGGAGGATGGGGTCCATCTCGCGGTTGATCAGCGTTGGTCGTGTTGCACCGGAGTCGCGCCAGTCCTGCGGCAGCAGCAGCCACGGGCGACGGGAGGAGTGCTTGGACAGGGCCGTAGTCCAATAGGCCTTTGCTACTTGCGGATCACGGGTGCGCAGCCAGGCCGCGTATGTGCGATAGCTGCCAGCCGTTTCCGGCGTGTCGCCAGTATCGCCGGTCAGGGCCTGCACTAGCTCTTCAAGGATCATCATGCAGGACCAGCCATCGAGCAGCGCGTGGTGGAAGGTCCACAACATCCGCAGCCTACCGCCGCCGAGATCGACATACTGCGCGCGCCAGGGTGGCGCCGGCAGACCGATCTGGAAATCGCGGGTGCGGTCCGTTTCCAACAGCTGTGCGAATCGGGAGGCTTGCACGTCATCACGTACACCGCGCCAGTCATGACCCTTGATGACTGGTGAGAAGGACCGCAAGCAGCGCAGGAATGGCCTGCCGTCCTCCGTATACTCGATGGCAGAGCGCAGGATCTGGTGCCGCTGCGTGACTCGCTCCCATGCTTTGGCCAAGCGCTCTGGCTCGTCGCAGCGCAGGGTGCAATCGATTTGTTCGATGCAAATGCCCAGGCCCGGTGTCCGCGCCGATAGCTCGATCATGCTGGCCTGCATGGGAGTGAGCGCACAAAGAAACTCCGTGGATTGCCACAAACTCCGGTTCGCCGCCATTCGCAGCAGTTCGGTCTTGCTGAGGGTGAGGCCCTCGATGAAGGACTTGGGGTCGGGCGCACGCGCATCTGCCTTCGCTGGCACACGCCCATCGCAGCCTGCTTTGGCGCAAGCCTCTGCGAGGGAAGTCGCTCTTAGCAGCTGGGCGAGTTTGATGCCGTAGCCGGCGTCGTTGAGTTCTCGAATCAGCCGCAGGGCGAGTATGGAGTTGCCGCCGTTGGCATAAAAGCCGCGGTCGGGGTCGACGTTGGGGCCCAGGGATTGCTGCAGCACGCTGATCAGCGGGTCACTGGTCCGATTCAACGGCGCCAGCCCGCTTGCCAACAGCGCTCTTCTGTCTATCTTGCCGTTGGCGGTGAGCGGAAACTCGTCGAGGATCTGGATGCTGGCCGGGACCATGTAGTCGGGCAGCCGTTGGGCCAGCGCCTGCTGCATGGCGTCGGTGCTGGCGTCCGCATCGGTCGCAATGACGAAAGCCAGCAGTCTGGCCTGTTCGGCCTGACCGTCGGCGACCACCACCGCCTGCTGCACCGCTTCCAGCTCACAAAGCGCCGCTTCGATCTCGCCAGGCTCGATGCGGTAGCCGCGGATCTTCAGCTGCGCATCGACCCGGCCCAGGAACTCCAGCTCGCCGCTGCTGCGCTGACGGACCCGGTCGCCGCTGCGATACATCCGCGCCTGGCCGCCGGCAAAGGGATCGGCCAGGAAGCGCTCAGCGTTCAACTCGGACCGGCCGTGATAGCCCAGTCCCACGCCCAGGCCGCCGATGTACAACTCGCCCACCACGCCCGGCGGCACCGGCTTGCGGCCGGCATCGAGCACGTACACGCTGACCCCATCAATGGGTCGCCCAATGCTGGGTGCGCCCGGCACTCCGCAGGGCACTTCGACAGAGGTCGCCACCACCGTGGCTTCGGTGGGCCCGTAGTTGTTGTAGAGCTTGAACGGCAGGCCGGCCGGCGGATGCCGACGCAGCGTATCGCCGCCAGTCAGCAGCGCGCGCAGCGCTACATCAGGCCAGCGCTCCTGCAGCACCGCTTCGGCCAGCGGAGTGGGCATGAAGCTGATGCTGATCTGCTGCTGCGCCAGCCAGTCGATGAGCTCCGGCGGGGAAACCCGGATCGCCTCTTCGACCACGTGCACGCTGGCTCCGCTGCACAGCGCCGGCCACCATTCCAACATGCACGCATCAAAGGCCGGCCCGGCCAGCTGACTGCCTCTATCGGCGCTCTGCCAGGCGAAGCAGCGCAGCTGCCAGTTGACCAGATTGGCCAACGAGCGATGGTTGATGGCCACGCCCTTGGGCTGGCCGCTGGAGCCGGAGGTGTAGATCAGGTAGGCCGGATCGTCGCCGCTAAGCTCGCGCGCTGGCGGGCTGTCCGATAGCGACTGCGTGTCCAGCTGGTCCAACCACAGCGTCGGCGTGGGCAAACCCTCCAGTTCCGGGCTGGCCTTGGCATCGGCGATCAACAGCTTGGCTTGAGCATCGTCGCAAACCCAGGCCAGGCGCTGCGCCGGCCAGCCCAGATCCAG
>JAUIFV010000206.1 GCA_030430155.1 Gammaproteobacteria bacterium
CTGGGTCGTCGACATCACTTGCTCTCCTGCGTTCGCTCTCGAAGGTTGATTCGGGAAAGCAATGATCGTCGACGACCCTCCTCAGTGGGGCATAGCGTCTACGCCGCCTTGGCAGAGACCAAACGGAAGCACCCGTCTGTCCTCGAGGCCATGGGCCATGAGTCGGGCACGCTGCGCTTTGCCCAACCTACGCCTTGATCGCGGCCAGCCAATCATCACCGGGCGGGCAATGCCAATCGTAGGATGTGGTGAGGAACGAACCGCATCAATGACCGTTTGCCGCACCACGATGCCTCACGTTGTGCGGTTCACTTCGTTCACTAAATCCTACGCCGGAAACTGGCCCCACCGCACCGACCACGCTAATGTGCGCGCGACCTACTTCGCACCGATAGCCGATGCCTCGTACCGCTACCCTGCCCTACTGCTGGATCCATCTGCTGCTCAGCTGCTGGCTGCTCGCGCTGGCCTCGGCGGCATCGGCGCAGTCTGACACCGAGACCTTCGTTCAGGCCCACCCGGTGATTCGCTACGCGGCGGACCCGGACTTTGCGCCGATTGATTTCGTTGCCGACGGCGCTCATCGCGGGCTGGCCAGGGACTATTTGAATCTGATCGCCAAGGGCAGCGGGCTGCGCTTTGAGCATCGCCCCTACCCGACCTGGGCCGACTCGCTGGCGGCATTCGAACGCGGCGAGGTGGACATGCTCTCCGGGGCCTTCGTTTCAGTCGAGCGGGAGCGTTTCGCGCTGTTCACCGCGCCCTATTTCCGGCTCGGTGGGGCCATCGTCACCCTCGGCGGCAGCCGCGCCATTGGCAGCGTCGAGCAGTTAGCCAAGCAGTCGGTAGGACTGGTGGAGGGCACGGTCTGGCGCGAGCTGCTGGGTGAGGACGCCAGCCGCATCGAGCTGCGCGCCTACGGCGATCTGCAGCAGGCGCTGCGCGCGCTGCGCGATGGCGAGATTGCCGCGCTGCTGGCCGATCCGGTCACCACGGTTTACCAGGCGCGCCGGTTGGGCATGGCCGAGCAGGTGGTGATCACCGGCCAACTGGACATCCAGGCGCCGCTGGCGATGGCGGTGCGCAAGGACTGGCCGCAGCTGCAGGCAATCATCAACGATCAGCTGAGCAGTATCGACGTCGCCCAGGAGCAACAGCTGCGACAGCGCTGGATCCGTGCGCCGGAGCAAAGCGCAACCGAGCCGGTAACGCTGAGCTTTCCCGAGCCGCTGCGGCCGCGCATCGTCGCCCTGCAGAGCCAGCTGGAGGAAAGCGAAAGCAGCCAGCGGCAGCTGCTCAACGAGGCTCTGAAGCTGGAAGATCAGGCCGATGCGCTGATCGAGCGGCTGCGCGAGGCGCCGCAGACCAGCCCGGAGAGCAAGGCCGCAGCGCCGGTCAGCGCCGAGCATAACGACAGCATCGGCGATTTCCTGCTCTGGCGGGCCAGCCTGCCCGAACGCGCCAGCAGCGATCAGCTGCAGGAACTGATCGACACCGAGCGCGCCGCGCTGGTCGGCGTCGAACAGCGCCGCGAACAGGCGGCGCTGAGGCTGCGTGATCTCAATCAGCGCCAGCGCGTGCTGGGCTCGGAGGTGGACCAGGCTCGCGAACGCAACGACCAGCTCAGCGCCAGGAGCGCGGTGGCGGATTCACCTGCGCAGTCGCTGCTTGATCAGGCCAAGCAGCGCCTCTATCTGGTCCAGGCCGCCGCGCTGCAGGACGAGATCCAGCGCAATCCGGAACGTCGCGACCGCGCTGCGAACGATTTACGTCTGGCCCGGCAGGAGATCGCCCGACTGCGCCAGCGCATTGCCGCGCTGAACGAACTGCAGCGGGCGCGGGTGATACGCGAGGCCGAGGCGCGCGCGGCGGAAATCGATCTGGCCCATCGCGTGCTGGCCGACAGCGACAGCGATGCGGCGCAGATCGCTGAACAGAATCGACAGCTGGCCGCCCGCCTGGTGGCCTACGCGCAGCGCTACGCCGAAGTAGTCCCGGAGCAGGACCGGCAGGCCGAAGCCACCGAGAACGTCAGCGCCAGCCTCGATCTGACCAAGCAGCGTCTGCAGCTCAACGCCCATGGCGCCGGCCTGGGACGGGTGCTGGCGGCCGAGCTGCGCAACCTGGATCCGGCCCGCCGCGCCGGTCGGCTACTCACCGAGCGGCTGGATGAGCTGGCCACGCTGCGATTGGACCAGATCGACCTGGCCAATCAGCGTGACCGGATCAGCACCGAAGTGGTGCTCAGCTTCAAGGATGACGAGGATCAGCCGGCAGGCGATCGGCTCAGCGCGGAATGGCAGCGGCAGGAGCAGCTGGCCACCCAACGCGATTTGATCGATGACTTGAGCGCCCTGACCGCGCGCCTGCAGGCCAGCCTCGAGCGCGTCGTTCGCGATCTGGAACAGCGCCAGCGCGACACCATTGAGCTCAAGCAGCTGATCGACGAGCACCTGCTGTGGCTGCCGACCCAGGCCGTGCTCAATCTGCAGTGGATAAAGCGCTTGCCCGATGGTCTGGCCGATCTGATCAAACCCTCGCGCTGGCAGTACAGCGCGCGCCTGATCGCGCGTGACGTTGCTGATCAATCGCTGGCCCGAGGCGCCGTGGTAGCGCTGTTCGCAGTGCTGTGGCTGCTGCGCCGTGGCGCCCGCGCACGGCTGCGCGAGCTGGCCGCCGGCAGCCAGCGCCGCCACGCTCCGAGCATGGCGCCGACGCTGAAGGCGCTGGGGATCACCCTGCTGGCAGCGGTGTTCTGGCCGCTGCTGCTCTACACCCTGGGCAGCTATCTGCAGGGTTTGGGCACCGCCGGCAAGTTCACCGACTCGGTTGGCCTGGCGCTGCGCAGCGTGGCGCCGCTGCTGGCGCCGCTGAGTCTGGTGCATTGGTTGACCACCGAACACGGATTGAGCGCCCACTTCGGCTGGGATGCGCGGCGCTATCTGGCCTTGAATCGGTTCAACTTCAGTCTGATCTGGGTCGCCATTCCGGTGGCTTTTCTGGTCCGACTGCAGGACAACCGCGGCTCGGAGCTGGGCAGTGAAACCCTGGCCAGACCGGCACTGATGCTGTTGCTGCTGGCGGTGGCCTGGCTGCTATGGCGGGTGTCTCGTCCAGGTCAGGCCTTGAGCGCGGTCAGCGGCGACGCCGAGCAGGCGAGCTGGTGGCGACGCTATTTGCACTGGCCGCTGCCGCTGGCGCTGGTCGGCTTTGCCCTGCTCCAGGCCGCCGGCTACAGCACGGTCAGCTTCATGCTGTTCGCCGCCACCATGCAAACGCTGTATCTGGTGTTCCTGCTGCTGGTGCTGCGCAGGCTGATCCTGCAGTGGCTGCTGATCTCCGAGCGCAAGCTGGCCGAGCGCCGCCATCAGCAGCGCCTGGAAGCCGCCCAGGCCGAAGCCGCCAGCGCCGACGCAGAAACCTCCGATGCGCCGCCGGTGGCCGAGCCGGAAGAGATCACCCTGGCCAGCGTCGGTAGCCAGACCCGCCGCCTGCTGCGCGCCGCGCTGGTCACCGTTGCCGGATTGGGCATCCTCTGGGTCTGGTCCGATCTGCTTCCGGCGCTGCAGGCGCTGGATGAGATCGAGCTGTGGCGCTTTGCCTCCGGCGAAGGCGAGGCGCGCAGCGAACAGATCGTCAGCATGCGCCTGCTGCTGCTGTCGCTGCTGGCGCTGACTTTGACCACCATCGCCGCGCGCAATCTGCCCGGCCTGCTGGAGATCGGCCTGCTGCAGCGGGTGCCGATAGACGCGCCAACGCGCTATGCGGTCACCAGCCTGTGCCGCTACGTCATCGTTATCGGTGGCCTGATCTATGGCATCTCGCTGCTCGGCGTGCGCTGGACCCACCTGCAGTGGATGGCGGCAGCGTTGACCGTCGGCTTGGGCTTCGGCCTGCAGGAGATCTTCGCCAACTTCGTCTCCGGGCTGATCCTGCTGTTCGAACGACCATTCCGGGTAGGCGACACCATCACCGTCGATGAACTGTCTGGCACCGTGACTCGAATCCGCACCCGCGCCACCACCATCCTGGACTGGGACAACAAAGAGATCGTGGTCCCCAACAAAACCTTCATTACCGGTCAGCTGGTCAATTGGACCCTCGCCGACTCGGTGACCCGGGTGACGATCAAGGTGGGCACCGCCTACGGCAGCGACCCCGAGCAGGTGCTGACCGTGCTGCGCGAACTTGGCCAGGCCCATCCGCGGGTCGTGGCCGAGCCCAAGCCGACCAGCTGGCTGGTCAACTTCGGCAATTCCAGCATCGACTTCGAGCTGCGCGTCTTCGTCAGTGAGATCCGTGATCGCCTGCCGGTGGCCACCGAGTTGGCCACCGCCATTCACCGCCGCTTCCGCGAACTGGGCATCGAGATTCCCTTCCCGCAGGTGGATGTGCACATGCGCACGCCGGCGGCTACGGCGGAACAGGACAGCGGCACGGCACAGCCGGCCGTGGACAACCAGCCCGGATAGTTCATGGGTGACTTGGATTCACGGTGGGTCAGCGCTGTGCGCTTACGCGTCGGGCACAAGTCGGCGGCTGGAACTCACGCAGAGCTAATCTGGTGATTGCCAGCGTCGCACCTGCAGGCTCAGCTCACCGCTGGTCAACAGACGCTTGAGCTGCGTATTGGACAGACTGCGCTCGGTCTTTAGCGCCGCCGGGTCGGCGACGATCACCGTGGCGACCCGATCACGGCCCGCCTCCTTGGCCGCATAGAGGGCGAAATCGGCCAGCGTCAGCGCCTTTTGCCACTGCTTGAAGCTCACCGGATCGGCGCCACCAGCGCCACCGCAGCAGCCCAGATAGCCAACGCAGGCGCGCACCTCACCGGGCCGCAGCGGCGCCACCTCGCAATCGGCGATGGCTGCGCACAGGCGGTCGGCCTGTGCGTCCAGACTCGCTGGGTCTACCAGCGGCTGAATGACCAGGAACTCTTCCCCACCCCAGCGCAGACATAGATCGCCGGGCTGGCTGCAGCGCCGTATGGCCGTAGCCACCGCCATCAGCACCGCATCGCCGACGGCGTGGCCGTGACGGTCGTTGATGCGCTTGAAGTGATCGATGTCGATCAACAGCAGGCCCATCACCTGCTGCTGACCCGACTCCTGCTGCGCACTGAGCTGCTCCAGCAGCGGCTCGATGCGAGAGCGCAGCTCGCGGCGGTTGTGCAGCCCGGTCAGGCTATCGGTGACGCTGGCGGCCTGCAGATCCCGGTTCAAATCGGAGAGTCGTTGATTGGCCTGGGCCAGGGCGTCGGTGCGCTCGGCGACCAGGGCCTCCAGCGCCATCTTCTGCCGGCTCAAGCGGTGCATCCGCCAGCGCAGCAGGGCGGCCATCACGATCAGCGCCAGCAGTACCAGCAGTAGCCGCGCGTACCAGGTTTCCATCAGCACCGGCGCGGCGATGACAGCGGCAGTGTTCGACGGACCCCAGACACCGTGCAGACGCTGCGCCTGTACCTCGAAGGTGAATTCGCCGGGCGGCAGGTTGGTGTAGATCGCCTGGCGCCGGGTCCCGGCCGGCACCCAGTCCTCGTCGTAGCCGCGTAGCCGGTAGCGGTAGCGCAGCTGATCGGCAAAGCGAAAATCGATTGCAGCGTAGCGCAGATCCAGATCTCGGGGCGTGCCGCTCAGGCGCAGCGGCTGGTGTTCCAACGGTCCGCCCAGGGTGCTGATCAGTGCCACTTGCGGCGGCGGGTCGGGCTGACTGTCCAGCGGTATGCGCACCACACCGCCCAGGCTGGGCAACCAATAAGCGTTATCGAAAGCCAGTCCCTTGTCCTGACCAGCGCCGTTGCAGCAGCGCAATCGAGAACGTTTGGGATGATCACCGGCATCACGCAGCAGCGGCTGCGGACTGATTGCCGACTCTCCCAGGGTCGCCAGCGCCACCGTGTACACCCCATCGGGATGACTCACCCACAGCTGGTCCTCAACCACGCCCAGGTGGAACACGGTATCGGCAAGCAATCCGTTGCTGGAGTCATACCAGCGCCAGCGGCCCTGTACGCCCAGCGCGATGCCTTGGTCATAGGTTCCGACCAGCATGCGGCCATCATCCAAATGGCGCAGTCCGGTGATAAAGGCCGAGCTCAGCTGCGGCTCCTCTACGGCAAGAAACTCTCCGCCCTGACGGTAGTAGAGGCCATTCTGGCTGCCCACCCAAAGGCGCTGTTCGCGGTCCACCAGCAGCGCACGCGCCGCCGGTTTGGCCGGTCCCAGCGAGGCCAGGCGGAAGCCACCGCCCTCGGCGGCGTACAGACCGGCGGAAGTGGCGACCCAAATCACCTCGTCCAGTTCCGCAAAGCCGTTGATCTGCGGCTCACCGATGGCCTCCAGCCGGCGCAGCTCGCCTTCGGGTGACTGCAGCGCCAAGCCGCCGCGAGTGCCTATCCACAGCCGCTCCTGGCTGTCGCTGTAGAGGCTGTAGACCATCGGCCTGGGCAGCAGCTCGGCGGGCAGCAGCGGCTCCAGGCCAACACCATTCCAGCGGCCGATGCCGGCGTTGTTGCCGATCAGCAGCTGCTCGCGATGCACCACCATGGTCCACACCTGGTTGCTGCCCAGGCCGTCGCGCACATCGTAGGCCTGGTTGCGATTGGGCCAGGTGTAGCGCAGGCCGTGCTGATGGCTGCCCAGCCACATGCCGTCCTGGTCGGCGAGCAGACTGATCACCCAGGGGAAGGCACGGGAATCACTCTCATCCACCGGCTGAACCCGCCCATCGGCGCCGCGCAGTAGCAGTCGATTGCGACTGCCGATCCACAGGGTGCCGTGACCATCCACCGCCAGCGCCTGTATCTCGCTGAGCTGATCGTCCACCTCGATCCGTTCCAGGCGCTCTCCCTCAACCCGGTACAGGCCCGTATTGGCGCCCACCCAGGGGCGCATCTGGTCACCGGGGCTGACCGCCAGCGCGGCGATCTGCAGTTCCTGGTCAATGGCGATTTCTCGTTCGCCGTCCTCGCCCAGGAACATCAGCTTGCCGCTGGGCGCCGCCACCCAGTAGCCGTCGGCGGCGCTGAGCAACACGGCCACCGGGCCGCTCCAGCGCGCATCGGCTTCGAAAGCCTGCCCGCCGCGACTGCGATACAGCGCGCTGCTGCCGACCATCAGGGTGCCGTCGGCACCCAGCGCGAGGGCGTTGATGGCGCCGGACTCGGGTAGCTCCACGTGCACGAATTGATCGCCGTGCAGTCGCAGCAGATTGCGCTTGGTGCCGATCCACAGATCGCCCTGCTGATCAAACTGCAGTCGGGTGATCCAGTTCGATCGCAGGGCGTCGACGCGGTTGCGTCTGTAGACCTCGAATTCGCTGCCGTCGAAACTGGCCAAGCCGTTCTCGGTCGCGATCCACAGCCGATTCAGCGGGCCGCGCCGCACATCGTTGACGCTGATCTGCGGCAAGCCCGATTCGGCGCTCCAATCCTGATAGGACCAGCGGCGCAGATCGGTGCCCGGCGCCGGTACCGTCGACGCCGCAGCGGCCTGGCAGAGCACCAGCTGCAGCACAGCGATCGCGAGTTTTGCCGCTAGCCTCAAGGCCATTCTTCAGTGAGCCGCCCCGTTGGCTATTGTCGGTCAGCGCGTCAACGGGATCACCGGGCAACAGCAAAAAAGTTGACCCGGGCTGTAACCAAGCGACAACAACCGCGCTCTCAGCCTTCTGCGAGCTCGGCAAGCAGCCATTCCCGGGCGCTGACCGAGTCTTCAAAGAACTGCGGCTGGCGGGCGTTGTTGGCATACACGCGCTGCCACTGCGAACGCACGATCTGACTCCAGGGTGCGCCGCCAATGACGAAGGCGGTCACCCGCCGTCCGCCGTCTTCGTAGCGGGCCTCGGCCTGACGCATCGCCTCCTCGGCTTCCGGGGTGAGCAGGAAGTCGCCATTGGCGATGACCAGCACGCCCCAGGGTGCGCCGCGCATGCGCTCGGTGAACTCGGCGGCGACCGGACCGAAGCTCTGGGTCAGCTCGATATTGAATGGCCCCTCGGCCTCGATTACCACGATGCGGCCGTCAATGTCGATCTTGAAGCCGCCGTGTGCTCTGAATCGCGTCATTGGCGATGCTCCGCTATCCGTTCTCGGCTATTAGTCCACCACGCCTTGGGACTCCCTGAATAACTCACGCGGCCGCGACGGCACCTGAGAAGTTCGCCAGTAAGGCGGGCGTCGCAGGTCATAGTGGGCGCTCTGGGCAAGACGTCCAACGCAGCTGGCGGACTTCTCAGGC
>JAUIFV010000011.1 GCA_030430155.1 Gammaproteobacteria bacterium
TCGCCGCGACTATGGCGGCAAAGGCATCGCCACGTAGCGATGCGCCACCAACCAGCGCTCCGTCGATATCGGGGCAGGCCAGCAATCCGGCCGCGGACTCGGGAGTGACGCTCCCTCCGTAGAGGATGCGTACCAAGCCGGCAATTCTAGCATCAACTTTATGCAGTATTCCACGGATATGCGCGTGCACCGCTTGCGCCTGATCCGGGGTGGCGGTAAGGCCAGTACCGATCGCCCAAACCGGCTCGTAGGCGATGATGATCTCGCTGAGCTGATTTTTGAAATCGGCGCCTTTGAGCAGCGTCAGTTGTGAACTGATCACCGCTTCGGTGCGCTGCTCCTCGCGCTGCTGCAGGCTCTCGCCCACGCAGTAGATCGGAGTCAGCCCCTCGGCCAGTGCGCGCTTGAGTTTCTCGGCCAGTAGTTCCGGGCTTTCCTGATGCCACTGGCGCCGCTCGGAGTGACCGATCAGCACCATGCTGGCGCCGGCGCCCTTGAGCATCGCGGCACTGACCTCGCCAGTGAAAGCGCCCTTTTCATGCGCCGACAGATCCTGAGCCCCGATCGCGACCCGCCCCGTGCCGCGGCATTCCACCGCCATCGGCAGCAAGGGGTAGGGCGGGAACACGGCTACGTCGGCATCCGGGTACTGCGCGGCAGCGCCGATGCAGTCCCCTATAAGACTCTGGGTCAACGTACGGTCGCCGTTCATTTTCCAATTGCCGGCGATCAGTGGTCGTCGCATCGCGAGATCTCCCTTGAAAGTCGCGCAGCGGGCCCTGCGCCAGAGCGGCTAAGGGTAACTTGTCGCGCGTCGGCGTGGGCGCGGCGGCGCCTGTTTGCAGATCCGTCTTGGATTGGTTGCCGGATTCGTCCCGACCCAACTACAATAGCGGGCTGTTGACGCCCGGCGAACGCTTGCTGGGCGGCAACGCACCCAAGCTCCCCGACGGGGAGCACCACACGAACTACTCGGTTGGACGCGTCGCGGCACGAACGTCCCACTGGGGGTTTCGCACGTTCCCATGCACCATCAAGAGGATACAACCATGCCGTTGACTGCTACCCAGTCTGCAGAAGTCATTTCCCAATACGCCCGCAACCCGGGCGACACCGGTTCTCCGGAAGTCCAGGTGGCGCTGCTCACCGCGCGTATTGAGGGCCTGCAATCGCATTTCGCCGACCACGCCAAGGATCATCATTCCCGCCGTGGTCTGCTCAAGTTGGTCAACCAGCGGCGCAAGCTGCTGGACTATTTGAAGCGTAAAGACGTTTCCCGCTATCAGGATCTGATTGGTCGCCTTGGCCTGCGTCGTTGATCCAGTTCCTCATTCGTACGAAAAAAGGGGCACAACACTGTGGCTAAAGTGACAAAGCAGTTCCAGTACGGTGACCACCTGGTCACCCTCGAAACCGGCGAGATCGCTCGCCAAGCCAACGCCGCCGTCATGGTCACCATGGGTGATACGGTGGTGCTGGTGACCGTGGTTGCCGCACGCGAGGCCAAGGAAGGTCGTGACTTCCTGCCGCTGACCGTCAACTATCAAGAGAAGTTCTACGCCGGTGGCCGCATTCCCGGTGGCTTCTTCAAGCGTGAAGGTCGCCCGACCGAGCGCGAAACCCTGACCTCGCGTCTGATCGACCGTCCGGTGCGGCCGCTGTTCGCAGACGGTTTCCGCAACGACTGCCAGATCATGGCCACGGTCATGTCGGTGAATCCGGAAGTCGATGGCGACATCCCGTCGCTGATCGGCGCCTCGGCGGCCCTGGCGCTGGCCGGATTGCCCTTCAACGGTCCCATCGCGGCGGCCAAGGTCGGCTACAAGGACGGTCAGTACCTGCTCAATCCGCCGAACTCGGTGCTCAAGGAGTCCGACCTGGAATTGGTCGTGGCCGGAACCGAGAACGCGGTGCTGATGGTGGAATCCGAAGCCAAGCTGCTCAGCGAAGACGTGATGCTGGGCGCGGTGATGTTCGGGCATCGCGAGATGCAGGCCGTCATCAATGCGGTCAAGGAACTGGCCGCCGAAGTCGGCGTCACCCCGTTCGAGTGGCAGGCGCCGGAAACCGTTAGCGGTCTGGCCGAGGCGGTCGCCGCCCAGGCCGGCCCCGGTTTGGCTCAGGCCTTCACGCTGGTCGACAAGATGGAGCGCAAGGCTGCGGTTTCCGAAGCCCGTCGCGCCACCGTCGAAGCGCTCGCCGAGCAGGCCGCGGAGAAGGGCTGGAGCGACGCTGACATCGCCAGCGCCTTCCACGATCTGGAGTACAGCACCATGCGCGGCCGCGTCCTCGACGGCAACCCGCGTCTGGACGGTCGCGACACTCGCACCGTACGCCCGATCGCGGTGCAGACCGGCTTGCTGCCGCGCACCCACGGTTCGGCGCTTTTCACCCGCGGTGAGACCCAGGCCATCTGCACGGTGACCCTGGGCACCACCAAGGACTCTCAGATCATCGACTCGGTGGAAGGGGAGAGCCGCGAACACTTCATGATGCACTACAACTTCCCGCCGTTCTGCGTCGGCGAAATCAGCTTCATGCTGGCGCCCAAGCGGCGCGAAATCGGCCATGGCCGGCTGGCCAAGCGCGGCGTGCAGGCGGTGATGCCGGACTCGGAAGACTTCCCCTACGTGGTTCGCGTTGTTTCGGAGATCACCGAATCCAACGGCTCCAGTTCGATGGCCTCGGTCTGCGGTGCCTCGCTGGCGATGATGGATGCCGGCGTGCCGCTAGCCGCCCCGGTCGCCGGTATTGCCATGGGCTTGATCAAGGAAGGAAACCGATTCGCCGTGCTGTCGGACATCCTCGGTGACGAAGATCACCTCGGCGACATGGACTTCAAGGTGGCCGGTAGCGCCGAAGGCATCAGCGCGCTGCAGATGGACATCAAGATCGACGGCATCACCGAAGAGATCATGAAGGTGGCGCTGAGTCAGGCTCGCGAAGGCCGCCTGCACATCCTCGGCGAAATGGCCAAGGTGATTGATGCCCCGCGTCAGGAAATGAGCACCTACGCCCCGCGTCTGTTCACCATGAAGATCCACCCGGACAAGATCCGCGACGTGATCGGCAAGGGTGGTGTGACCATCCGCGCGATCACCGAGGAAACCGGCGCGATCATCGATATCCGCGACGACGGCACCATCGTCATCGCCTCCAGCAACCAGAGTGCCGCCGACGACGCGCGCAAGCGCATCGAGCAGATCACCGCCGACGTGGAGCCGGGCCGGGTCTACGAAGGCAAGGTGGTCAAGCTGATGGACTTCGGCGCCTTCGTCAACATCCTGCCGGGCCGCGACGGTCTGGTGCACGTCTCGCAGATCTCCCACGAGCGCGTCGAGAACGTCTCCGACAAGCTCAAGGAAGGCGACGTGGTGCGGGTCAAGGTGCTGGAAGTCGACAAGCAGGGCCGCATCCGCCTGAGTATGAAGGCGCTGGAGGAAGAGGCCAAGGCCGAATCCTGATCACCTTTGTGAATAGCGGCAGGTAACACGAAGAAGGCGGCTCACGGGCCGCCTTTTTCGTTGCTGAACGGCGAGTGCTCAGTTTGTTGCGGTGCAGCAAATGTGCCTGTTAGCATTTCGCGGTTGACTTGATTCGAATGGGGGAGGACATGGCTGGATCTGGCAAGGGCTTCGGTGCGGATGTCGATTGGCAGGGCATGGCGGAGCAGTACTGGAAGAATTTCGGTGAGCTCACCGAGCAGGCCATGGCGGCGATGAAGATGGAGCCGGCGGCGGTGCCGCAGTGGGCGGACGGGCTGGAGCAGTGGCGGCGTCTGTTCGAGGGCAGCATGAACAGCTCCGATGTGCAGAGCGGTCTGGATCAGCTACTCGACCACGGTCGCGGCTATCTGCGCTTCATGCAGGAACTGGCGCAGAACGGCGGCCAGTTCGACCCCACCGATCTGCGTGCGGCGGCTGAACGAATGGTGGCGGAATTCCGTAGTGCCAACCCGCTGCTGCAGGCATTCCCCGGTCAAGACGAAAGCGGCGATCTGCTGCGGCAGCTGATGGGCTGGTGGCAGCAGGCCACCGCGCCAGGCAAGGAGGAAGCGCGTTCCTGGCTGCGCATGCCGGCGTTCGGCATGGCTCGTGAGTATCAGGAGCAGGCCCAGGCCTACGCGGCCGCGCAGCTGGACTATCGCGAAGCAATGGCTGGCTACAACGCCTTGATCGCACAGGCTGTGGAATCGGGTATCAGCGGGTTCCAGGCCAAGCTCGATGAGCGCGGCGAGCAGGGACGCGGAATTGAGAACCTGCGCGGGCTCTATGATTTGTTCGTCGATGCGCTGGAAGAGGCCTATGCCGAGGTCGCGCTGACCGAGGAATTCGGCCGCGCCTACGGCAAGCTGGTCGACTCGCAGTCGCGACTGCGTCTGGCCGGCAATCAGGTGGTGGAGCAGATCAGCCGCGCGCTGGGCATGCCGACCCGCACTGAAGTCGACACCCTGGAGCAGCGCGTTCACCAGCTGCGCCGCGAAGCCAAGAATCGCTCCGAGCATCCGGCACTGAACGAGTTGAAGAGCGAGGTCGATCAGCTGCGCGCGGAACTGGCTGCGCTGAAGGCCTCACGAGGTGTGGGTGAGCACGACGACGACGATCCCCCAAAGCCCAAGACCAGCAAACCACGCAGCAGCAGCGCCCGAGCTGGACGCAAACCGGTAGTCGCGACCAAGCCGGCCGCCAAGGCCGCGGCTACGGCCACGAGCAAGAAGGCCGCGCCCAAGCGCGCGACCCGTAGCAAATCCAAGCCGGCGACGCGCGCCGCCAAGCCGACCAAGGAGGGCTAAGCCATGCAGGCCATTCGCTTTACCCCGGAAACGCTTTCCAATGAAGCCATGCGCTTCACTTCCAAGATCAGCGCCGGCATGGAGACCTTGAAGCAGGTCGATGACGTGCACTTCGGTGTCACCGACAAGGAAGAGATCTACGCCGAGGACAAGCTGGTTCTCTATCGTTACCAGGGCGACAAGAAGCCGAGCGCCAAAGTCCCGACACTGATCGTCTACGCGCTGGTCAATCGGCCGTACATGGTTGATCTGCAGGAAGACCGTTCGCTGGTGCGCAACCTGCTGGCGCAGGGTGAGGATCTGTATCTGATCGACTGGGGCTACCCGGATCGTGCCGATCGATTCACCTCGCTGGATGACTACATCAACGGCTACATCCGACGCTGCGTGGAGGTGATCTGCAAGCGCCACGGGCTGAACAAGATCAATATCCTAGGCATCTGCCAGGGCGGTGCATTCAGCCTCTGCTACGCCTCGATTTATCCCGAGACGGTGCAGAATCTGATCACCATGGTCACCCCGGTGGATTTCCACACCGACGACAACATGCTCAGCCGCTGGACGCGCAGCATGGATGTGGATGCCTTCATCAACGCCAACGGCAACGTGTCGGCGGACATGATGAATTTCTGCTATCTGACCCTGAAGCCGTACCGGCTGTTCCATCAGAAATACGTGGGTCTGGCCGAAATTCTCGACGACCAGCGCGAGCTGGAGAACTTCCTGCGCATGGAGAAGTGGATCTTCGACTCGCCCGATCAGGCCGGCGAGGCCTTCCGGCAGTTCGTCAAGGACTTCTACCAGGGCAACAAGCTGGTGAACGGCGGCCTGGTGATCGGCGACAAGGCAGTTGATCTGGCCAGGGTCAGCATGCCGGTGCTGAACATCTACGCCGAGCAGGATCATCTGGTCCCGCCCAGCGCTTCCAAGCCGCTGGAAGGTCTGGTTGGCACCAAGGACTATTCGGTGCTGGCTTTCCGTGGCGGCCACATCGGCATCTATGTCTCCGGGCGCGCTCAGCGTGAGGTGCCCTCCGCGGTGCATCAGTGGCTGGCCAAGCGGAGTAGCTAGGGGCAGGGAAGGGCCCAGGGATTAGGGCCCAGGGCCCAGTTCAACAGCAAGACGGCGCCACATGGCGCCGTCTTGCATTGCGGGGTGACGGAAGCTGGCTATGCGCGGCCCATGTACTCATGGGTATCGGTATTGACGCGCAGTCTCTCGCCGACGGCGATGAACTCGGGTACCGGGATCTCCAGTCCGGTGCTGAAACGGGCCGGCTTGGCTCGGCCGCTGGCGCTGGCGCCCTTCATGAACGGCGCGGTCTCGGTCACGGTGAGTTCCACCGACTGTGGTAGCTGCACCGCCAGCTCATCGATGATCACGATGTACAGCCCTTCCAGGCCGTCCTCGGTCAAGAACAGCGGCAGATCGCCGACCTGCTCCGGGCCCAGGATGTACTGGGTGTAGTCCTCGTTGTCCATGAACACGTAGGACTCCCCATCCATATAGGAGTAGGCACAGGCACGCCGCGACATCTCGGCGGTCTCGACCTCGTCTTCGCCCTTCAGGGTCAAGTCCGAGCGGGATCCCGGCGGCACGCTGTCCAGTTTGAGGCGAAAGGTCCAGACCGCGCTGCGCGAGGTGGGTGCACTCTTGTCGATATCACGCACGGTCCAGGTGCGACCGTCGTGGACGATGACGGAGCCGCGTTTTAGTTCGTTGGCTTTCATGGTGTGGGGTTCAGTAGTGGTTGTTGGTAGAGGAGAAGGGCCCAGGGCTTAGGGCCCAGGGCCCAGAGTTGCAGTCTCGTAGCTGGCCCGTTTTTCATCTAGGGGGTCAGTGGAGGTCAGAGGGTTGCGGACAAAGGGCCCAGCTGTGCGGCGCAATTCTGGGCCCTTGGAGCTATTTGGCCTGTAATCGCACCGCCCCATCCAGGCGCAGGCATTCGCCGTTCATGTAGCGGTTGCCGAGGATGAAAGCGACGGCGTCGGCGAACTCGGCGGGTTTGCCGAGACGGGAAGGGAAGGGAATCTGTTCGGAGAGTGATTTCTGCACCTCCTCGGGCATCCCTTCGGCCATCGGAGTGAGGAAGATGCCGGGGGCAATGGTCATCACCCGGATGCCGAATCGGCACAGCTCGCGCGCCATTGGCAGGGTCATGCCGACCAGGCCGGCCTTGGATGCCGAATAGGCGGCCTGCCCGATCTGGCCTTCAAATGCGGCGACCGACGCGGTGTTGATGATCACGCCGCGCTCGCCGTCGCTGCCGGGAGCGCCGTGCTGCATCAGATTGGCTGCGGACTTGGCCAAGTTGAAGCTGCCGACCAGATTGATCTTGATGGCGCTCTCAAACTTCGACAGGGCCATCGGCCCGCCCTTGCCCAGCACCCGGCCGGCGCCGAGCACGCCGGCGCAGCTCAAGGCCACATTCAGCCCGCCCATGTCGCGCATCGCGTTGGCCAGGGCCTCGACCACGCTGCCCTCGCTGGTGACGTCGGCGTGGAAGTAGCGGGCGTTGCGGCCCAGCTCGCGGGCCGCCTCGGCGCCCTGTTCGTCGTTGATGTCGAGCAGGGCCACCTGTGCGCCACCATCGACCAGGCGCTGCGCCGTGGCGAAACCCAGTCCGGAGGCACCGCCGCTGATAACCGCACGTACTTCTGACAGTTGCATAGCAAAACCTTGTTGTAGGAAGGGGAAGAGGGACGGCGCTAGCGCGCCAGCTCACTCAGCTCGGCGCTGATCCGGTCGATGTCGCTGTGTACGAACAGTATCGCCAAGTCTCCGGGCCGCAGCCAATCCAGGCAATGCTTGAGCGCCTCATCCTCGGAGTCGACCTGAGTCAGCTGCTCCGGCTGCAGACCGCCGAGCAGCAGCTGTTCGCGCAGCAGGGCGGGTATTTCGCCGGCACCGCGGCCGCGATGATACTTGTTCATCTCCTTGATAATCACCCTGTCCGGGCTCTGATCGGCAAGCGCATCGGCCAGATCGCGCAGCGCCTCATCGGTACGGTCGCCAGCCTGACCGAAGCTGATCAGCAGGCGCTGCCGCGGCAGTTTGGCAGTGATCTCGAAGATCGCCCGTACCCCTTCCGGGTTGTGGCCGAAGTCCATCATCACGCTGGCGCCGTTGATCCGGAACAGGCTGGCCCGCCCGGGGTTGTCTTCCGGGCTGGCGCCGAAGCAGGAAAGGGCGCTGCGGATCGCGTGCAGCGGCACCTTCATTGCCATTGCCGCAGCTGCAGCGGCCAGCGCGTTGGCCACATTGTGTCTGGCGCTGCCGCCGTGGGCTGCGGGTATGGCCGCAACTGGCAACAGCTTGGTTCGGCGCTGACCGCGCAGATAGACCAGCTGATCGGCCTCGACCGTCATTACGCCAGCCAGACGCTGCGTACCGCTAAGCACGCTGGGGCGCGGCGGGCGCAGGGCAAACCAGATCACCGGCCGGCTCATGCGGCGGGCGTGGCGGCGGCAATGGACATCCTCGGCATTGACCACCATCGGCGCTCGCGCGCCCAGGCCATGCTGGATCAGAAATTTCACCTCAGCCAGCTGCTCGATGCTGTTGATGCCCAGATCGCCCAGATGATCCTCGCCGATATTGGTGACCACGCCGACGTCGGCTCAGCGCACCTGCAGGCCGCGCCTGAGCAGCCCCCCACGCGCGGTCTCCAAGACGGCAGCGGTGGTCTTCGGGTGACGCAGGACGGCCCGCGCGCCGCCGGGCCCGGAATAGTCATCGCGGCCCAGCACTTCGTCGCCGATCTGCACCAGATCGGTAGAGCAGAAGCCGGGCGTGTGGCCGGCCGCTTCCAGTATTCGCACCAGCATCCGCGTGGTCGTGGTCTTGCCGTTGGTGCCGGTGACGATCGCTGTCGGCACCCAATGCCGGTAGCGCGCCCAGTCCAACTCGCTCGGAGCCGGGACCTCATCGGTGTTCCAGGTCTGACATCGTTCGCCCTCACCCAGGCTGATGTCGCCGTCGCCCAGCTGCAGCTGCACCTTGCGCCGCATCGCAGCGTTGTAGAGCCGCCGATAGGGCAGGTTGAGTCGGCGCTCGACGCGCCGGTTGTAGCGTTCACCCGCCTCCGGCAGCGACTCGAAGCGATCGCCGTCGAAACGGGCAATGGCGGCGTCCCAACACCATTCAT
Source organism: Gammaproteobacteria bacterium (assembly GCA_030430155.1). GTDB lineage: Bacteria > Pseudomonadota > Gammaproteobacteria > Xanthomonadales > SZUA-5 > SZUA-5. The sequence continues at coordinate 8,940 of JAUIFV010000011.1, forward strand.
TGAGGTAGGTGGCCAGGGCCAACATGTCCACCGGCGCGCCGGCTGCCAGCATCGCGTTGCTGCCCAGACGGCGGGTGGCGATAGGCATGCCCTGCCAGCCCAATCTGCGGCGCATTTCGCGCATGAAATAGCGCCAATGCGCGATCAGCTTGCTCGCCTCGTCCTCAGGCGGCGCGACTTCGATGATGGCGCCCGGGCCGGGCAACAGCAGACTGGGCCCGGTGAGGCGTCTTGAATCAATGAGATAGGGAAGCCCCACGCGGCCGCTCGGCGTTAGGGCCCAGGGCCCAGGGCAGAGGACCCAGGAAAACGGCGAAGGCCCAGCGAACGTGCTCCTGGGCCCTGGGCCCTGAGCCCTGTGCCCTTGTGCCTGATATGAAGCGGAAGGTCACACCTAGCGATCATGATCAGTAGCCCGACCCAACCTAATCGCTTTGCTCCGGCGCGATGTACACCCCGCGTTCGTCGCTGCGAATCTCATACTGCTCGTTTTCAAAGGCTTCTTCGCCGCCGGACAGGTCGGGGACAAAGGCGTCGGGCTCGGTGGACAGATCGGGTTTGCTGGCCGCGACCCCGGCTGCTGGCTTGAAATAGATGATCTGCTTCCAGGTGCGCGCGATGCGGTCGCAGAAGACCATCACCAGATCGCCGGCTCGGGCCGATTCCAGCGCCGTTTGCACTGCCTCCTGTTCGTCGTCGATCAGATGGATCTGCTCGTCCCGAACCCCGCCGTCCTTGAGCCCCTTGCGCATCAGTTCGGGGACCTCGCCACGACTGCGGCCGCGGGTCTGGTCGTCGGTCTTGCAGTAGTACTCGTCATAGTGCCCGGCCGAGGCGCGGGCCAGATCGACCACATCCTGGTCGCGTCTGTCTCCTGGCGCGGCCAGGACCACGATGCGTTTGCCGCTGACCGGCAGCTGATCGGTGAGTTTGGTCATCGCCTGCACGCCGTGGGCATTGTGGGCGTAGTCCATGATTACCTTGAAAGGATGCTCATCGAAGACATTCATCCGCCCTGGAGCCTGGAAGAAGCTGGTGGCGAAGGTGCGCAGGCCGTGTTCGATGTTCTCCCGGCTGACCCCCATGCCGTGCGCCAGGGCGGTGGCGAACATCGCATTCTGCACGTTGTGCATAGCCCGTCCCTCCAGCGTCGAGGGGATCAGATGGGTCCAGATCAATGGGGTATGCGAGCCCTTGTCGTAGACCGCCACCATGTGTCCGTTCATGCCCTGCTCAAGCACCACTGCTCGGCCGCCGGCGCGGATGTGCTGACGGACCAGCGGGTGATTGGGGTTCATGGTCACGTAGCACAGATGTCGAGCCTGGGTGTGCGCGGCCATGCGCAGCACTCGGGGGTCGTCGGCGTTGAGTACCGCGGTGTCGGTGGCGATTTCCACAACCGTGCGCTTGACCTCGGCCAACTCGTCCAGCGTGTCGATGCCGCGCAGGCCCAGGTGGTCACTCTGCACATTCAGACAGGCGGCCACGTCGACCCTCTGCACCGCCATGCCGCGCCGCAGCAGCCCGCCACGTGCGGTTTCCAGCACCGCCGCATCGACGGTGGGATCGCGCAGCACCATGTTCGCTGCCACCGGTCCGGTCATGTCGCCGGCGACCGTCAGCTTTCCGTCGATGTAGACGCCGTCGGTGCTGGTGAAACCCACCGTGTGGCCGGCCAGCTTGAGGATGTGCGAGAGCATCCGGCTGGTGGTGGTCTTGCCGTTGGTGCCGGTGATCGCGGCGGTGGGAATGCTGCTGGGCGATCCGGGCGGAAAGAGCATGTCGATGACCGCGCCACCGACGTCTCTGGGCGTGCCTTCGGACGGCTGCACATGCATGCGGAATCCTGGCGCGGCGTTGATCTCGCAGATGCCGCCGCCGTGTGTGCGATAGGACTGGGAGATGTCTTCAGTGAGGAAATCCACTCCGCAGACGTCCAATCCAATGGCGCTGGCGGCACGCACGGCCATGGTGCGAATGTCCGGGTGAACGATATCGGTCACGTCGACTGCGGTGCCGCCGGTAGACAGGTTGGCGGTCTTGCGCAGGTACAGAATCTGATCGGGCGCCAGGACGCTGTCGCGATTCAGTCCGGCCTTCTTCAGCGCCTCCTCGGCCTGCACGTCCCACTCCAGCCGGGTCAGCACCTTCTCATGGCCGACACCGCGGCGCGGGTCGCTGTTGACGATGTCGACCAGTTCGGCGACCGAGTGCTTGCCGTCGCCGATCACATGCCCCGGGACCCGTTTGGCCGCCGCCACCAGCTTGCCGTTGACCACCAGCAGGCGGTGATCGAAGCCCTTGATGTAGTTCTCCACCACCACCGTGCGGCTGATCTTGCTGGCGATCTCGAAGGCCTCGGAAACCTCATCGGGTGAGCCCAGATTGATGCACACGCCGCGGCCGTGATTGCCGTCGTAGGGCTTGACGACCACCGGATAGCCGATCTTGTCGGCTACCCGCAGCGCTTCGCGTTCTGAACGTGCGGTGCGTTGGCGCGGCACCGGCAGCCCAAGATCTTCGAAGATGCCGTGGGCCATCTCTTTGTCGCAGGACAGCTCGACCGCGATGTGCCGGGTTTCCGAAGTGATGGTCGCCTGGATGCGGCGCTGATATTTGCCGTAGCCCAGTTGCACCAGCGACTGGTTGTTCAGCCTGATCCACGGAATCCCACGCTTCTCTGCCGCGGCAACCAGGCTGCCGGTGCTGGGTCCCAACTCGCGCTTCTGCGCGTAGCGGATGTAGTCGTCGCGGTCACGCTTCCAGTCGAAATCCGGATCGGCATAACGCTCGCGCAATCGATCCGGCAGCAGGGAATGGATAAGGCGCTGCGCCAGGCGGCTGGCCTCCAGGCCAATGTCCTGATCGCGGGTTTCGAAGACGACGTTGTAGACCCCGTTCTTGCCGGTGCCGCGAGTCTTGCCGAATCCGACGTCCTGACCGGCAATGTTCTGGATCTCCAGCACGACGTGCTCAAAGACGTGGCCCAGCCAGGTGCCGTCGTCTTCGCGCATGCGCCGCACCAAGCCACCGGGCTCGCCGTATGAGCAGCCGTGTTCGGCCAGCGAGGGGACCGCTTGCAGCAGGCCGTCGATGAAGGCATTGCCCAGTTTGGCGGTCGGCCAGCGCTCCAGTTCTTCCAGGTCGATCTGATGCAGGATGCAGGGGAACAGCGCATATCGATTTGGGCCCACGTAGACGTCGGTGCTCAAGATGCGCATTGTTTTCCCCCCAATGACTTGCCGTTCCGTCGAGTGTGCCTCAAGCGCTGCAGGCTTGGTAGGGTGGGGTAGAAAGTCCCGAAGTTGCCTAGCTTTGTGGGCTGATCAAGCCGTTTCGCCACGCGAAGACCGCGACCTGGGTGCGGTCATTCAGGGCCAGCTTGGCGAGCAGATTTCCGACATGGGTTTTGACGGTGGTTTCGCCTATGCCGAGGGCCTGGGCGATGTCGGCGTTGCTGCGGCCTTCGGCGATCAGCTGCAGTACGTCGCGTTCCCGCAGGCTGAGTTCGGCAATCGGATCGGCCTCGCCGGACTGTCGACGCAGGGCTGCAGCCAGCGTGGGCGCCAGCACCAACTCGCCACGCGCCGCCGCGCGCAGCGCAGCGATCAGGTAATCCGCACTGGCATCCTTAAGCAGATAGCCTTGCGCCCCAGCGTCCAAGGCGGCGCGCGCGCGCTGCACATCGGCCACGCTGGTCAGCAACAGCACTCGCAGTTCCGGCCATCGCTGGCGTAGTAGGACGGTTAGCTGAATGCCGTCCATATCCGGGAGCAGCAGATCGACCAGCGCCAGCTGAGGGGCGGACGACTCGCATGCTGCCAGCGCCTGAGCCGCATCGCTGGCGCTGGCGACGACGTTGAAACCCGGTTCGGTTTGGATGATCGCGGCGAGTCCGTCTCGCACTACGGGATGGTCGTCTACCAACAGCACACGCAGTGGCGTGCTCATGGCCCGGCATTCTGCGGTCTGGAAAGGCTCTGCGCAGCTTCAGTCTGGCGCGCGTTCGCCTGCTCCGAAATCGAGAAGTGCAGGCTGATCGCCGTGCCGCGCCCGGGCTGCGACTGCACATCCAGTCGCCCCTGAGGTAGACAGGCGGCGCGCTCGGCGAGGTGCACCAGACCATTGCCGGACTGCTGGCGTGGTTCAAAGCCGACACCGCCATCGCTGACCTGCAGCTGCCATTGGCCTTGTCCGCAGTCGATCAGCTGCACCTGCGCCTGATCGACCTGCGCGTGTCTGGCCACGTTGGCCAGGCACTCGTCTACCACGCGCAGCAGCTGCTCGGCGTCGGCCGCGGTGGGCTCGGAACCAGGATCCAGACGCAGCTTCAGGCGCAGGCCGGTGGACATCTGCCAGCGCCGGATGCGCGCGTCCAGGCGACCGCGAAAATCCTGTTTCGGTGTCGGCTCGTTGCGAAAGGCATCGACCAGTTCAGCCAGTTCGGTGCGCAGCTCGGCACACAGGCGTTCGGCTTCGTCCAAAGCCGATGGGGTAGGGGAGTGCTGCAGGCCGCGACGCAGGGTGGCCAGCTGCAATCCGAGCGCGAAAGCCTTTTGCTTGGCCGTATCGTGGAGATCGCGGGCCACGCGCTGGCGTTCCTGCAGCGCGCCCAGGCGAGCACGGTCGTCCAAAAGCTGGCTCAGATCGGCGGCCATGCCGTCCAGGTCGTTGGCCAGTCTTCCAAGCTCATCGCGACGCGACTCGCCGATGCGGTGCTCAAGGTCACCGCGTCGCCACGCTTTGAGGGCCGCGCCCATGCCGTTGAGGCGGCCAACCAGATAAAGGCTCATCAGTGCGCTGCTCAACAGAGCCAATAGCACCCCGGCTGAGAGCAGGACTTGCCACTCGAAGCTTCCGGAGTAGAAAAGGCTGAAGCTGGGGCGGGGCACCTGTAGGAGCAGCTGCAGACGCAATTGCTGTCCATCGTCGGCAAACACGGACACTTCGGACTCTTCGGTCAGCAGTTCATCCGAGTTGCTTGCCCGCGCCCCACTTTGCGCCAGTTCCCGTCCATCGGCGTCGAGCAGGCGCAGTCCCAGAGGCGTTTCGGACAGTTCCAAGAGCACATGCCCCGTTCCCGGCGCCAGACCACCGCGCGAACGTTCCAACAGCAGCCGCTGGCGTTCCAAACTAAGCTCCAGCGCGCGCTGATCGGGCCAGTCAGCCAGCACTTCGCTAGCGATACGCTCACTGGCTTTGGTCAATGCACCGCCAGCAACCGCTCTTTCCAGCGCTGCGGTCTCACGGGCCAGCACCCAGTAGTCGGCGATGGCCAGGGCAGGGACGATCCAGAGCAGGTGCAGGAACACCAGCTTGACTGACAATCCGCGCAAAAATTGGTTGAGAACGCTCAAAAGTGCTTGCTCGTCCGGTGCGATGAAAGAGTGGCGCGCCGATAGTACAGACCTCGTCAAGGCTCACAAGAGCACAAGGTCACGTCGATTGTTGCCCGCACTATTCATGAATCTTCTACTGCGGCTTCCGCAGACGCGCTGTGGCGCGGCTTGCTCCCTCCGATCGACTCGACGTACTGCAAAGTACGCCTTCATCGATCCCAAGGTCCGCGATCCGCACCACAACACGCCTGCGAAACCCTCGCTACGAACATTCATGAATAATGCGGGCCAGACGCTTGAGTTGGCGCCAACCGGGCCCATCTGAATAGCCTGGAGGTCACGGGTTGAGATGCAAAGGGCATCTCCGCTTATGGCATAATTATCGGCTTGCTGACGACAGCGTCTGTCGTCCTAACTGGAAACAACCATGGATTTCTTTATTTCTGCTGCGCACGCGCAGGCGGCTGGGGGACAGCAGCCGAGCATCTGGCCCTCGCTGATCATGCTCGGATTGTTCTTTGCCATCTTCTATTTCATGCTGATCCGGCCCCAGCAGAAGCGCGCGGCCGAGCACAAGAATCTGGTTGCCGCATTGAAGAAGGGTGATGAGGTCGTCACCAACGGCGGTGTGGCCGGAAAAGTCGAAGATGTCGGCGAGTCCTTCCTCAGCGTCGAGGTCGCCCAGGGCGTCTCGGTGAAGGTTCAAAAGCACGCGGTGTCCGTCGTCCTGCCCAAGGGCACTTTGAAAAACGCATAGACGGCTGCCAGGCCGCAGGTAAATACTCATGATCGATTACCCCAAGTGGAAGCTGGGGATGCTGGCGGCGCTGCTGCTGCTGGCCATCCTCTACGCCCTGCCCAACATGTTCCCGCAAGAGCCCGCTGTGCAAATCAGCCCCGGGCGCGGCGTCACCATCGACACCGTACTGGAGCAAACAGTCGCCGGCAGCCTGCAGGGACGCGAGATACCCTTCAAGAGCACCGAACTCGTCGACGGTCGATTGCTGGTCCGTTTCGCCGATACCGAAACCCAACTTCAGGCTGCAGACGCCATCAAGGCGGACTTCCTCAAGGACGGCAAGCAGAACGACTACATCGTCGCCTTGAATCTGGCCTCCACGGTTCCCGATTGGCTCGGCTCCTTCGGCGCCAAGTCCATGCCATTGGGATTGGATCTGCAGGGCGGCGTGCACTTCCTGATGGAAGTCGATCAGCGCGGCACCATCGATCGCGAATACAACCGTTACGTCGATGACCTGCGCGCGGCGCTGCGTGAAGCCAAGATCGATTTCAACTCGGTGGACCGGGTTGGCGATGAGATCGCTGTGGAGCTGGCCGACGAAGAAGCTCAAAGCGCCGCCGAACTGCTGATTCGGCAACAGAACCCCGAGCTGCGCGTGGCGCCTGAGTCCGATCTGTCGCTGAGTGTGGAAGTGCCGTCGGAAGTAATCATCAAGGTGATGAACGACGCCATCGGCCAGAATTTGGCTACATTGCGCAATCGAATCAACGAGTTGGGCGTTGCCGAACCCATAGTGCAGCAGCAGGGTGCGGAGCGTATCCTGATCCAGCTTCCCGGTGTGCAGGATCCCGGTCGTGCCAAGCTCATCCTCGGCGCCACCGCGACCTTGGAATACCACGCCGTTGATGAAGGTGTGGACGCGCTGGAAGCCGACCGCACCAAGAAGGTGCCGTTTGATTCCAAGCTCTACTATCGCCGTGACGGCTCACCGGTGGTGCTGAAGAAGCGAGTGATCGTCTCCGGCGAGCACATGGTCAACGCGCAGAGTGATTTGGATCCGCAGGGCACCGGGCCGATGGTATCGGTCAGCCTGAGCAGTTCCGGCGCCCAGCGCATGCTGGAGTTCACCGAGGACAACGTCGGCCGCGGCATGGCGGTGGTGTTCATCGAAACCCGTCCGGAGACCCGTATCGTCAATGGTGAAGAGGTCAAGAGCACTCGCACCACCGAAGAGGTGGTCAGCGTGGCCACCATTCGCGGCGTGTTCGGCAAGAACTTCCAGACGACCGGGTTGGACAGCAAGGCCGAGGCCGATGAGCTGGCCCTGCTGCTGCGCGCCGGCTCGCTGGCGACCCCGGTGGAGATTGTCGAAGAGCGCGTGGTTGGTCCCAGCCTGGGCCGGGACAACATCAAGCGCGGTGTGACCGCGGTGATCATCGGTTTGATCGCGGTGATGGTGTTCTCGGCGATCTACTACAAGGTCTTCGGCGTGGTCGCCAATATCGGCCTGATGCTCAATCTAGTCTGCCTGATGTCCATCCTGTCGATACTGGGTGCGACGTTGACCATGCCCGGCATCGCGGCAATTTTGCTCACCATGGGTATGGCGATTGACGCCAACGTGCTGATCTGCGAACGCATCCGCGAGGAGCTACGCAACGGCAACACACCCATGGCCAGCTTGAAATCCGGCTATGAAAAGGCCTGGTCGACCATTCTCGACGCTAACGTCACCACCCTGATCGCGACGATCGCGCTGATCGCCTTCGCCTCAGGTCCGGTGCGCGGCTTCGCAATCACGTTGTCGGTTGGTCTGGTGACCACGATGTTCACCGCCGTGATGGTGACCCGAGCCATCTTCGCGATGATGTATCGCAACCCCAAGAAGCTCAAAGCGCTTTCGATCTAGGCGCGGAAGGAGCGCAGATACCATGGAACTATTCAATCCCAAATCAAATATTCCGTTCCTGTCCTGGCGCAAAATCAGCATGACCTTGAGCATCATTGCGATGGTCCTGTCGATTGCGCTGCTGGCCACCCGCGGACTCAACTTCAGCCTGGACTTCACCGGTGGCACGCTGCTCAACGTGAAGTTCGCCGAGGCGGTGGTTGCAGCCGACGTCCGTGAGCCGATGGAGGAGGCCGGTTACAGCAACTTCGTCATTCAGAGTCTGGGCGGCACCACCGAGTGGGCGATACGCATCGGCCCGCAAGCCGGCGAGATCTCCGATACGCTGTCCAATGACGTGTTGGCGGCATTGCAGAAACGCCATGCGGATGCACAGCTGGTCAGCAGCGACTTCGTCGGTCCGCAAATCGGTGAAGAGCTGGCCAACGATGGCGTTCTGGCCGGCACCTTCGTACTGATCGGCATCATGATCTACATCGCGATCCGCTTTCAGTGGAAGTTCGGTCTGGCGGCGATTGCCGGTGAAGTGCACGACATCCTCATCGTGCTCGGCCTGCTCAGCCTGCTGCGCACCGAGTTCGATCTGACCGTGATGGCTGCAGTGCTCACCGTTGCCGGTTACTCGATCAACGACAAGGTGGTGGTCTTCGACCGCGTACGTGAGGTGTTCAGAGCCACCCGCAAGCAGAACCCGGAAGAGGTACTGGACCGCGCTATCAACAACACCATGTCGCGTACCGTGATCACCGGTATCACTACCGCCATCGCACTGTTCTCGCTGTTCTTCCTCGGCGGCCCGGCTGTGGAAGGCTTCGCCGAGACCGTGCTGTTCGGCATTCTGATCGGCACCTTCTCGACCATATTCTTCTGCGCGCCCATCCTGCTGTATCTGGGCACCGACAAGCAGGACCTGCTGGTGCAAACGGCAGAGGATCCGGAGTTGGCGGCCAGGCCGTAGGCGCACTCCGCAGTAGTACGACAAACGCCCGGCTAGTCCGGGCGTTTTGTTATTTGGGGCTTGAAATTTCGGTATGGCGATACCGTGATGCTGGCCATTGTGGTCTCGTGTCCCGGTTCAGGCCGGCAGCTTCCTGTGGGCCAACGCCAGGCGCAATCTAGGGCGTCGACCGCGACGCCGTACTCAAGCACGCGATGAGTCAGCCGAGCACATCAGGCGTCTTGGCCTCGGCGCTGTACACACCAAGCTTCTTTCACCGTCATGCACTTCGCAACGAGAAGCGACCGGATTGATGCTTTGCAGCCGCCGATTTAGCAGCGCTTTGGGCATCGGCTCGCCGGTCAAATCTGCCTTGGTCAGCAGCAGGGCATCGGCCACCGCGGCCTGCTTGAGCGCCTCAGGGTGGCTATCCAGGGTCTGCATGCCGGCGGCCAGATCCACGATCGTGACGATGCCTTCCAGCCGGTACCGGGATGCGACTTCGGAATCGGTCATCAGGGTCTGGATGATTGGCGCGGGGTCGGCCAGTCCGGTGGTCTCGATCAGCACTCGCCCGAACTGGCGCTGACCTTGACGGGCGAAGCGCCAGTGGATATCGCACAGCGTCTGTACCAGGTCACGGCGGATGGTGCAGCAGACGCAGCCGCTGCTCATCTCCATCACCAGATTCTCGGTGCTGTGCGCGACCAGCTGGTGATCCAGCGCCATCTCGCCGAACTCGTTGATGATCACCAGCGCATCGGCCATCGCCGGCTGGCGCACCAGATGATTGAGCACGGTGGTCTTGCCGCTGCCGAGAAAGCCGGTCAGCAGGGTGACCGGAATCCGCTCATCGGGCGTGGGCTGGGTCATCGAGCCACCTCCGCCGCAGCTGCGGCGGAGGTGATACTCCGTCGTCCCTGACGATGCTTCACCGCGAACTAGGGCGTCGAGGTGTCCAGCCCGCGGCGCACCAGCACGTGCTTGACGTCCGGCTTCTGGCCACGCCATTCGGTGTACAGCGCCATCGGATCTTCGCTGTTGCCCCGAGACAGAATCTGCTCGCGGTAGCGGTCACCGATCTCGCGCTTCAAGCCGCCCAGTTCCTGCACGTGGGCGTAGGCGTCGGCGGCGAGGACTTCGCTCCACAGGTAGGCGTAGTAGCCGGAGGAATAGCCGCCGGGGAAGACGTGGGCGAAATAGGTGCTGCGGTAGCGCGGCGGCACCGGGGCGAAGTCGACGCCGTGCTTGGCCAACGTGGCCTTTTCAAAGGACGCGACGTCATCGACCTCGGCGTCGGCAGGCAGGCTGTGCCAGGCCAGGTCGACGAAGGAGGCGGCCAGATATTCCAGGGTGTCGAAGCCCTGGTTGAAGCTGCTCGCGGCGAGCATCTTTTGCAGCAGCTCGGCGGGAATGGGCTCACCGGTTTCGTAGTGCTTGGCGTAGTTGGCAATGATCTCCGGGTGCTTGGCCCAGTCCTCCTCGAACTGCGAGGGGAACTCAACGTAGTCGCGCGGTACGGCGGTCCCGGCCAGCGACGGATAGCGCACCTGGGAAAGCAACCCGTGCAGACCGTGACCGGCCTCGTGGTACATGGTCACTACGTGGTCGAAGCTCATCAGCGCCGGCGCGCCGTCAACCGGCTTGGGGATGTTCATCACGTTGATGACCACCGGCTTGCGGTCGTTCAAACCGTCCTGACTGACGAAGGTGGACATCCAGGCGCCGCCACGCTTGCTCGGGCGGGCGAAGAAGTCGGCGTAGAACAAACCGATCTGCTCGCCGTCGCTGTCGATGACGTCGAAGACGCGCACATCCGGGTGGTAGACGGGCAGGTCGTCTCGCTCGGCAAAGCTCAGCCCGTAGAATCGCTCAAAGGTGTAGAAGACGCCGTCCTTGAGTACCCGATCCAGTTCGAAATAGTCCTTGACCTGGTCGTTGTTGAAGGCGTACTTCTGCGCGCGCACCTGCTCGGCATAGAATTCCCAATCCCAGGGCTGCAGTTCAAAGTCGCCGCCCTGTTCGTTGATCAACGCCTGGATCTCTGCTGCTTCGCGATTGGCGTTGGCCACCGCGGTGGGCGCCAGACCGGTGAGCATCTCCAGCACCGCTTCCGGCGACCCGGCCATCTGGCTTTGCAGCTGGAAGGCGGCGTGGTTGGCATAGCCGAGCAGCTCGGCGCGTTCGGCGCGCAGCTCGGCCAGGCGCTTCACCGTGTCGCGGGTGTCGCCGTCGCCATCGCTGAATCCGCGGCTGGCAGAGGCTTCCCAGACCCGCTGACGCAGTTCGCGATTGGTCAGCGCGGTCAGCACCGGCTGGCGGGTGGTGTTGGTGATACGCAGCAGCCACTTGCCCTGGTGACCGGCGTCAGCGGCGGCCTTGGCTGCGGCGGCGATGTTGTCGGCATCCATGCCGTCCAGCTCTGCTTCGCTGTCGACGATCACCGATGCCGCTTCGGTCTGCTTCAGCAGCGCCTGCTGGAAGGCGGTGCGCAGGCTGGCCTCCTCCTCGTTCAGCGCGCGCAGGGTGGCCTTGGCATCCTCGGCCAGCTCGGCGCCGGCACGCACGAACTGCCGATAGGATTCCTCGATCAGTCGTCGATCGACGGGGTCGGTGGCGATGGATTCACGCTGCTCATAGAGTGCCTTGACCCGCTCGTACAGCTTTGGATTGAGCATGACGGTGTCCCCATGGGCGGCCAGCTTCGGGGCGATCTCGGACTGGATTTTGCGCAAGCCTTCGGTACTGTCGGTGCCGGTGAGGTTGAAGAACACCGACTGCACCCGGCTCAACACCTGGCCGCTACGCTCCATTGCCTCCAGGGTGTTGGCGATGCTCGGCGGCTCGGGATTGTTGGCGATCGCCTCGACTTCCTTGAGATGCTCAGCCATACCCTGCTCAAAAGCCGGCAGGTAGTGGTCTTCGCTGATCAACCGAAAGTCGGGCGCCTCGAAGGGCAGGGTGCTGGCGCTGAAGAAGGGATTCTCCGTTGCCGCGCGCGCCGCGTCGGCGGTTTCAGTCTTGGTCTCGGTGGCGCTCGGCCGATCGGCCGGCGCGCAGGCGGCCAGCGCCAGAAGGATGCTCAAGGAAAGCGCGACCGGTTTGGTCGACAGCATGGAAAGGCTCATTGCTGCTCCGTGGTTGTGACCCCGCGTTGCGGGGCAAGTCGGCTCCGGCGGGATGCCGACGCGATTGCAGGTGAGGGAGTCCCTAGCCGAGACGCCAGCGCGGGAACGGATCGGCATAGCGCTGCCACATCGCCGGGCCCTCGCGCATCTCGCGTTCGGTCAGCAGGCAGCCGTCCAGGTCGGCGCGCAAACCGGCCTCGTCCAGGCCAATGCCGATCAGCGCCAGCTCCTGGCGGCGGTCGCCCCAGGCCGGGTCCCAGAGTCGGCTCATCGCCGCGTACTCGGCCGGGTCGCTGACCTCCTCGGCGCTGGGCAGCGCAGCAGTCAGGCGATCACCGGTGTGGATCGGCTGATCGACCAGCTTCTGGTCCACTCGGTCACGGGAAGCGAACCAGAATCCGGCCGCCTGATGCTGGGTTGCCGCGCCAACGGTGGCCAGTTCGCCCACCCAATCCATTCTTGAGGCGAGCCAAAAGAAGCCCTTGCTGCGGATCACCCCGCCCAATCCCTCGTTGATCAGCCGGAAGAAGCGCTGCGGGTGAAAGGGTCTGCGGGCCTTGTAGACGAAGCTGGTGATGCCGTAGGCCTCGGTCTCCGGCGTGTGTTCACCGCGCAGCTCCTTCATCCAGCCCGGCGCCAGCTGGGCGCGGACGAAATCGAAACGGCCGGTGCCCAGCACGCTGCCCAGCTCGACCTCTGCGTGCTTGGCCTCGATCAGCTGCGCATCGCGATTGAGGGCCTTGATTACCTGCTTGACCCGATGCAGGCCGTCGGCGTCTACCCGGTCGGTCTTGTTGAGAACGATGACGTCGGCGAACTCGATCTGTTCGCTAAGCAGATTGACCAGGCCGCGCTTGTCGTCCGGTCCGGCCGCTTCGCCGCGGTTCTGCAGGCGGTCGCTGGAGCAGAAGTCGGCAACAAAGCTCTCGCAGTCGACCACCGTCACCATGGTGTCCAGACGAGCCACATCGGAAAGCGAAAAACCGTCCTCATCGCGCACCGCGAAAGTGGCGGCGACCGGCATCGGTTCGGAAATGCCGGTGGACTCGATCAATAGGTAATCGAAGCGCTGCTCGTCGGCGAGGCGCCGGACCTCCTTATGCAGATCGTCGCGCAGCGTGCAGCAGATGCAGCCGTTGCTGAACTCGACCAGGGTCTCCTCCGTTCGCGACAGCGCGCCGCCGCCGTCGCGGATCAGCTGCGCGTCGATATTGACCTCGCTCATGTCGTTGACGATTACCGCAACGCGCTTGCCTTCGCGGTTGCGCAGGACGTGATTGAGCAGGGTGGTCTTGCCGGCGCCGAGGAAGCCGGAAAGCACGGTCACGGGGAGTGTGGCGGGCATGGTGGAGGGGCGCGAATGAAAACCGAGACGTGATAACATAACGTTTCGTTGTACCCGTGCCAAAGGTTGGGCGATCCGGCGCCGACGGCGAGTTATGTTGGCATGTTATAACATTGCGTTTGCCAATCTGGACGAAGGACAGTTCGTGATTCCGACCACCTACGACGCCTGGCGCCACTGCATCGAAGAGCACTGCCAGATCCCGCTGACCGCCGACTTCGTTGCCAGGCGCCTGCAGGAGCTGGAAGACCGGCAGGTCTACTCGACTGAGCAGCTGCACCGCCGCTACGGCGCCGATCATGTGAAGCAGCTGCAGCAGTGGTTTCAACGCGCAGCCGATGAACTAGCCCATGGACATCGCTGAGGCGCTGGCGGGCGGGACTGAGGGCGCATTCGCTTACTCTCACGGTGCCAAGCCTCAAGGTGCGCATCCTCACTGGGCCCAGCCGCTGCGCGACGGCGCGCTGCTGGCGGAGTATCCGAGCCGCTTGTCGGACCCGGTCCTGCACTGCGCCAAGCGTCTCGCCGCGCTGCCTGCGCGCAGCCTGTTCCTGCAGGTCAACGGCGACAATCTGTCCGCTCGGATGCGCGCGGTGTGGATGGAGCTGGGCGCCACCGAGCACGAGGCCGACGCGATGACTGCCGCCTTGGCCGGCCCTGTGGTCGACGGACTCGCCGATCTCGGCGCCGAGGGCGGAAAGCTGCGGATGGAGATCGTGCACGCCCGCACCTGCCCGAAGCTGCACGTCGACCGACTGCGCTGGCGCCTGTGCTGCACGCTGATTGGCGCAGGAACCGAGTATCTGCCCAGCGGCCGCCCCGCCGAAAACGATCCCGACCCGCCGGTGATGCAGATGCCCAGCGGCATCCTGATCGGCATGGCGGGTTTGCTGTCCGGAACCGGGCTGTGGCATCGATCACCGCACGCCTGCGCGGCGCATCCACGGGTGTTTGTGAGTTTGGATATTGCCTAACGGGGGCTGCTGCGTTGGGGCGGCGTACAACGCTGCGTCTTGCGGAACGATGCCTTATTGCGGACGATCTGGGTGACAACTCGGCAAATGTGAGTTCTTTAGGCGGATTCCTCGCCATTGGCGGACATGGCAAACACGCCCCCGACCCGACTCAAACAGATTCTCGGCGATGTTGTTCGTGCGCTCGCGCGCGCCAAAGTTCGTCACGCGCTTGCGGGCGGCATGGCGCTGGCTGCGCACGGTGTACCCCGCGCCACGAAAGATATCGACTTTCTGATCGACGCCGACGATGAACAAGCGGCAGACCACGCGCTAGGCGAACTTGGCTTCACACGCGAGGTTCCGGGACAGGGATTCGCTCGTTACGTGCGCCACCCGTTGCCGGAGCTTCCAGGGATCACCGAGTGGGTAGACTTGCTCTACGCCCGTCGTGAGCTGGGTCGGCGGCTGCTGCAGGACGCGCAAAGTGATCCCATCGCATGGGATTCGGGCTCATCGCTCACCGTTGTTCCGGTCAACGGGCTGATCCTGATGAAACTGATGGCAATGGTTAGTGACCCACGACGCGTTCAGGACCGCCAGGATATTCTCGACCTGTTGCGACAGCATTCCACTGATCTACAGCACAGCTGGATCTCCACCGAAGCGGCCAAACTGGGCGAAGCCTATGAACAAGCGTGGCGACAACTCCTCGACGCCCATCAATCTGGAGCAGGAAGCCCCGTCCCAATCGTCGGCTTGTGACCCACGCCTGCTGGCGCTGAATGAATGGGAGGCAGTGCAGCATCTGTGCGAAGCGCTTGCCGAGGCCGGCTCCGCGCGCGGGCGTTCGCTGTTGCCGCTGGCGCGCAGGCCGGTGGGCGATATTCTGCTCTGACCGAGTCAGCCTTCACGCAATGGACGCTTAAAACGACCCGCTGAAGGTCAAAGTCACGAAGATCGGATTGACCTGCCGGCGATCCTCGGTGCGCAGCAGCGGGCCGCCGCGGTCGCCGTCGAAAAAGCGCCGGTCGCGAAAGCTGATCTTGTCACCGGCATTGCGCACCGCCAGTCGGGTTCTGAATAAACCTAGAGCGCTGCCCTCCACAAAGGCCCCATAGGCATCGCCGGTGCGCAGCCGGTCGATCTCAGCAACTCGGTAGACGTCGCCGTCGTTGGCGGCGCTCCAGGTCAAGCCCCAGCTTAACCGTTTGGACTCGATGTCATGGCGGAACTCGGCGTTGATCAGCGGCGAGTAGACTCGGGAAAGCGAGCGCGTGGCCGCGATGAGGGGATCGTCGAACTCACTCTTCAGCCACTGCGCGTCCACCGTCAGGCGCGCGCCCTTCAGGGCTTTTTCCAGCGGCAGCGTGAGCTGACTCTTGATGCCGCGATAGCTGGCGTCGCCGGCGTTGGCCAATCCAGGCGCGCCGGACGGCAGCAGCACCTCTTCCAGCACGTCCTTGCGGGCTTCGTAGAAGGCCTCCAAGTTCAGCGCCAGGCCGTCGGGGCGACGGAAATCCATCGACAAGAAATAGCGGGTCGCTTGATCCGGACCGAGGTCGGGGTTGCCGGCCGCGGAGGTGCCGTCGTTGAGTGAGGCCGAGGCCGCAAAATCGCCGAAATCCAGCTGGCCGACGCGGTGGCGTGCGCCCAGCTGCCAGCTGAGCTGCTCGGAGCTGCGCCAGGTCAGCGCCAGCGCCGGCTTGATGAAGTTGAAGGACTGGCTCTGATTGGTTTCGCCAGAAACCGAGATGGTCGAGTTCTCGATCGCCAGCTCGCCGTCCACGGTGATCGCATCGCTCAGCCGCCAGCTGGCCCGGGCAAAGGCCTCCAGGCGCTTTTCCTCGACCTGCACATCGGCGCCGGGCAGGGCAATGGCCACCGGTCCCGTGCCATCGTCGACCGCCAGCGCAAAATCGCTGTCGCGGCGGTTGTAGGCCAGCTCCACGCCGAATTCCGGACGTATGGCGCTCTCGGTGGCGCGCGCCGCGGTGAGTCTGGCAACCAGCTCCAGCGGTCGCGCCGAGGCGTCGACCAGGGTGTTGGACAGCAGGTTGCCGTCGGCATCGCGCAGCGGGTCGCTTTGCGCTTCGTTGCCGTCTTTGAAGGTCAACAGACCCAGCGTCTTCCAGTTCCAGTCGCCGCGCTGCACGCTGTAGTCGGCGCCCAGCTCCAGGTCCCAGCGGCTGTTGCTGAAGCGGGTCAGCGCGGTGCGGTCGGGCTGCCCGTCCGGGAATCGACCCAGGTAGATCTCACCCGGCTGGGCGAAGTAGTAGCGATAGCGGCCCAGCCGCGCTGACAGCTTGAGTATTCCGCCGGCGACCGGCCCTTTGGTCTCGCCGGACAAGTACGCATTGACCAGCGTCGACGGCAGATCCGTGACCACCGTGGACTGCAGTTCGCCGTCGGCGTCGCGCAGCACCCGGTTGGTGTAGAAGGGGAACTCCTCCCAGAAGGCGTTGGCGCGCAGCGAGCTTTCCCAGCCCCCGCTGGCGCGGCTGAAGCTCAAATCCACTCGCGGATAGAGCTTGCCGTTACCGTTGCGCTCCAGTTCGGCCGACCAGGTGCCGGACGTCGCTTCCCGCGCCAAAACCACGTTGAGGATCAGCGACTGACCCTGGGCCTCGGCGGTCGAAGCGCTGCGGATCAGCTCGATGCGCTCGACCTGGCTGGCCGCGATCCGAGACAGCGCATCGACCACCCCGGTCTTGGATACCGGCCGGGCGCCGTCGACCAGCACGTTGCCGCCGGCGGCCCCGTAGCCGCGCAGATCGGAGTCGCCCTCATCGAGGACGAATCCTGGCGTGCGCCGAACCATGTCCAGCGCGGTCTGCGGGCCGGAGACGGCGTAGTCTGCGGCGGGGTAGACAATGGTGTTGCCGTCAGCGGCCGAGGTCGAAGTGTCCTCGGCCTGCACTTGCAGGCTCAGAACGATTCCTGCGAGCAGCGCGGTCAGCCGGCAGCTTGGCCAACTGACGCGCTGATACAGTCGGCAAAATGTCAGTGCCACGGGCTTGAGCGTCCGATCACAGATCGGACCCACAACGGCGACGACGGGATCCGGGAGCATTGCCGATCGTCCTGGTTAACCGGCCAACACCCGCCACCGCGCCCCGTACCAGAGCAGGCCGGCCAGCAGGCTGAGCTGGATCAGTAGCCCCAGCGCATTCATCGCGTCCCCCTTAGGGTCCGGTGCGGAGTAGGCCGGCAGACGGTCGAACTCGGCCACGCTGAGTCCCTGGCCTGCCAGCAAGGACCGAAAGAGCGCCTCGTCCCAGCGCTGCTTGTGCGCCTCGGCGGACTGTAGGAACTGATCCAGCGCGGTCTGATCACTGCCGGCCATGCCTTCGGAATTCGCGCTCAAAGCCTGGGTCGGTGACAGCCAGCTCAAGCGCTGCCGCCAGCGCTGCTGGGCCTGCCGCTGCGCCGCCGCCGCGATTCGCGGCTGCTCCATCGCATCGGCAATGAAGCGCTGCTGGACGTAGTAGCTGCGGGTCCAGGCCAGCGCGTCGGCCTCGGTATTGATGCTCAGCTCCGGGTGATCGCTGACGTAGTTGCCGAACAGCTCTGTGCGGCGCACCTGAGCTTCCTGTGCCGCACGCCGTTCGCTGCTCAGTAGCGCCAGCGCCGATGGCGTCGGCGCAATGCGCTCGACCGCGCTGTCCAGCACCGCCGGGATCACCCACAGCAGCGCCACCCACAGCGCCACCAGCCAGGCCAGCGCCCCGCCGGCCGAGCCGGTACGACTGACCAGCCAGGCGCAGGCGCCGCTCCACAGTGCCGCCCAGGCCAGCAGCGGCAGCAGCCACAGCAGCCAGCTCAGCCAGTCCGTCGAGCCGTCCACCGCAGCCACGGTAACCGCGCTGACCACGATCAGCGGCAGCAGCAGCGCGAGCAGGCGCAGAGCGTGGCGACGCCGGTAGACCTCGGGCAGCGCGCGCTGCGCCGCCAGCAGCGGGAAGCGGCCGGCCTCACGGTCGGCGCCGGGCTGCGCATAGAGCAGCGCCATCAGCGCCAGAGGCAACAGCACGATGGCCACGAAGCCCAGATCGAATCGTCCCGCCGTCAGCAGCAGCGGGCTCTGCAGCTCGCGGCCCTTGCCAGCCTGCGCCGGTCCGCTGAACAGCGAGATGCGCAGCATGGTGTTGCTGCGGTCGAAGATGCCCACATCCAGCGCCGCCAGCGTCGGAATGCCCATGTTGACCGGGCTGCGTTGCATCGAGGGGAAGCCGACGTAGGGATCGGCTTCCGCAGTGCCGGCCTCAATTGCTTGGATGCGGCCGCGTCCACGCTCGCTCCGGGCTGACTCCGATTTCACAAACTGAGCCTGGTCGGCGCGCAGCGCCTGCACTGAGCTGAAGCCGATGGCGCCGGCGTAGATCAGCAGCAGACACCAGGCCAGCAGCACCACCACTGCGCCCCTGTCGCGGATCAACAAATACCATTCCTGACGCCAAGTGCTCATGGCAGCACCTCGTGCTGGGCGCGCTGGTAGGCAAAGCCAAGCATGATCGCGGCGGCACCCAGCCATCCCAGCAACACCGCCAAGGCCCCTCCCGGGCGCGATAGATCGCCGGCCGCGGCGGGCTGGTAGTCCCACCGTGGCGCCTTCGCCCAGAGTGCCGGCTCGGCCTGATAGGCGAAATCCTGGCCCTTGGCATTCTCAGTAAAGTCGGCATTCAAGAAGCGCTGCAGCTCGCGACGGTGCGCCTCGGCCCGGTCGGTGAAGTGGCGGTGATTGCGCCAATCGCTGCCCGCCGCCCACTGCGACAGCTGATCCACCGCCAGCAACGGCGAGATCGGCGCCCAGGCCAGTCGCCAGCCATCCTGCGCGGCGATCTGCACCCAGTACTCGCCGTAATGGTGGTCGTAAACCGTGTTGGCGTGCTCTTCGCCAGCCTGCATGGCGATACCGGCGAAGCTGATCGGCAGATCCTCCTCCTTGCTCACCCCGTACTCGGCCAGGGTGCGCTGCAGCAGCTCGGTGCGGCGCTGATCGCCGCTGGAGTGGCCATCGATCCCCTGCGACTGCGAGACCCGCACCTCGGCCCAGAAGGCCTCCGGACTGGGCAGCGGCGCCAGCTGCACCGCGGCGTTGGTAGCCAGCCGCGGTCCGATGATGGTCGCCAACAGCCACAGTCCAAGCAGGCCGGCCAGGGCGGTGCGCGCGTTGCGCGACAGCAGCGACAGCGTCAGGGTCAGCGCGATCCAGATCAGCGCGTACAGCCCGTAGGTCAGCGCCAGCCAGGCGGCGCGGGCGGGATCGGCCATCGCGGCCAGCAGGGTCAAAGGCAGGATCAGCAGCACCGCCAAGAGCACCAGCATCAGCGCCTTGCCCAGCAGCAGCGCGCCAGCGCTGGCCCCCTGCACCCACTGCAGCGGCAAGCGCTGGCTCTCGCGTTCTGCGGCCCACAGCCCGGCGCCGGCGACGATCAGCAGCAGCGGCAGACCCCACTGCAGCAGCGCGGCGGCGGACTGCGGCAGCACTTCCCCGGCCGCCGACTCGATCGGCCGCAGCGCGGCGGGATTCTGGTAGTGGGCTTCCATCCATACGCCCACGCCCAGCGCCTGACTGACTCCGGGATCGAACTGCGCTGGCTGAGCACGCAGATGCTGGTCCTGCCGCAGCTGAACAGCCTGCTGCTACTGCCGCTGCTGGTGCTGGCACTGCTGTTGGCGCTGCTGCTGGTCAGCCTGCCGGCGGCGCGGCAAGTGGCCGCCAGTCAGCCGGCCGAAGCGCTGCGTTGATCTCAAGCAAGTACTTACCACTGGAGCTGTAGTCCATGTCCACGATTGCCCTGCACGGCGTAAGCAAGCGCTTCGGCAGCACCCAGGCGCTGAATCAACTCGAACTTGAGGTGGCGGCGGGTGAGGTCTATGCCCTGCTCGGCGCCAACGGTGCCGGCAAGTCCACCACCCTCAATCTGCTGCTGGGCTTTTTGCGTGCCGACGGCGGCGAGGTCCGGGTCAACGGCATCGATCCGGCGGTGGACGCCAATGCGGTGCGCGCCAGCATCGCCTATCTGCCCGAGCAGGTCGCGCTGTATCCGAACCTGAGCGGGATCGAGAATCTGCAGTATTTCGCCGCGCTGGCCGGGCGCCAGCTGGGCACCAACGAGTCGATGGAGCTGTTACGCAGCGCCGGGCTGGCGATGGCCGCGCACGGGCGCCGCCTGGGCGAGTACTCCAAGGGCATGCGGCAGAAGGTCGGCGTCGCTATCGCCCTGGCCAAACGGGCCAAGGTGGTGCTGCTGGATGAACCGCTGTCCGGCCTGGATCCGTCCGCGGCCAATGAGGTGACCAAGCTGCTGCGCGAGCTGGCCGACGGCGGCGCCGCGGTGCTTCTGGCCACCCACGATTTGTTTCGAGCGCGTCAGGTGGCCGATCGTATCGGCATTCTCAAGCAGGGTGAGAAACGCGCCGAACTGCAGGCCGCCGATATCGATGCGGCGCAGCTTGAGGCCCTCTATCTGCAGCACATGGAGGCCTGAGATGAGCACCTCGATGCTGGCCACCGCCGGCCTGGAAGCCGCCCACACCTGGCGACTTTGGCATCGCGACGGCCGTTTGCTGGCGATGCTCGGCCTGGTCATCGCCTGCGTGCTGGCCGCAGCGCTGATCGGCAGCAACGCCATGCAGCAGTGGCAGCGCGAAGCCGATGCCGCGGCGCAGATCGATCGCGAGGTCTGGCTGGGTCAGGGCGAAGGCAACCCGCACAGCGTGGCGCACTTCGGCCAGTACGCCTTCAAGCCGGCCGCCCCGCTGCACTGGTTCAGCAGCGGCAGGCCGATGGCGATGCCCCAGCCCAGCACCCGCAGCACTTCGCCCAGCGAATCGCGATACAGGCGGCTGGCGCTGGCGCCCAGGGCGGCACGCACTGCCATGTCGCGGCGCCGCTGCACCGCCCACAGCCGCGACAGCCCGGCCAGTCCGATGGCGACCAGGATCCAGGCGCAGACCGCCAGTGCGCTGAGCAGCTGGGCGAGCAGGCTGGACTGCCACAGCTGCCGGTCACGCAGCGCAGCCATACTGGTCAGCTCATACAGCGACTGCTCCGGATCAACCTTGGCCATCGCCGAGCGCAGCTGCGCATCGGTCGGCGGCGGGCCCTGATGGCTGACCACCACGTAGAGATTGGCATTGGGCCGCTGCCGCACCGGTCGATACAGCGTGGGCGCGGTCTGCGCTTGGGACAGGTCGTAGCGCACGTCATCGGCAATGCCGATCACGGTCACCGTCTCGCCGGCACCCTCCAGCGCTTCGGGCAGCAGCAGCTGCGCGCCGATGGGGTCGCGGTCTGGCCACAGGCGCAGCGCCAGCTCGTGGCTGACGATCGCCACTTGCGGCGTTTCCAGCTTGTCTTCAGGGGTGAAATCGCGACCGGCCACCAGGGTGATGCCCAGCGCCTCGAAATAGCCTTCGCTGACCCGATTGGTGCGCGGCCGCCAGGGCAGGGGGCGTTCGGGCTCATCCGGCAGACGCAGGTCGACCCCGGCGCCGCTGCCGGCGGCGGCACGCTCATCGGTGGCCGGCACTCGTTCGCCCCAGGCGGCGTGCTGCACGCCGGGCAGGGCGCTCAGTTCGGATCCGAGCTGATCGTAGAAGCGCGAGGTGGCGTCGGTGCGGCTGTCGTATTTGGCCCAGGGCAGGGCGACCCTGAAGCTGAGTCTGGATTCGCTGGCGAATCCGCTGGGGTGAGTGTGCGCGCGCAGCGCGTCCAGGGCGAACTGCGCACCGACGCCGACCAGCACCAGCGCCAGCGCCACCTGCACCGCCAGCATCGCACGCTGCTGGCGACGCTCGCGCGGCGAACCCATGCTGCGCTGACCGCCATCCTGCAGGCAGGTCGCCGGATCCACCTCGGCCAGCCGCCGCATCGGCAGCGCGCTGGCCAGGGCCGAGGCCAGCACCGCCAGCGCCAGGATGGCTAGCACCGGACCGGTGGCCAGTTCGATCTGCATCCACTCCGGCAGCGTATCGCCCAGCCCGCGCCAGAGCAGATCCACGCTCGCCGCAGCGATCGCCAGCCCCAGCGCCGCGCCAAGCAGCGACAGCAGCAGCGAGCGCCCAAACAGTCCCGCCATCAGCCGCCCCGGCGGCGCGCCCAGCGCCAGCTGCAGAGCGATGCGACCCTGCCGCGCATGCATGCGTGCGGCGAAGGTGTGCGCGCTGTTGACGATCGCCAGCAGCAGCAGCAGCGCGACGGCGCCGCACAGCAGCAGCATCGCCGGGCGCAGCTGGCCGACGTAGAGATCGCTCAGCGACCGCACCCGGTACTGCAGTCCGCCGTGGGCGTTGGGAAACTCCGCCTGCAGCTGCTGCGAGACCCGATCCAGACCCTGCTGCACCTGCGCCAGGGTGGCCCCGTCATCCGCGCCACGCCGTGGGCAACCCGGAAGTCGATGGCGTCGATGCGGTCGGGAAAAATGCCGCTGGAGCGATACATCCAGCGGTCGGCCGGAAACTCAAAGCCCGGCGCGGTCACCCCAAAGACCCGATAGCCCGGATAGGCGTCCAGGGTGATGGTCTTGCCGACGATGGACGGATCACCGCCGAAACGGGTGCGGAACAGCCGATCAGAGAGAATCACCCCGAAGTCGCGCTGCCGGTCAAAGGATTCCGGCCACACCTCGCCGAACTGCATGGGCACGTCCAGCACCTCGAACAGCACGCGGGTGGTGATCACCGTCGGCACCTCTTCCGGCTGATCACCGCTGCTCATGTTGTAAGCGGCACCGGCGCCATAGGAAGCGACCGCACTCAGCAGCGGCAGCCGCTCTGCTATCTCACGCAGCTCCCGCCCCGACAGCGTCCCGCCGTCCATCGAGTCGATGTGAACCAGCCGATCTGGGTCGGTGAAAGGCAGCGGCTGCACCAGCAGCGACCAAACCGCCGAAAGGATCGCCGCAGCCAGTCCCAGACCGGCCGCCATGGCCAGCACGACCATGGCGTCTTCGCGCCAGATTTTTGCTCGCATATGGGGCTCTGGGGGTGGGGGTTGGTTTGGAATTGGGACGTTATAACATAGCGCTTTTGGGGGTGGGGGGTGCCGTTTGGCATGGGGTCGGACACTGACTGGGGCGGCAATTGGGTAAGCGTTGGATCGGCCGCCTGATGTCGGTGAGAGGATTGGGGCGGTAGGCGCAGTGTGGAGTTGCGGGAGGAACTGGATTGAGGAAGGCGAAGCCTGGACTTGGATGCATCAATGCTAGACCTGACCCCGTTGGTTTCCTTAACTGCCGTGAGAACTGTGGCCTGAGGTGCATTGCATGTATTGGGCGGGGGTCGGTCTATATTCCTGACGCCTCGATTCTAGACCGCCCAATTTGGTTCCGATCTATGAACGAACGTCGAGGGGTATAAGTACTCATGAGATGGCTAAAACCTTTGCTAACCGTTGTTGTGCTGGTTCTTATTTCAAGCGTCCTGGGTGTTTACAACGGTGTTGAGATACGCAAGCGTGTTTACCCGCAAAAGTTAAAGACATATTTGACCAGTTATTACCCGCATCATCTTGTCAGTCGGATTGTCGTCATGCAGCCCGGCTCACAACTTTACAACATTGAAGTCCTAGAGCGTTTAGATCGGTTATCAAGTTTTCACGATAATGTTCTGAATAGGTATCTATATAAAAATCTGATTAGCAGCCTAACGGACGAGCAATTATCAGCAGTCGTCCTGAAAATTCCATTCGCCCAGAGAAAGACATTCTTGCCGCTTTATTCAAGAGCGGCGAACTACCTCATGCGTTCTGTAGAGACGAAGGAGAATGCTTATAGCGAAAAACACCAACTGCAGAGCCTTATCGAAATCATCTCAGGGGACGATGCACTCCAGCCGTTATACAACCATCTTATAAGTAGCAAACTAGAAGACATCATGTCGCCGTTCTATTTTGAATTGATGATCGCCAGCATGGTTAAGAACGATCATCCAAAGTGGAACTTATTAACAGACCGATATATGTCCGCAAGTATTGATGCGAGCTCGAAAAAAGCGATCTACCGAAAAGTATCCCGGTATGCCCGGCCAGATGCTTCATTGTTTGCCTTTATGAAGCGCCTTGCCGATGACGCTGGATTGCCTCCAGATGAGCGGCTTCTCTTCTTAATGCGTGTGATAGCGCTTCATCCACATGATAAGAAAATAATCTCTGAATTCAGGCGCGTAGTAACGGCGATACCTAGCACCAGCGACGAATACGATTGGGAGCTGGGCGATAGCAGCTGGGCACAATCGTATTCAAGGCAACTGGATGAAAACATTGCTGAGGAGGTTTTTGAGCGAGTCATCTTCTTGTCAAGAGACATCAATCATGAAGTGACCGCTTCTGCGTTTCATTGGATTTTAGACAGAAACCCAGAGAAGGCCGTCAGTATTTATCGTCAAATTGTCGGTGATCAAGATTCATCCCTGAGAAAAGCGATGATCGTTCTACTGGCTAGACACGACGTTTCCATACCGGTGGGTTCTATTGACTGGGCGTTTGTGGGCAGTCATCCGAGGCAAACTTTCTTTTGGCATAATTACGCTTATGTGTATGGTTCAGCGGCGACCGCGCTTTATGAGAAACTCTCAGGTCATGATTATCTCGGGACTGGGAAAAGGCTTCCACTCAAGAAAACGGCAAGTGTGCAGCAGTGGAAAGAATTTATTGACACTTATCCATGGCACCCCGGAACAGATGACGCTTACTTGCAACTTATGAGTATCTATTTCCATGAGGCCAACTTTAGTGAATTCTGGTGGATTGTTAACCAATATGGCTCCCGGGTATTGGCTGATAGAGACAGCGACGAATATGTAGCCTTTATGGTTCGAGAGGCGCTCTTACTGGATAATGATTATGCTACACGATCGAGTTTTCATCGCTCCGCAGGTACATTGCTTCGAAACCCCATAGGACAGATCATGCTGAATGGGCCAGATTCAAGGTTGCTGAGTTCATTGCGGTGGTTGCAACGAGAGAAAAATCGAAAATATCTGGCACTCATAAACGAAGATGCGAGAACAATCGAGGTCTACATCAATACCCTCAATGACTATTCCAATCTCGCTTCTTCGGCGAAATTTGAGTTCGTTGAAGACATTCAGCCTTCTCAGTTTTATTCGTTATTCTACGGCGTCAAGGCGCCACGGAATGTTGATGTCTCGCAATCCGAGAGTTTGCGCCGCGCACGCTTGCTAGCGAGAGCATCTCTGGCAGCCTGGGATCGCGAATGGCAGCAGGCTGATTTTTTTGGTCGCTCGCTATACAAACCCTTAGCTTATTGGATCGTAAAGCATGGACATTCATCAGAGATGGCGATTCTATTTAAGCCGGTTCTTGGTAGGCATTATAATCTGTTGGCGAATGTTGAATTAGAACGAATCAGTGATTGGCGCTACCGGCGGTTGGTGGAAAATATCCACAGGACCCTGGGGAAATAGAATGATCGTTTCTATAATCGCACTGGCGTTGTTCAGTCTGTTATGTTGTCTGATGATTTTTTACCTTTATGCGGCCGGCTCCAAAGGCAGAGACGGATCGATACGGAATGAGCTGAGAGTATTGATAGACGGTTTGGGTGATGCTGAAAAGAAAATCAATGCCCTGGTTGAACTATCTAAGGTTTTAACGTCTCAAATTCCTTGGTGGGAAAGAAGTCTCTCGTCCATCGGCGTGATTGCGTTTGTTAGCATGACGCTTGCTACTACAGTGCAGACTACCAAGTCTATTCTTACCGAGAGCAAACTTGTTGAAGTCAATACTGAAATGGACGAGCTGCAAAGTAAAATCGATAACGCCGAGAGTTTGATAAAGTCTATCGCAGATGTGACTCTCAAACAAAGGATTGCTCATGGTCTTCTTGACGAGGGCGGTGAGGAAATTTTGGAGCATCGTTTAGCGAGTCTGACTCAAAGAGAACGAATGACCGATACCGAGGCTTTGGAGGCCTACAGTATTGCAATGGCGCTAGGTCGGTATAAAAGTGCTGTCTCTATCATCGAAGGATATGAGACTTTGCTTACCTCTACTGGCCCCTCTGATCTCGTTTCGTTGGCAGAGTATTATTATTTGGTAGGGATTGAGGAGAAATCGTCAAATATGCTAGCGGATGTAATGTTGAGGTCCGAACATTTGAGCCAAGGAGCGGAAATCAGAGCGATTATTCTAAGCGTTGGATTAAGAATGAATATTGAAAAGCCGGAGGCCATTCGTAAGGTTCAATCAATACTTAATGTCCCCGAGCCGAAGGCCAGGCAGGTTGTGGATGTGGGGCTTGCCGCGTTAGAAGAGGGCAGAGTGAAGCTGAGATCACAGACAGAGTGAAACGCGATCATGAAACGCCCCGACTTTCCCGGAGGCTCTTTCCCTTGAGAGGATGGGTAATCCCCCCATTTCTAACCACCACCAATAGTGGAGTCATGCAGCCATGGCGAGCTTTTGCCTTGGTGTGATGCCGCCGATGGCTGTGTTGGGTCGTTCGTTATTGTAGGTCCACTGCCATGCAGACGCTATTTGAGACACCCCGATTTGAGAGGGGCAGTCGCCCTCGGCGGCACCTGCGCTTCGATTCGCCCGCGCTTGCCGGGATGCAGCGCTCGGCCGGTCTGGTCGACCAGATCCAGATACTGGGCCTGGTTGATGGGTAGTAGCAGTTGCTGCGGATTGCCGAAGATGGGACCGAGCGGGTCAGCGACTTTGCGGCGATTGGCCTCGATCGGCGCAATGCGCCGCTGCGCCGAGGTGTGATCACTGCCGGGCAGATCTTCGGCCATGCCGGCCCGTATCGGATTGAGGTCGACGTAGGTCATTGCCGACAGGATCGCCGTCTCGTCTTCCAGTCGCTGGCAGTAGGGCAGGGTGCAACTGCGTAGCTGCAGGTAGCGGGTCGGTGGGCCAAGGCTGTGAGGTCGTTCGTTGCGTGTGTTCATGAGCAAATTCTTGTTCCTCGCCGGGAGCTGAGCAATTACGTTGGGAGGTAATTGCCGAGAGCTAGCCGTGTGGTGGAAGCTAGGCCCATGACCAAACAGAGCAAGATGTTCGCCGCGCTCCTGAAGTTCTGGCGGGGCGAAGTGCTCACCCGGCTGCAGAGGGAGGTCTTGCAACGGCCCAATGATCAGCGGCTGGCGAAGGTCTTGGATGCGGCCCTGGACATGCCGGGCCTGCCAAAGGACTGGCGAGAGCCGGACCTCAATCAGGGCGCGCAGTCGGTTTTCCCTTTTCGCTTCAGGGTGGGCGAACACCGATTGGACTTCATCACGACCGTCACCAGTTTCAATACGCCGCGCAACGTGACGTTGGAGGAGTTGCGCATCGAAAGCTACTTCCCCGCCAATGCTCACACTGAGCAGCTGTGTTTGCAGTTGCTTTCGTCTCCGACCTGATCCAATGGAGTCTAGCTCTATTGCATTCTGAACTCGCTCATCCCCCGAGGGCGAGTTTGCGGAGCCCTAGTTGCTACTCACCACACTAGGCACCGGAAAGGCGTCGCCAGAGCCCTTCCAGTGAGCCCTGCTGATAACGCGACAACCAAGAGCAGCTGAATCCGACCTGCAGTATCCAGACGCAAACGGTCATCAGCAGCAGTACGTCGTGGTCCAAGGAATCGAAGGGCGCGGCCTTGATTACATGGAAATACACAAAGAACAACAGCGAGTGCATGACGTAGTTGGTTAGCGCCATGCGGCCCACTGCCTCAATCGGCCGGCGCAATCGGTCGTTGCTGCGTCGGTAGAATAGTTGCGATGCAGCCAGGACGAATACGGACCCGATCGCACAGCCGCTGAGAAAGGTCACCCCGCGCAGACCCAGCTCCTTGGTGTAACCCAGGAACGGGCCGACCGTCTCATTGACTCCAATACGCGCGAGCGTTCCGTAGATCACCAACGGCGCGCTAATAGCGAGCGTCCACAACGCAAAGCGTCTGTAGAAGCGCGTGGAGCGCTCACCTTGGAGGATCCCCAGCCGAAAGATCGCCATACCGATCAGCATGAACCCAAACGCGTTCCAGATCCGGAAGTAGGGCAGGGCCGTCCATTGCAGGAACTGGTTGCGCCAAGCGTTGTACGCGAACAGATCTGCGTAGCTGCCAGCGTAGGCCTGGACGATGGTCGAAGGCGGTTCGCCGTAGTCCACCCACCACGAAAACAACAGTCTGAAGACCGTTGCGTCGTAAACCGCGGGCCACTGATTGAAGACCAGGTTGATTGCCTTCAGAACGACGCCGAGGGCGATCAGACGCAGCGCTGAGACGTTTAGGAAGAACAGCAGAAAGGGCCCACAAACCGCGTAGGTGATCAGGATGTCGCCTGGCCAGAGCAGATAGCGTGTGCGATGCCGATGAGCAGCAGCGCCGCCATCCTTCGCAGATGGCGGACGCGGAAGGCTTGCGCAGACTCGCTGCGTTCGGCGATCAGCAACACGCCAGCGCCGAACAGCATGCAGAAGATCGGCAGAAAACGCTGATCAAATAGCAAATATTGGATCAGCCAGGCCGCCACGCTCAGGGTGTCGGGGTCGTGCACCCGGGACATGGAATCGCCGGCGTGCCAGGGGATGTTCGCAACCAGCATGCCGAGTACGGCGACGCCGCGCAGAAAGTCCAGATAGCGAAGCCGCGTCGCGGGTTGGTCTGCTTCGAGCAGTCCAGACGCAGTTGTCTTGTTGTCGATGACGCTCAACGATCTGGTGGAGCAGATTGGGGAACTGCTCCCAAATTGGCGTCGGAGCAACGAGGACGAAGAGAATGGGAGACCCCGATCAGCGAGAGGCGGTCAGTCCGGTGTAGTCAACGCAGGGGCAGGAACGTAGAGGACCACCAACTTGCCGAGAAACAGCGAGCAGAACGTGGTTTATCCATTATTTGACATAATACACATTAGGCGTAGTAGTTAGGATCGCGGTATGTGGGCCGAGGCTTGCGCCCCGAGACGCTTCGTCATCCGTGAGCCCAGCCCTCAAGCGCCGCGGTAGCCACGCTTCGAGTCCTGTGCCGTGCCGAAACTCGAGGTTGTCGGTGATACTGCCCCCAAGCCCCGTGAACCCACGTCCACACAATGATTTAGCGCATTTTGACTTTGGCTCTGCTGCAAAGCGGAGTACTCTGCATGACGCGTGAAAGAAAAGCAGTCGTATTCGCGGGAGGGGGAATGCCGCAAATTTTGCTGATCGAGGCATCGGCGACACGTCGTCGGGCGCTGTCGACCATGCTTTCCGGCAAGGGCTTCGAGCTGAGCGTAGTGTCCAGCTACGGGGCTGCGCTGGAACTGCTGGCCAATCCCCAGCAGGCGAATTGCGAAGCGATCGTGGTCAGCTGGCCGGAGTATTCCGATCATCGCGCCGACGATCTGTTTGCGATGCTGCGTGCGCGCTCCTGGCAGGCCATTCCGGTGCTGGTATTGGCCGACTCCACCGACGGCGGTGCGGTCAACTGGCTGATGAAGCGACCCGCCAGTGCCCTACTCCTTTGGAGCGACTATTCGGATGCGCCGCAGGCGCTTTCGAAGCTGCTCAATCCTACCGAGGAGGTAGAGGAGGACAGCAGCGACAAGACGCAGACCCAATTGCGGGTGCTGTTCGTTGACGACTCGCCCACGGTTCGTGTGGCCTTCAAACGCTTGCTCACCAACGAGGGATTCAGAGCCGAAGTCGCCTCCAGCGCCGAGGAAGGCTATGAAAAGGCGCTCAGTCAGCCTTTTGATATCGCCATCGTCGATTATTTCATGCCCGGCGACAACGGCGCCGTACTGGTACGCAAACTGCGTGACAACCCAACCACTTCGACCATCCTCAGCGCGATCATCACCGGCACCTATGCCGACCGGGTGATCACCGAGTCGCTCAGCGCTGGCGCGGTCGAGTGCATGTTCAAATCCGAGGCCAGAGAGCTGTTCCTGGCCCGGTTGCGCTCCTTGTCTCGCACTGTCCTGGACCGAACCGCAATCGACAACGAGCGCCGTCGCCTGCACGGCATTCTCAACTCGGTTGGTGAAGGCGTCTACGGGGTCGATCCGCGCGGCAATATCCAGTTCATCAACCCGGCGGCATTGGATCTGCTCGGCTATCCGCTGGACATGGATCTGCAGAGCAAGAATGCCGCCACCCTGATTCACTATGCCTTCGAAGACGGCACCCGCATTCCGCGCCAAGCCTGCTTTCTGAGCCAGTGCTATCAAAACGGTAACCAGGTTTCGGCCTGGCAAACGGTGTTCTGGCACCAGAACGGCTATGCCATTCCTGTTGAATGCACGGTATATCCGCTGGATATCGACGGTCGCCGCGAAGGCGCGGTGGTCGCCTTCCGCGATGTGTCGCAACGGCGCATTCTTGAAGAAGAGCTGCGCTGGGCGGCCAGCCATGATTCGCTGACCAAGCTGCACAATCGCGGGCATTTCGAGCTGGCGCTGCAGCAGGAAGTACAGCGTTTGCGCC
Source organism: Gammaproteobacteria bacterium (assembly GCA_030430155.1). GTDB lineage: Bacteria > Pseudomonadota > Gammaproteobacteria > Xanthomonadales > SZUA-5 > SZUA-5. The sequence continues at coordinate 39,713 of JAUIFV010000011.1, forward strand.
GTTCCGATCAGCAGAGCCTGCTGCTGTTCGTGGACATCGACCGCTTCAAGTACATCAACGACACCGCCGGCCACGGTGCTGGCGATCAGCTGCTGGTGGAGTGCAGTCGGCGTTTGAAGAGCCGCTTGCGTCAATCCGACAGCCTGGCCCGAATGGGCGGTGATGAGTACGCATTGATCCTGCGCAATGTCGGTGGCGGTGATGTTTCGGTGATCGCCGATGAGTTCCGCAAGTCACTGTGCAATGAGGTCTTCAGCTACGGCGAGAAGAGCTATCGGATCACGGCCAGCGTCGGCGTGGCGGTGATGGACCGCTCCGCCGTGTCGCCCAGCGACGTGATGGCCAACGCCGACATCGCCTGCCACATCGCCAAGAACCTGGGCCGCAACCAGATCCACGTCTACAGCGCTGACAACGACGAGCGCGCCAGCATGGATGTGGAATTGAACTGGTCGGCGCGACTGGAAGAAGCACTTAATAATGATCTGTTCGTGCTTTGCTACCAGCCGATCATGCCGGCAGTGGCGGTCGAGTATGAACACTTGCCGGAGCAGGATGGCGCGCTATGGAATCGCTACCTGCGCAAAAACGTCGGTAAGAAGATCTACTACGAAGTGCTGCTGCGGATGCGCAGCGCTGAAGGTGAGTTTGTTGCTCCAAATGCCTTCCTGCCAACCGCCGAACGCTACAACATGATGCTGGATATCGATCGCTGGGTGATCGACCAGTCCTTCCGGGCGCTCAAGGAAGCCAATGCGGAGGGTCACCAGATCGGACTCTCGATCAATCTGTCGGCGCAGTCCCTGGGTGCCAACGGCATCGGCGGCTACGTCACCGACAAGCTGATCGAGTACAACATCGAGCCGGCGATGGTGACTTTTGAAGTGACCGAAACCAAGGCCGTCACCAATCTCAACGAGGCCCGCGAGCTGATCACCCAATTGCGCGCGCTGGGCTGTCGCTTCGCCCTGGATGATTTTGGCTGCGGTTTCTCATCCTTCACTCATTTGAAGCACCTGGACGTGGACTATCTGAAGGTCGACGGCAGCTTCACCCAGGGGTTGTTGGATGATCCGGTCGACAAGGCCGTGGTCAGCGCCATCAACAACATCGCCCACTCGGTCGGTAAGCGCACTGTAGCCGAGTACGTCGACAAGCCGGAGGTGCTCGACGCATTGCGCGAATGCGGCGTCGACTTCCTGCAGGGCTATTACATCGGACGGCCCCGCCCCACTCTGCTGCAGGCGCTGCCGCAGCTGGAAGTGGTGGGCGACGACAAGGCCGTTGATGCGCCCATAGCCCAGGCTGGATGAACGAGGCCTTGTCTGCTGAACGGCGCTGTCCATGCGCGCCGACGACGCCTTCGTGAGTGGCTCGCAGCCCTCACTGCTCTGGTACGACCTGGAGACTTTTGGTGGCGACCCGGCAGCCGATCCCATAGCGCAGGTGGCCTGGTGCCGCACCGATCCGTCCCTGCAGATCATCGAGCCGCCGCAATCGCTGTACTGCCGGCCGCCGTGGTATTGCCTGCCTGATCCCGAAGCCTGCCTGGTCACCGGTCTGACGCCGCAGCGCTGTCTGACCGAAGGGGTCAGCCAGCGCCATTTCGCCGAACAGCTGTTGGCTCAGCTGGCGCGGCCGGAGACCACCAGCGCCGGATACAACGTGATTCGCTTTGACGATGAGTTCGTCCGCCATCTGCTTTGGCGCGAACTGCTCGATCCCTACGCGCGCGAGTGGCAGAACGGCAATCAGCGTTTCGACCTGCTCGACGTGGTGCGGATGACCTACGCGCTGCGCCCTGACGGCATCGAGTGGCCGAGCCGGGAGGACGGCAGGCCGAGTTTCAAGCTTGAGCATCTGGTCGCCGCCAACGACTTGCCGCAGCCGCGCGCCCACGACGCGGTCAGCGATGTGGAGGCGACCATTGCCTTGGCCAGACTGCTGAACGAGCGCCAGCCGCGGCTGTTTGCCTGGGCGCGCAGGATGGCGGACAAGAAGATCGTGCGCGAGCTGCTGCGCTGGTCGCCGGCGACACCGGTGGTCCATGTCTCCGGTCGCTATGCTCCGGAGCGCGGCTGCCTGACCTTGGCGCTGCCGCTGGGTCGCCACCCCGCTCAAGCCAACAAAGTCGCCGTGTATGACCTGGATCAGGATCCACAGCAGTGGATGGATCTGGATCAGGAGCAAATCAGCGCCCTGCTCTACGCACCGCGCGACGAGGTGGAGGTACGTCCTGGACTGAAGTTTGTGCATGTCGGTCGCTGCCCGATGCTGGCGCCGACATCGGTGCTGGCCGGCAGTGATTTGCAGCGCATCGGTTTGGACTTGGCTCGCTGCGAGCGACACGCCAAGCAGCTACAGGCGCAGCCGGACTTACTACAGAAGCTTTTGGCAGCCTTGGCCAAAGAGCGCGACTGGGACGACGCTACATCCGATCCGGAAGCCGAACTCTATTCCGGTTTCGTCACTGACGCCGATCGCAGTCGATTGAACGCCGTGCGGCTGGAGCCTGGCGCCGCCCTGCCCCGCTTCGACGATGGCCGACTGTCGGAACTGGCCTGGCGCTGGGCGTCCCGAGTGACAGCGGGCGAGGAGAGCGGCGATGCATCCCGATGGCAGGCGCTGGCGGCGCAGCGATTGCGCGAAGGCTACAGACGCCAGTCGCCCTACGCTCAGTGGCGCCAGCAGGTGCAACAATTGCAATCGACGCAAACCGATGCGGATGCAGCGGCGCTCCTTGCCGACCTGGAGCTATGGGGTAAGGCCGCAGCGGACCGCGCAGGACTGATCGATGAGAAGGGACTGACATGAACGAAGGCTATTTCAGCAGCGCCTGCTTCGACTTCTTGACCGAACTCAAGGCCCATAACAGCCGGGATTGGTTTCAGGCCAACAAGAAGCGCTACGAAGCCGACGTCCGAGGCCCCTTTCAGCGCTTGCTCACCGATCTACAGCCCGCCCTGGCCAAGGTCAGCAACCAGTTCGTCGCCAGCCCCAAGACCGTCGGCGGATCGCTGTTCCGCATTCATCGTGATACCCGATTCAGCAAGGACAAGACGCCGTACAAGACCCATGCCGGCGCGCTGATTTTTCACCAGGACCGGTCCAAACCGGCGCCCTGTTTCTATCTGCACATTGATCCGGAGGGGTGCTTTTTCGGCGCCGGCATTTACCACCCCCCTGCCCCGGCGCTACGCGCCATTCGTGATTTTCTGGTCGACAACCCCAACGCCTGGGGGAAGGCCAAAGACAGCGTGCTCGGAGTCGGACTGGCCTTCGGCGGCGACAGTCTGAGCCGACCGCCGCGCGGCTATGCTGCCGACCACCCACTGATTGATGATCTCAAGCGCAAGGACTTCGTGGTCTCAAAACCGCTCGACCAGGATATGGCGATGTCTGCAGCGCTGCCGGACTGGTTCGCCCAGCGCGCAACCGAGGCCGCACCATTGGTCGACTACCTGTGCGCGGCACTAGACCTGCCCTTCGACTGAAATACGGGCTGGAACTGCCCAATTGGGTCACCGGTTGACCTGAATTGTCCGCTTCCACTTGCACCATACTCCTGCGTATGGCACGATCCGTTACCGTTTGGCGCAAGGCTGAACGTCTGCGTAACGAGATCGCAACCATCTGGGGAGAGGAAGACGGTGATTCGAACGCTCATAGCAATGCTGTTGGGGCTTTATCTGGGGATGGCCGGCAGCGCCGGCCTAGCGGCGACGGGGGTCGCCTTTGTGCACGGCACGGGCAAGCAAACCGATGCCTACAACGACTATTGGAAGCCGGCCTTTGTCAATTCGGTACGACAGGGCCTGTCCAATCAGTCCAACTACGTGGTGATCAACTGCGACTTCGAGCAGTACATGTGGAAGTCCCAGGCTGCCGGTTGTCTGGCTGGCCAGCTGACCAGCTTCATCAATGCGCGCGGCATCACCGATCTAGTGGTGATCACGCACTCCAACGGTGGCAACGTGATCCGCTGGATCATGTCCAACCCCACCTACGACAGCCGCTACCCGAATATTGTCAGCAAGATTCGCTGGGTCAATGCGCTGGCACCGTCCAGCAAGGGCACCCCGCTGGCTGATGCGGTTACCGCCGGTAACGTCTTTGAACAGTCATTGGGCTGGCTGCTCGGCTACCAAAGCGATGCAGTGCGCATGCAGCAGGTCAGCTGGATGGCGTTCTACAACGCCAACTATCTTTACGGCACCTCGGGTCGCCCGGCCTTGCCCAAGGGCTTCTGGTCGGTAGTAGGCACCGACGTCGAAACGGCCATCTGGGACGGCGACAGCTACTGCGGAGGCTACACGCTGAATCTGGGACTGGAAATCACTCAGGCCTGGCTGGATAGCTGCTCCGATGGGTTCCTCAACTGCTCCAGTCAGAACGGCGCAGGCCGAGTCTGGTTTTACGACACCAGCCGGATGGCCGGTGGCGAACCACTTAGCCACAACCAGTCGCGTCGGGCCTGCTTTGGCCTGGACGTCATCCTGCGCAACGACATCTGACCTGGGGAGAGGTTGATGAATACCAAGCACAAGATCCTCATCGCTGCCCTCAGTGCAGCGCTGTACAGCGGCGTGTCCGGCGCCGGAATGCTGAACCCCGACACTGGTGATCTGGTGGCCACTGCAGTGGCCAAGGCTGCCATCGCCCCCGAACCCATCGTCGAGAATCCGGAGCTGCACTACGCCTGGCGCAGCAGTGAAACCAGCACGGAGCAGTCGCCTTTTGAAGCGGTCAGTCAAGAGTACTGGGCTGACTACAGCGCCGATCAGCTCAGCGCCGGCATCGATATCCACACCACGGCGCCCGGCGCGGTGGTGCGCATCAGTCCACTGCAAGGTACGCGCCATGCAGTGCAGCCGGCTGATCTGCAGGTGCAGCGCAACGGTCAGCTCTATGCCAATGCCAGCGGCATCAGCAGCGTAGCCAGCGCCGAGGACATCGCTGCCGGGCTGCCCGCCTTTCCCGACAACACCAGCGCCTTCAGGCTGCGCGCAGAACTCGGCAGTGGCGCCTTCCGACTCAGCGCGCCGGTGTCCGACGGCCGATATCTGATCCACGTCTACGAGCCCGACAGTGATCAGCAATTGAAGCTAAGCGCGGCCGCAGACAGCCATCTAAGTGGTCAGAACCTGAGCCTGCGGGCGAGTTTTGAGTCCGGCGGTCGAGTCAGCGCCGTGGACAACATCAACGGCGTGTTGACCGCGCCGGATGGACGCAGCTTCGAGTTGGATTACACCCTGCAGCGCGACGGCAGCTATGCCGCCAACCTGCCGGCTCCTGCCGCGGCTGCCAGCGATGGGCCGATACCGTGGGAAGTGCACACCTTCAGCAGCAGCGGTGAGGTACTCCGCGACGCCAAGACTGCAATCAGTATCACCGCCCCGGTTGCGCGCCTGAGTGGCGCTGCTCATCAGCTGTCGTTGCGCGCTTATGGGACCAATGTCGTGGTCCAGTTCGGTATCGACAGCGGCGTGTCGGGACGCTTCCAGCTGACCGGTACGCTGTGGGGCACCAACGAGAAAGGTGCTCTGGTGCCAGTTGCCGTAGCACAAACGGCGAAGGACCTGAGTGGCGTTGAGGGCGACTATCTGGAACTGCGCTTTCTCACCGATGTGGTCGACCCGGCCAAGGTGCGCGCGCCCTTCGAGATCCGCGATCTGCGGCTGCAGAATCAGGCCGACATGGGCCTGCTGGAGCGGCGAGCACGCGCCTGGGTGTCTGACTGAACCAAAACGCAATATGCTGATTCACCAACGCCCCACACCGGGGCGTTGGCGTTTTTGGGAATGGTGATGGACAAGATACTTACCCTTTTGCGATGCGTTATGGCGGTGCTGGTTGGCGGCACTGCGTGTGCCGATGAGCTCAGAGTCGCTCCGTTGAGCATCGGCGAAAGCATCCAGATTCATTCTGAGGCATTGGGCGAGGAACGCCGGATCAATGTCTACTTTCCATATGACTACAGCCGTCAAAGCAAGACTTCGTTGCCTGTTCTGTACATGCCCGACGGCGGGCTGCAAGAGGATTTCGTGCACATTGCCGGGGTCCTTCAGGTTTCCATAGGCAACGGAACCAGCCGTCCGTTCATTCTGGTAGGGATAGAGAACCCCCAACGTCGACGCGATCTGACCGGGCCGACCAACGTGACGGCAGACTTGGAGATTGCACCCGTTGTCGGCGGTTCCAAGGCATACCGGCAGTTTCTACGCAATGAATTGATCCCGTTGATTGAGAACCGTTATCCGGTGACATCGGAGCGGGCGATCATTGGCGAGTCCCTGGCGGGATTGTTTGTACTGGAGACCTTTCTCCTCGACCCCACTCTCTTCCAGCACTATTTCGCCATTGACCCCAGTCTTTGGTGGAACGCGGCGTACTACGTCGAGCACCTGGACCAGCACATTGGCACGGCGGCGCACGCCGCGCCTTCGGTTTTTCTCGCCAGTAGTTCGCAACCAGAGATAAACGTGTTGACCGGCAAGTTTGCCGAGAAAGCGCGCCGGGCCCAGCCAGAACTGAAGCTGGTCCATGTCGAGTTGCCGGAGGAAAGCCACTCGACGATCTACCATCCCGCAGCGTTGGTCGGGTTGCGCCGCATGTTGGCGCCGCCCTCCCACTGAGTTTGCTCTGGCGTCCGAGTACGATGTGCACGCTGTGGGGGTGAATGCCGAGCGCGGCTACAATCGCGCCTACTGATCGTCTGGCATTTCGCATTGGGCACGCTCCCCTATCGTCGGCTTTCCGCCTTCTATCTGATTTATTTCGCCGCGCTGGGACTGTTCTCGCCCTATTGGGGCGCGTATCTGGAAACCCGCGGTCTGGCGCACTGGCAGATCGCGCTGGTGATGAGCATGTGGTTCGGCACACGTGCGCTGGCGCCGATGCCGTGGGCCTGGCTGAGCGAGCGCTATGGTCGCAACGAAGCCTGGCTGCGCATTGGGGCGGTGGGTACCCTGCTGAGTTTCGCCCTGTTCCTACTGCCGCTGAACTTCGCCGCCCTGCTGGTGGTGATGGCGGTGTTTGCCGCGCTCTACAACGCGATCATGCCGCAGTTCGAGGCGATGACCCTGGCCCATTTGGGAGCGCGTCGGTCGCTCTATGGGCGCATACGCGTTTGGGGTTCGGTGGGATTTGCGCTGACCGTGACCAGCGCCGGGGTTGTATTGGAACAGCTCGGCTATGCGGTGCTGCCGTGGGTGCTGCTGCCGCTGTTTGCCGCTCTGGCAGTGGCGGCATGGGTCAATCCTGACCCGGCCGGGTTGCGCGACAGTCCCCGCGTGCCATTTGCCCAGGTCAAGGCGCGGCTGGCCGACGGCTCGGTGAAGCGCTTGCTGCTGGTGGCCTTACTGATGCAGCTGGCGCACGGGCCCTACTACGTCTACTTCGCCATCTATCTGGATCAGCAGGGTTTCGGGGCCAGCTGGGTCGGTGCCTATTGGGCGGTAGGCCTGGCGCTGGAGATCGCGATCTTCGTGATCATGCCGCAGATACTGGCGCGGTTTGACCCGCGCTGGCTACTGGCCTGCTGTCTGCTGAGCAGCGCCGCGCGCTGGGCGGTGGTGGCGTGGCTGCCCGAGCAGGTGCCGCTGATGCTGATTGCAGCGGCCAGCCATGCGCTGACCTTCGGCGTCTTCCATGCCACCACCATGCAGATCCTCAGCTCGCACTTTCCCGGCCGGCTGGCCGGGCACGGTCAAGGCCTGCTCTATGGCATCAGCTCCGGTTTGGGCGGCGTCGCCGGGGCAATAGTCGCTGGCGCGGCCTGGCGCTATATCGGGCCCGCCGGGGCCTTCGTATGCGCAGCGGTGGTGTCACTGCTGGCCGTCGCGCTTTGTCCGTGGATACATACGCAGCCCGAGGCGGAAAGCGCTTAACGTCCGGCATGTGGGTTTATCGCCTGGGCCTGGCCAAGGCCAAGTACTACGCCCTGACCGGCGAGTGGGTCAGCGGCAAGGAGGCCGCGCGCATCGATCTGAACTGCTTAGGACCGAGCCGGCGACACTCCAGAGCGCATTGCTCCCCAGCTCTGCTCCACTCGCCAGCCGGCGCGCAGCAGCTCGCGCAGGGCGCGTTCGCTGACCTTGCCACGTACCAGCAGCCGCGGCCGGTGAGCTAGCAGATCCTGACGTAAAGCAAAGCTCGCGGTGAGCTCAGTCCAGGGCACATAGTCCACCGGCAGCACCACGCTAAGACTGCCGTCGCCGGCATCCAGTACCGGCGTCGGCCCGACCATACCGACCCGCGGCAGACCCGGTGAGCGCTCGGCCAGGATGCGCAGCTGCTGAAGAACGTCAATGAGATAGCGCGCCTCGCGCTCGGAGGCGGCGAAGGTGCCCATTTCCAGTAGCTGCGGACGGATGGTGGAAAAGCCGTGGTAGCCCAGCAGATCGACGAAGGCGGTCTGCTGTAGCGGATTGAAGGCGCCGTTGCGCAGAAAATCGCGGGCCGGCTTGCCGCGCAGGCTCAGGCCGCGCAGCTCCTTTTTGTTGCGTTTGCGTATGTCCTCGGGCTGCAACTCCCAGACCAGCTCATGAGCGTCGCCGGCCACGTCCAGCGCGGTGTCCAGCGGGCCGGATATCACCGAGCCCAGTCCCAAAGAAGCACCCTTGTCGCCCACCCAAGCGGCCCAGGCCAGATCGTCCAGGCGCTCAATCAGCAGCGGATTACTGCTGTAAGGGTCGACGCCGAGGTGCTTGGCCAGATCCCGGCGCACGCGCTGATAGCCGATCTCCCGCAGCGTCAGCCGCGCGAACAGCCGGCTGCTGCGCTGGCGCAGCGTTGGCCCTTGCTCGGCGTCGGATTCCTCGGCACTGCCGCGCTGATTCCAGCGATCGCGCGCCGCATCGGCCACGTCCAGCGCGGTTTCGCCCAGCCGCTCGGCACCGCGAACCAGATAGCGGCCTATGCCCGCCGGCATGCCGCGCACGGTTTCCTCCGGATTGGCAGCAACCTGACTGACCTGCTCCACCGGGCGGCGCAGCCGGCGGCCGCCGCTGTCCACCATCACCCGGCCCATGCTCATCTCCTCGAGTTGGTCGATAGCGTCAAGTTCGCGTATCCGCAGGGCCAGCATATCGGCACCATCGGCGACGATAATGCCGTGCTCGCTTTCGAGCATGTAGCGGCCGTAGTAGTCGACCACGCTGGCCTGCTCGCGGACCCGGTAGCCGTCGCCGCTCATCGCGACTTGCGGCGCAAGTTCGGCGGCAGGCAGCAGGCCTGGGTGCTCAAATTCGGCAGCTGACATGGTTGACGCCAGCGAAAGCGTCACACCGACAATTAAGGATCGAGCAAGGAAACGGAG
>JAUIFV010000012.1 GCA_030430155.1 Gammaproteobacteria bacterium
GTGATCAAAGAGATCGAGCGCCCTTCGATCCTCACCGACTACCGAGAGAAGAATGGGCAACCATCGATTGTCTCCATGCCCCCGGCGGTAAGCGCACCAAACGCCGTCTGGAGTCTGCTCTCTCCACCGGCCCTCGACGCATTCGGCCGTGTGAGTGCCGAACTTACCCCCCGCGGCCCCTACGACGGCGCGACACTCCGCGTCTGGGCCGAGCAACAACCCCTCTTCAGCAAGCATCGAATCCAGACGCTCCCAGAACCGCGAGAGGGTCCATTTGTCAATACGCACTGCGCCCCCCTCCCGAAGCGCAACATATCGAAGGAAGCCGCAGGGGTGGAGCCACTCATCCAATGACACCTGACGCGCGCCACCCGCTTCAAGCATCGCAGCCGTCTCCTCGCTATTGACAGCGACGCGGACGACCACGTCGTCTGTAGGGAGTTCCTCCAACCGCGTGACCTCGGGTAGCACCGCGAGAGGACCGAGAAGTGCCGCACGTCCGCCACCAATCTCAATCCAGCGAGGTTCTGCCGGCGTTATAAACGACTCATTCCCGATCCTCACCTCTGCACACTCGCCGAGCGCCAAGAGTTGATTGAGCACCTGAGGCACACTGTCTACAGATACTTCGCCCGCGCGCAATTGGTCTCGAGCGTAATTTAGCAGCGATCTGCGCGGGCTGAGCCCCCACCGACCCATCGCGTCCCGTATGAACTTCGCGATAGTTCGAGCGCTCGCGTTACCGATCGAATCCACATAGCCAAGTCCGCGCGCGAAATCGGTGCGTGTGAGTGTCGTAACGGTCATTGCTCTGCTTCCGCCGCTGCCTGGGCCTTGATAATGGCTTCCCGACACTCGTCGCCGTGGACGATAGCGATCAATAACACTTTCGCGCGGGTGCAGGAAACATATAGATCCTCGCGCCGGAAGAGGCGACTGAAGCCACCTAGGTCGTAGAGGATAGCCACCTCTGCCTCCAACCCCTTGAAGGATCGTGCTGTCGTCACAAGAACGCCTCCGCCACGCCGCCACTCTTCTGCAGAGGTAATAAGTGGTACACCATCTACGTCCGCCAAGTCGGCGAGGCTCCCCTTGTCCTTCGCGGCAGGGCCGATCACCGCAATCTGGCTCGGACTGACGTCATCGCGCCCAAGTAAAGACCGAAGTTCTTGGAGAACAAGACCCTTCTGTTGACGTTCAGATCCGGCTCGGAGGACTCGTGGCGGTCCGCCGATTGGCGCCCGAGGAAACGTGATGGGGGAAAGCGACAGCACTGATGCACTCGCCACTGCAATTCTGCGAGTATTTCTGCAGTTGATCGTAAGTTTGAAGCGCGCGCCAAACTCGATGTCTGGCCATTGCACTTCACCGCGAAGAGACTGGTTCGGATCTAGGAACGCGTAAAGCGGCCCTTCGGGATTGGATAGCAACGACTGCGTGAGCGCATACCACCATCCGAAACAGAAGTCCTGTGCTTCGTCCACGACGATGGCATCGAACGAAGTCGCGCGCCCTTGGATATCGAGACTGAGGAAAGCCTGCTCCATGAGGCCTGGGACTTCGTCGTTCCAGAAGGTCTCAGTCTTTGGGCCTCGCGCCGTCGGTTCGAAAGGGATCCCCGCATCCGCGGCCAAACTGGACGCGAGCGCGTGGAAGTGCCTGACGACGAGGTGCTCTCGAAATGGAGCCGTCGCGGGGTCTTCCTCAACTTGGCGCCGGAGCCATGCGGCTAACTCTTTGTTATAGCAGACAAAGAGCGTACGCTTACGAAGACGCGCGAACGCCAACGCCCGGTTCAGGGCAAGAAACGTCTTTCCGGAGCCTGCGACGCCTTCTACCAATACGCGGTCCTCCACGTAGAGACCTTCGAACACTTGCGCCTGTGTCTCTGTCAGTTCGAGGAGTCGCTCTGAGGCCTTCGAGATGTCCGGCCCCACTGGGCGAACCAGGCGAAACTTCGGCATGAGGCAATCGTGGAGGAGCATTCGGTGGAGTTCAGCGCTAAGTGGCCTTGGGCTGCTAGTCCACGCGGCGAAAGCGGTCTCGATCGCCTGCGCCATCTCTGCGAGGTGGCGACGTGAGATGATAATCGCCTTGGCACCGTTGTTGGGCGGCGCGCTCGTGTAGTCGAGGTGGGGGAACACGACAGCGTAGCCGTGCGCGAGAGTATCAGGTCGGATTCTGTGCCCAGAGCGCTCCTTGACGATGTCCATGAGCGCGTGCATGTTTCGCTGCGCTTGTCTGAACGGGTCCTTGAACTCGCGACAACCATTCACGCTGTTTCGAAACCATCGGTGGCCGTCGTGGCGCACGTCGCCGCCCTTTACCTCGAGCACGAGCATCCCTCGCTCGGGGTGAATGACCACGAAGTCTGCTTCTCCCTCTGCGAGCGCTTCGTCGCGCCACGGGCGTAGCCACGGGTAGGAGTGCAGGACGACGTAGTCGGGGCCCAATTGGTCGCGCAGGGCCACATAAACTGGCTCCTCTGACGCGTGCTCGAGTTGGGCCGGGTCAACGTCTGGCAACACCCTTGCCATCATGCATCCCCTAGCAATTGAAGTTGGCCGTCATCGAAGACACCTATGATTCGCCCGACGACGGACACATCACTTGCCAGCGCTGTCTCAAACCGGGGAGCCACCGCGGATTGGTATTGAATCTTCACCTTGGTCCCCTGTTTCAGCGCAATACCGAAAGTCCACCGCTCTTTGGTAGCGTTGAAACCGCCTGTCGCGCTCCGGAGCAGTCGAGGTTCCGCGCCTTTCAGACTAGCGGAATAATCTCCGGATTCGGTTCGGGTGAATACAACCCAGGCTCCTTTAATGAGGGCCCCATGTCTCTTCTCGAATGTACTGTGAGTGAGTTGGGCAACGAACGCATCTGCAGGCACACCCAGGACCAAGACTCTAGCAATGGGTTGTGGGGGGCCGGACCCAGCCAAAGCGTCTAATGTGAAGACTGGAATGCCTTCCGATGATTCGGCCAAGAAAGGGGGAACTGCGGCACCGGCGCAGTCGGCAGAAAGAGCCCCCGTCGCCGACTTCACCGCTGCTGGGAGCGCTCGATCGACAAGCAACTGGTCGACGACAACGCAGTTGTCGCTCTCTTGGATTCGTAGCCGACCCTGAGTAGATCCTGCCTCCCCACGAGTCATCGGGTGACCAAGCACAACGACCCGGTCGTTGAGTTCAGGCAACATTAGCGCGCCATCGAGCGCGACCACCTCATGTCCAGCCTCTTCGAGATCCACCTGCAATGTGCGGAGCAAACGCGAGTCGTCTTCCGGCGAGATCGTGGGGTGCTCGCCGATTGCGACGTGGCGTAGGAAGGCCGCCCCCAACTTACGATCGAGATACTTGTGATCCCACTTGTTCTTGTAGCTGCGCATGCACTCATAGCAGGAGTGAGTGCACTCGCACGACTCGAGCCGTTCCATCGCGGTCTCGAAAAGGTGCTGAGGATAATCAACGGCCGATCGAACGAACCCGGCGCCTCCCGGAGTGAGGTCGTAGAGGTACACTTCGACGTGGCGCCCGGTACGCCCTTCGCTTGTCATCGCGACTCGGAACTCGGCGCCGATGTCCGACTCCTCGATGTCGAGCAACTTAGCGGCGGCGGATGCGAGCGCCTCCGCGACAGTGGTCAATACGATCTTGGCCGCGGTTGAGCCCGGCGGGAGGGTCACCGTGGCGCCGAGTTGAAACCGAAACAACGCGATGTCCGTCTCAAACTCGTTCCCGAGGACAACCACGGAAGGAGAATGGCTGCAACTCGCCCCATGCGGATGAAAGTCAGGGTTTGGTCGAGGGTGTCCCCCCTGTTGGAATTTGCCGGCTCCCCAGCCGTTCGGCTCAGCGCGACCGCAGCGAGGGCAATAGAGAAACCCAGGCTTCATCTGGTCGCGTGAACCCGTGTTGGTCAGCACGAGTCGCTGCTTAGCGGTCCACACCTCGAAGCCGGCGCCGTTCGGCGCTTGCTTCGTGGCCGCTGGTGGGCCGCTATCTGTGAATGGTGCACTAAGCTTAGCGCGTGTGGGGCGCGTCGGAGTGGGGCTGTCTTCGAGCGGGAGTTCGGGGTCAATGTCCACAGGGTGCGCGAACCCCGGCGGTCGGAACCAGTGGGCGCCTACCCCAAGGGATCCTGCCGTGCCGCATGCGGGACAGTCGAGCACCTTGCCCACGTAGTACTCGTCGCTTCGGCATTCGACTCGCGCGTAACCGCAGCAGTCGCATTCGAAGTACACCTTCATTCGGCGCCAGGCCTGCCAGCATTCGCGCCGGCCAAAGGGCGTCCAGATCGCGAATGAATAGTGTCGCTCGCCGTCCACCCAAACCTCGCGGCCAGGCACGTAACTCGATAGTGCCTGGTTGAGCCCGAGTTGCGGGGAGTAACGGATCACTGCCTTGCGCTCGGTACTGGCGCTCGGCTCGAACACGTGGAAGGTCACCACGTCTGTGGGAAAGGCGTACCGCGGCAGTACGCCGCGGTCGAAGAGCCGGTCGAGCAACTTCTCTGGGTCCAGGCTACCCTCAGGCGCCTCTTCGGCCCGATCGTGGTCCACGGCGGCACCAGCGTCTCCAACGTTGGGCATATTCGGCGCATCGAAGTCGATGCCCTCGTCCCAGTCCATCGCAAGGCCCGCGGCGGCCTCTTCGCCGCCGCCTTCAGCGATGAGTTCCTCTATTACAGCAGGAGAGAGTGTGCCGTCCGCGTCGGCGGCCTCCGCCGGGCCAGCTCCGACCTCACGCAGCGCGGCCAGCAGCCGCTCAGGGAGCGCTTCGACAAACGAGGGCTCAACCTTTAGAACGGCTGCTGGGACGACCTCACCCAGTGCCCCCCGAACGAGCGGGGCATTCTGCTCAAGCCACCGTTCAAGCCCGGCGTATGAGAATCCAGGGGCGCTTCCTCGACGGAAGTCATGGAGCATTCCGAGACTCTCAAAGACATTGGCGCTCACGTTGTCTTCGTGGTGGTCCGCGATCGCGTCCATCTGGAACATGCCCATCACTAGCGCAAAGCAATGGCGTCGCACGATCTCGAGGTTATCGAGGTTGAGGGCTGGATCAGGCACCGGGCCGCTCACCATGGCCGCTGGACTGGAATAGAACTCCTGGTCGTGGCTGTCAGCGCCGCAGTAAGTAACGACAGTCGATAGCGCAGATCCCCGTCGGCCGGCCCGGCCAGCCCGCTGCTGATAGTTCGCTCGGCCCGGCGGCACATTCCTCAGCGCGACTGCGGTGAGGCTGCCGATGTCTATACCGACCTCCATCGTTGTCGTGCACGAAAGGACATCGATCGGACCCTCCTTTCGACCCTCAGGCCCTTCGACGTCGAGGTCTTGAAAGCGGAGTTCGTGCCACTCAGTTCTCCCGACCGCGGCGCTGTTGCTACTGTCATTCAGCGCAGCGGAGTGCTCTTCAGCGACGTAGGGATGTGGAGCGTAGTCTGGCTCAGCCACAAGTCGCTCGGCATGTCGCCGGAAATGCCCCTTGCGCGATCGGAACACCGGATCGGACGAGGGATCTAACGGCTGCGTCGACCCGCCACACGCGTGCTGGCCTCGCCGAATCCGGCAGCGGTCACCAGCGATCGGATTGTGAGGCTGCACCGTGGTGCAGGTTCCACAGCGACGCCATTCGACTCCATCCGTGGCGACACGCAGTTTGGCGGCACGAAGAATGAACCCGTTCGCGGTATGACTCGTGCCAAACACCCTTGTGAGGAAGATTCCCCACTGCGTAGGGCTGGCGGCACTCCCCTTCAGGTTGGCGTTGAACCACTTTGTTCCGACGAGTTCCTTCACGAACAGCGGGAAAGTTTCCTTGGTCCTATTGATCTTGGCGCCTGTTCGCGCGTCGAGCCAATCGCTTGGCGTCGTCGGAAGGAAGAGCGAGTGGCTGAGCACCGCGTCGAAGATCCACAAATCCAGTAGTGCTAGCCGCCGCTGTTCAGGCGACAAGGCAATTGGCGCGGAAGGTGCCGGCAGTTCGTTGAGTTTGTCAACGTCTGTTTGATCGAGCATTGGCTGTATGGCGCCAAGCCCCAGCGCACTCAGGCCCGTGTGGGGATCCTTCAGCACGGGGTAAAGTGCGGACATCAGATCCTTGTTAGTCCTGTACGTGTTCAATTCGGCTGAGCGGTCTAGGATCGCCTGGCCTGCTACCGGCGGCGAACTCTCTAGCAGTTCCTTGAAGAGTTGAAGGTCCTCCTCGAAATGTGGCGCCTGGGTTGGCCGTAGCGTCACCCCTCGGACCGCGCAGCCCACCAACAGCGCGGCATAAGAGTGTGCCAGCGAGACGGAATTTCCGTACCTGCGCTCCAACTCCGCCAAACCGTCAAGGATTAGCGGGCGGATGGCGTCTCGCATCGAGTATTGCTTGAGTTTGCCCGCGAGTCGCGAAGCGGCCTGTCTCCCATCAGAGAAGATCAGCGTCTTGCGACCCTGCAGCGGTGTACGTACCGTTGGTCTAGGGGGTTGCTCGAGTAGTTGGGACGACACGATCTCCTGGAAGGGCTCATCACCCTTGGTTACGTGATCCATGATGTCCTCGCCCCGCGCGCTACATCGAGGACAACTGTGGAACGTTCCAGGCGGCGTTTTCTCCTGCCCAACTGGCGGAAGCCAAACTTCCCGCGCCTCTTGGTTTTGAGAGCCAACGCGGCCAGTGATTGGATCAAGGTATTTTAAGCGCGCCCCAGAACCTGCCGGAGGCTCTTCAAGTGCTAGGAACACGGGCTGGACCACGCCGTCGACGTCATCAACTTCTCCCACGTCCTCCGCCCAGAGGTATTCCGGAGCATTGGGGTCAAACGAAAATCCTTTGAAGTACGCCGAGCCACAGGATCGGCAAGTGTGCACCTCAAAAACTCGCGCACCACAAGCACAGGTCCTATGCGGCTGGGCGTAGAGCGCTCCCGTCGGTGGAAGGCATTCCCCCCACCGTTCCCGGCGCTCGTTAGGAATGCGTGAGCAATTGGGATCCGAGCATGCCCAGAGGCCCGGCAGCCCGCGAAAGAACGCGTGTGCGCGGGCCGCGAGCAGCGGCGCCTTGTCGTCGCTCTCCTTTGCGAGCGATGAAAGCTCAACAAGGCTGTTGGTCGCCGCGCGGGCAAGGTCCGACTCTACGTCGGGGAAGAGGCGCGCGCCCAGTTTTGAAGTTTCCTGCGCCGGTCCGATACCGGGCGGGTCTCGCTCGTCGTCTCCGTCTGATACTGCGCCGCTCGTCAGGTTCACCAGCCTCCCCGTTACGGGAAACTGGCTGAGCGCCCCGAAAAGCGCGTGGCCGACCGGGTCCGTTCCCTTAGGATTGGTGGTGCTAAGAGACTCAATGGATACTGAGGGATCTGCCAGCCGGAGCACAGGCAGTACGGCCTGGAAGCGTGAACTCAGCGGTCCCCGGTGAACGCGATTCAGATCCACGCCTGCCAGAGCAGTTGCGGTAGTGGTGTCTCCAGGGCCCGACGACTGAAAGGCTCGCTTAGAGCCAGTTAGGACCTGGAAACTATCTACGGGCTTCCCTGCGAGGTCCGACGCGAATTGCTTCGCGGCTTCAGCGTTGGAGAACGACGCACTAGTGCAGATTACTTGAAACTGCTCCAAAGGAAGTTCGAGCCGCTCACGGAGCCGGCGAATCAGCATTGCCACCTCGGTCCCTTGCGCACCGCGGTAGAGATGCGCCTCGTCCAGGACAAGGACGAGGCGTTGGTCCGGGTTGTCCTTGTAGTACGCAGCGGTGGCACGGAAGATCTCGCGCTCAATCGGGCGCAAAAGCATGTACTCAAGCATCGAGTAGTTGGTGACGAGTAGATCCGGCACGCCCTCCTGCGCCTCGTGCCTGAGGAAAAGTTCGGGGTCCTCGTTGCGCTCGACGGTACGGACCCAGTTCCCCTCAGCGTCTTTCCACCTGCCCTTGCCAAGCCAGGCACTGATGCCGTCCTCCTTTTCGGGACTAGAAGATGGCTTTGCGGGCCACTTCCCTCGGCGCCGAAGTTCCGCGATGAGTTCGCGAGTCGCCGCGTCCTTCGCCGCGCCGTCTTCGAGCTTAGTGAAGAACTCGAGAGGCTCCTTTAATCTCGCCCAGTGCTTTGCGGTGTCTTCACGTCGCCGGCCAGGGTAGAGCGTCCGCCCGGTGTAACGGGCGAACTTCATCGGTCGGCCGGCGCGATCAGTGAACCATCGTGACAGGTCGTTGCCCCCAAACAGCACCCGAAGGCGACCGAGTTGGTCGTTGACTAGGGCGTTCATGGGGTATAGCAACAGCGCCCGCACGGCGCGCGTACCGAAGGACGGGCGCGTCGCCGCCTCTGCCGCGAGGCGCCCGAGGATCGGGAGGAGAAAAGTCTCCGTCTTGCCGGACCCAGTGCCCGTTGTTACGACGAGGTCGCGGGCGGGGGACGCCAACGCGAGTTCCAACGCGTAAGCCTGATGGTCGTACGGCGGGTCGAACACTACCTTACGTCCACTCAGCCAGGTCAGCAGTTCCTTTACTTCCGGCGGTATTGAGAGGGCCGCGTACTCGCGTGACGCCGCGTAGCGGGCGGTGCTCTCAATGTAGGGCGTCTGCGCGATCGCGCCCTGGCGAGCCAAAAGGTCGTCTCGCAATTCAACCAGCGCCGGATGAGACACGTGATAGGTAGACGTGATGTAGGTGCGCAGTGCTGCCGCGAACTGGTCCAACTCGACGTACATTAGTTAACCCTTCTGTTGTTGTTTCTTGATCACACAAACTTTTCGATGACCTCACTCACTTACGATATCTAAGACGATTCCAGCCAGATCCGCTCTTCGGCTTCCGCCTGCGGATCACGGAAGTCGTCAAGATCGCCACTTTCTTACTGTCGCTTGAAACTACGTTTCTCCCATTGAGAAGACCAAATATCACAATTGTGAGAACTGGCTCTCATCGAGGCTGGTTTTCGCGGAATGCCCCACGCTTCCGCGAGCGAACAGGTGCGTGTTGTCCGGCGAGCGCAACTTGAGTCACGTTCGCCGTGGCGACCAAGTTCTTGAGTAAAAGACGCCAACGCGCTGGGGTTCGGGGGCGTCCAGTAATGGGTCAGATACATTGATCAACGGATCCACCCAATCCGCTTTGGCTCTCGCCCAGGCAATCCAGTCCATTGCGTCTGCATCGAGTTCGCCCCGAACGACAGCGTTCGCTTCAAACGCGCCGATGTAGCTGCGCAGCGCATTTGCTCGGCGGTGCCGCGAAGCATCGCGGACAAGTGATTGGAATCGATTCATCTCGTCGGCGTGACGGGCGATTGCGGTCTCGTATCGGGCTTCCGCCTCCCGCTGCTGTCTCTGGCGGTCGCGCTCCGCCTCTTCGCGCGAACGGGTCTCCTCGGCCATCCGCACGACTTCCGCGGCGATATTGTTGAGCCGCTTCTCCAGCCCGGTTTTCGCGGTGTCATTCCAATTGCGCAGCACTGGGTACCGGCCTACGGATATCGTCAATTGACCAGTAGGCGTCCAGTCGTACTGTGGAATGTCAGGTGGTTCTGCGCGCCAGTCGTACGGCGGCGCATCGTAGTAGCGCTTGCGAGCACGTTCTTCCGATCTTGTGAGCACGTGCGGACTGCGCACCGTTTGCTCGACCAGCATGAATGGCAACCTGGCGCCTCGACCTGCTAGGTATGTCGTGCCCTTCTGCTTGTCGATAGAGACGCTGAATTCCATGGCACCAAGGAGATTGATCAGCGAGTTGGCGATGCCCAGCGCACGGTCGACAGCACCGGAGGTGACGCGAATGTCGAGCACCTCGTTGGGTGCTGACCGAATTCCGCTCGGGTCCGTCCAGCCCGACCTTGCGTGCAAACGCTTCCCGGCTGCGCGGACCAACGGTTGCGTCACTTCCTCGTCGTTCAAGTTCGCGCCGTCGCTGAGCTTTTTCTTGGCGTCGGAAACCACAGCATCTAGTTGGGCGCGAGTCTCCAACTCTGAATCGGTCAGAGGTATCGGGCCATACGCAATCTGGGATTCAGTACTCAGCTCAGGCAGTTGCGCTTTTCGTGGCTTCTGTCCGGCGTGGACTTTCGCCCAATAACCCTGCGCGGGACCGGGATCTTCATCCGGCCGCACTTCTTGATCAGATCTACATCCGACATGCCATATCGCTTGGCAACGACAGTGATGGGCTCGGCCCACACCTCCTCGTACAGCGTTTCCCGATCAGTTGGTGGATTGACACTCACGTTGAATTCTCCCGGTAGCAGGCGGAACATCAGTGATTCCGTTCGCGGGTCCGCATTAGACGACAGCCGGTAGGTATTCGTATGAAGCCAGGACGTCATGAAGTCCCAGCGTTGGGCGATCTGCTCGAACTGCAGTCGCTGGTGGTCGAATGCCTGTACTCGTGCGGCATGGAGATCAACAGTTCAGCGAAGTCTGAAGCATGGGCCATTCGAGCGTTGTGGTCGCGGATGGCTCCTGAGTGGACTGATGCCGAAGGCCAACGGGTCGCCGTTTGGGTCGAGGAACTCGAGTATGCAGAGCAGCAGGCCACGGTCCGATCCCAGTTCGCAGCCCGATCCAAGTGCTGTTTCCGCATCTGGCGCCTGCTGCAGCGGCGCCTGGCTAGGCGCCTGGACTATGACTGGCCGGAGGGTGGATTGATGCTGGAGACGCCGCTGAGAGGCCGGCGTGCGTCGGACAATGCGGCGACGGTGGACTCGCCGCCCATCCATGTTGTGTCGATGCGGGTCGTGCTGCCGCCGAACAGTGAGTCCTAGGCAGGCTGTTTGCATATATGTCGACGAAATCGCAATTCATCGACACATTTTGGCCAAATGTCGATACCATCGACATGTCGATCGAACGTGTCGATCAAAGCGGAATCCATCGACATGTCGTTTGATCCCAAGCGGCCACACAACGATCTTCCGGAGTTACCGCCGAAAGCGGACATTGAGACCAGACCGCTGTTGAAGACGTGCATAGAGGCTCGCGCCGCGCTGGCAGAACTCAAGAGTCTGGGCGCGGGGATTCCGAATCAAGCCGTTCTGATCAACAGCATCCCGTTGCTGGAGGCACGCGCAAGCAGCGAAATCGAGAACATTGTCACTACCAACGACGCGCTGTTTAGATACTCGCACGACGACAACGACGCGGACCCCGCCACCAAGGAAGCATTGTTATATCGCTCGGCGCTGCGAGAGGGCTTCGACTCCCTACGAGCGCATCCCCTCAACACCAATACTGCCGTTCGCGTGTGCAGCCGATTGAAGAATCGCGACATGCAGATTCGCCGCGTGCCAGGCACGGAGCTGAGCAATTCGACTACCGGTGAGGTGATCTACACACCACCGGAGGGTGAAGCGGTGATACGCGGCAAGCTCGCCAACTGGGAGCGCTTCGTACACGACGAAATTGAAATCGATCCGCTGATCAGAATGGCCGTGGCTCACTACCAATTCGAAGCGATCCACCCCTTCTTGGACGGCAACGGTCGCACCGGCCGCGTGCTGAATCTGTTGATACTGGTCGAGCACGGGCTGATTGAGCTACCGGTGCTATATCTGTCCCGCTACATACTCCGCCATCGGGCCGAGTATTACCGTCTGCTCCTGGCAGTCACTGCCGAGAATGCGTGGGAGGCGTGGATCGCCTTCATGCTCACTGGGGTCGCTGAAACCGCGCGCTGGACTGCGGACAAGATTCTCGCAATCCAGCGACTGCAGCAGCACGCCACCGAGTTTGTCCGGTCCCACGCACCGAAGGTCTACAGCCGCGATCTGGTCGATGCGCTATTCGTCCAACCCTATTGTCGGATTGAGAACCTGGTTGAAGCGGGTGTCGCCAAACGCCAAACGGCGTCGGCCTACCTCAAGCAGCTCGCGAGTCTCGGCATGTTGGAGGAAATCAAATCAGGCCGTGAAAAGCTGTTCCTGCACACCAACTTCGTGCGCCTGCTCGTCAGCGAGGAACATCCGCATCTTGCCTATCAACGTATTCGTTGACGCGGCCATGGATGAGCCGGATCCGAGCCACTAGGAAAGGAAATATCGGGGTAAATTCCGGGGTAATCAGAGATCGCTTTCCAAAATATATTTGATAATCAGTTGGTTGAGGAACTGGTTCGAATCCTAGTCCCCCAGCCAATTCATAGGCTTGCGAGCAATCGCAAGCCTTTCTCTTTTCTGATGACAGTGCATTCCAGCAATCGTCCGCGATGGTCGAAGGTGGCACCTTTGGCCCTGGGCGTTTTTTCGTTCAGCGAATGCGGGGGACGAAACACGGTGCTGTGGTGGCGCTGAATTCCTCGGCCCGCACAAGGCCGCAATGGCAGTTCGTTGGGCGCGATACCATGGGGCGGCAGGAACTCCGACTGGAAAATCGCGGCGAGATGTTCGAGACACGTTTCTACACGGACTCTGCAGGACGGCAGATCGCCTACGCGCTGCATGGTGCAGCGAGTGCCGAACGGCCGCTGCTGTTGTGCCCGGCGTGGTGGGTGAGCCACCTTGAGGACGACTGGACTCAGCCGGCATTTCGATCCTTCTTCGAGGCTCTTGCCGAAGGGCTCTGCCTGGTGCGCTACGACCGGCCCGGCGTTGGCCTGAGCGCGGAGCAGGCGATCAATACGACGCTGGCGCAGGAAGCGGCGACCTTCGCTGGTCTGGCTGCGGCGGTGGCGGCAGATCTGCGCGTGGACAGCTACCACCTGTTCGGCTTTTCCTGCGGCGGGCCGGTGGCGCTTGAACATGCTACTGCGTATCCGGACCGGGTCGGGCGGCTTTGTTTGTACGGCAGCTTCGCTGACGGCGCGACGATCTGTGAGAGACCAGTGCAGCAGGCTCTGCTCGCCACCGTTCGCGCCCATTGGGGGCTGGGTTCGCGGGCACTCGCCGACATATTCGTTCCGGACGGCGGTCCGGGCACTCGTGAATCCTTCGCCAGGCTGCAGCGATCCGCGGCCGGCGGCGAAACGGCTGCAGCGCTCCTCGAACTAAGCTACCGGATGAACGCCGTCGGCCGACTTGCCGAGGTCCGGACCGATACCTTGGTGCTGCATCGGCGCGGAGACCGTGCCATCCCTGTAGATCAAGGGCGTGCCCTGGCTGCAGGCATGCCCAGGTCGCGGCTGGTCACCCTCGAAGGCCGAGTGCACCCGCCCTGGCTAGGCAATGATGCGGTGGCCACACTGGCCAATACTTTCTTGCGCGGACTTGAATTACCGTCCACCGTGCCATCGCTGGCGCCAACTGCCGGGGGCGCTTCAGCTAGCCGTCTCGATAGGCAGGGGCGGCAGTTGCTGCTGGGCGACGCTGCAGTGGCGCTCACGCCGCTGGAATACGGCGTGCTCTGTGCGTTGGAGGACGCGGGTGGCGCGGTAGTCACTCGGGATACGCTGCTGGAGCAGATCTGGCGCCAACCTTTCGGCAGTTCGAATCGAGTGGACGTGCTTATGCGCGGACTGCGCAAGAAGCTTGGCGACCAAGCCTCGGCGGTGGAAACGGTGGTCGGCCACGGCTTTCGGTTTACCGGTTGGCACCCAGAGTCGTAGCTCGGGATCCTCATTGACCCGCGACTCTATTACCGCGGCGGCCGCAGCTTAATCGGATTCTCAGCGCATTCTTAGAGCTTCAACATGCGGGGCCGCGGTGCAACCCAGAGACTGGTGGTCAGACTTCCACCGGACTCCCTTCATGGCACGGACAATTCAATTCATCTACGCGCTCGGCGGTTACCTCGTCGGGTTGGTCGCCACGGCCTACTTCTTCGGTTTCATCGCCGATATTGGCGTACCCAAGAGCATCATCGACGGCGATGCGATCCATCCTGCACTCGCCGCGCTGACCAACGCAGGACTGCTGGCGCTGTTCGCGCTACACCACTCCCTGGCTGCGCGGCTTTCGGTGAAGCGGCGCTGGCCGGCTCAGCTACCGTCCTTTCTGCAGCGCTCCACCTACCTGTACACAGCGGCCGCAGCCACCGCAATGGTGGTCATCGGCTGGCAGCCGATTCCGGTCTTGCTGTGGTCGATTCCCGCTGGCTGGGCGGCGACGGCGATGGTTGTCGCCTATGTACTGGCTTGGACACTGATGTTCTCGGCGACCTTCCATTTCGGTCATCTCGACTTCTTCGGGCTGGGGCCGGCGTGGCGCCGCCTGCGGCAACGCGCCGGAGAGCCCGCTGGCTCGCTCAGCGCGCGTTGGCTCTATGGGCTGGTGCGCCACCCGATCAGCCTGGGTTGGCTGCTGGTGCCCTGGCTGGTGGTCGAATTCACGGCCGGCCACCTGATCTTCGCCCTGTTCACACTGACCTATGTGCTGGCGGCGACGCCCTTTGAAGAGCGCGATCTGGAGCAGGTGCACGGAGAAGACTATCGCCGCTATCGCGAGAAGGTGCCCGCTTTCCTGCCTCGCCCAGGTGGCAAATCGGCGCCCGAAGCTTCGTTGCCGGCCGAGCAGATTCGGCAGCAGTCATGAAGCCTATGGGATTCGCGCCCCTGGCCTCCGCCTGCTGCCGCCCCCTGATCCTGTTCCTGGCTATGGGGCTGCTGCTGACAGCGTCAGCGGCCGCCGCCGCGCAGCCAATGACGACTGACGCGTCGCAACTGGTGCCCACACTGGTCCGCCACCAAGGTCTGCACCGGGTGGTCAGGCTCTATCGGCCAGAGAGACTCGCCGATCGCCCGGCCTTGGTCATTGCCCTGCACGGCTCGGGAGGCGATGGCGCTCGGCTACGTCAGCTCACCGCCGGCGCATTCGATCAACTGGCCGAGAACCACGGCTGGCTGGTGGCTTATCCCGATGGGCTGGGCCGCCAATGGCGCGACTGTCGTGGGCGAACTCCGTTTAGCGCGGCATTGTCCGGTGTGGACGACGTCGACTTCCTGCGTGCCGTTATCACCCATGCGAGCCGCGCGGTAGACCGACCGCTGGCAGGCGTATTCGTGTTGGGCTATTCCAATGGCGGACAGATGGTTTTTCGCCTGGCCATGGAAGCGCCGGGGGAGTTCAACGCCCTGGCCGCTATCGGGGCCAGCCTACCGGCGCCGGACGAGCTCAGCTGCGAGGCGAAGGGCTCCGCACCACCGATCATGCTCGTCGGCGGAACCGAAGACCCGATCAGCCCCTGGAGTGGCGGATCGGTACGCGCGCCCGATGGCGCCGAACTCGGTGCGGTGCGGTCCTTCGAGGCCACCGTCGAGCACTTCAGGGCGCTCGCCCCAGCAGCCGGCCTGCAGCGCATCGTCCGCCACCGAAATCTAGTTGCCGACGGCACCCATGTTGAGTCGAGGTACTTCGCTACAGATGGACGGCCGAAAGTGGTCATGATGATCGTTCACGGCGGCGGTCACGCGCTACCGCATCCCACCGCGCCATTTCCCGAATCGCTGGTCGGCAGAGTCAGCCGCGATGTCGACGGTGCCTTGGCGATCTGGCGGTTCTTCGCGCGCCGACTGCGCCCTTGGGCAGATCAACCTCAGCCTCCCCCGGCCACCGAATCAACCGTATATCCAATTCCTCGGAAATCCACATGACCACGATCCTTCGTACCCTGGCCGTCGTTGCCCTGCTGATCAATGTTCTGGCCAACTTCCAACCCGCCCACCGGCGGGGTCTTCGACGATCCCGCTCCGGTGGAGAACACCGCGCCCTGGGCCGTCGGAACGCTGCTGATCGAACTGGCGACCTGCAAATCCGGGACGGCGACCTACCACTTGAAGAGCGGCAGCTCGGGGCGTTTTCCGATAGTTCCGCTGCAGCCTATCGAAGGGTGCTGAGGCACGGAAGTGATTGGAACCCGGGCCCGGTAGGCACACAGACTCCGAGCCCGCATTATTCATGAACGTTCGTAGCGAGGGTTTCGCAGGCGTACTGTGGTGCGGATCGCGGACCGAAGACCGAAGACCGATGAAGGCGTACTTGCAGTACGTCGAGTCGATCGGAGGGAGCAAGCCGCGCCATCGTGCGTCTGCGGAAGCCGCAGTAGAAGGTTCATGAATAATGCGGGCTAGGACTCAACGCGCCCGATCCTTTGGTAACGGCGTCGGTATCGCGATGGAGTGACACCGGTCAGCCGCTTGAACAAGCGGCGGAACGAGGCCGAATCCGCGTAGCCAACTTCCGCTCCGATGTCGTCGGCCGCCAAATCGCAACTTTCGAGCAAGAACTTGGCTTCCTCCACTCGGAGCGTCTGGATGTACTCGAGCGGAGAGAAGCCCGTTGCTGCGCGAAAGCGCCGCTTGAAAGTTCGTGCGTGCAGCCCGGAATAGGCGGCAACGCGCTCTACTGGGTTGGCCACGTCATAGTTCTCGGCGATCCAGCGCTGACAATGCTCGATAACCTGGTCCGTGTGTGCCGGCGGGCGGGTCAGCGCGGCAAAGGGCAACTGACCGTCAGCATGGTCGCCGAGAAGAAAGACCTTGGAAATACGCACGGCCTCCTGCCGCCCGCAGTAATGCGCTATCAGATAGAGCGCAAGTTCGATCCAGGACGAGGCGCCACCGGCGGTGATGATCCGCTGTCCTGGCCCGGCCAGCGCCAACACCCTCTCCGGCCGCAGCCTCACTCTGGGATAGAGCTTCTGAATCAGGGGAACCGCACCCCAATGGCTGGTTGCTTCCAGATTGTCGAGCAGACCTGTCTCAGCCAGCAACAGCGCTCCGGTACAGACCGATGCGACGATGGCGCCGTCGGCATGCTGGGAGTGAATCCAGGCTTCCATCGCCGGCCAGCGCCCGCGGGGATCGAAGTCTGCGGAGAGAAACAGATCCGAAACGATCAGGCAGTCGTATCTGCCTGCGCTATCGACGGTCTGGTCTGGCTCAACCGGCACGCCCATGGCGCAATAAGCGAGTTCCTGTGTCTCGGCAACCAGGTCGACGCGCATGCGCACCTCGCCGAGCGCATTGCCGGTGAACAACTCCCACACGCTGCCTACCGAAGCGAACACCTCGAGCAGGCTGTACAGCCCTGCCGGCGCGGTTTCCGGGACGACGACCAGTGCTACTCGAACGACACGCGCAGAAGCGTCCTTTTCCATGGTTGCCTGTGTCACATATGCCTTGTTTTCGTCCATCTTAGCTCTGGGTGGCATCCAGCGCATCGCCTATCGTCTTAGCCCACTGGACTAGAGGCAGCAACATGAAAGCGCTCAAGGTGAAACGAAGCATGCCCAAAGCGGCGACGCTGCGCAGACTCATCAATCTCTGGCCGCCGTTTCTGTTTGCCGGAATTCGGGTTCTGGAGTTCGACTCCGACTTCGATCATGTACGAGTTCGGCTGCGCTCACGACTGCTGACTCGCAA
This sequence comes from Gammaproteobacteria bacterium, assembly GCA_030430155.1. Lineage (GTDB taxonomy): Bacteria > Pseudomonadota > Gammaproteobacteria > Xanthomonadales > SZUA-5 > SZUA-5. The sequence goes on from JAUIFV010000012.1 coordinate 17,259, forward strand.
TTACGTCGGCACTCACTTTGGCGGCAGCCTGTTCGCAATGACCGACCCGTTCTGGATGCTGCTGATGATGCGCCGCCTTGGGCACGGCTATCGCGTCTGGGACCGAGCGGCAAGCATCGAGTTCATCGCTGCTGTGCGCGAGCCGGTCTACGCCAGTCTTGTCCTGCCTGAGCACTGCGTCGGCGCGATTCAGCATGCCTGTCGCAGCGGCGAACCCGTCACTCGCTGGTTCGAAGCACCGATCGAAACGGCCGACGGAGTGCTCGTCGCCCGCGTTCGCAAACAGCTCTTCGTGCGCGCCCACAGGGTCGAAGAATGCCAATCCGAATCCAACCCCGCCCGGCCCGTTGACACCGATGTGACGGGCCTCACATAAGAGAATCAAGGAGTTAACTGATGAAAGCAACAATACGGTCATCTATCGCCGCGCTGGTTTTGGGCTGCGCACTTTCGCAAAGTAGCGATGCAGTGAACCCGGAGCTGGCTGCAGCTACGGCAGTGGAGAAAGGGATCGATCTGGCCCGCTACCACGAGATCGTAGCGGACATTCGGAACAATCCTGCACATGGCGAGATCGAGTTTCGCGCGAGCGGCGAAAGTGGACAGATCGCCTACCACAGCACCGCTCGCATCGGCCCCTACATGGCCGGCGGCCAGGAGCTCGGCCAGACTCGCGACTACCGGCTGCACCTGGGCTTGCCGGTCGAGCTACAGGGCGACGTTCTTAGGCCCGTGGATCGCATAGAGCCGATCGAGCTGGCGCTGGCTGGGCTGGCGGACTGTGTCATCGGAACGGTCGCCGTTCATGCAGCGATCAATGGAATTCGGGTCGACCAGATTTCCGCTACCGTGCGCGCGCCGCTCAATCTGCGTGTGCTCCTGGGTATCGACGGCATCGACCGCAGCGATAAGACCTACGGCAAGCTCTCTATCGACATGGAGATCAAGGGACCCGAGCTGACCGAGACGCAACGACTATTCCTGCAGGAGCAGATGAAACGCTCGCCGGTATTCAATCTGCTCTCGTTAGCTCACCAAACCACTACCGCGGTGCGCATCGCCAAGCCTTGACGAGTTCCACCCGACACCGTCGGGAGTCCCATACATCGAAGCGCTTTCAAAGCATCAATCAGCTTTCCTCGGAAATCGACCAGCCCTAGGCCAAGCGAGATCACACGCTGTAGCTCCCCAACCCATGAGGATTACAACGATGTTGCGATGGATGCTTATCTTGCTGCTGCCGTGCCTGGCCTGGGCACAACCGCCATTGCCTTTTCCTGAAGCGGCGTACCTGCAGCGGGTCTGGCAGGACGCGCGAGGCGGGGTCTATTCGGTCATTCCGTCCAAGGACGGGGTGCTGCGGATCACCCGCTTCAGCGACGGCGCCAGCTTTCGTTATCAGATGGACAACGGGCAGATGATCCGGCGCCCGGCCGACGCGCCGCTGCCGGTGTTTGCCGAGCAACAGATCGAGTTCGATGGCCAGCTGCTGCAGCCGTTGCCGCACACGCTGGAGGAGATCTGGTTCGACAGCGCTGGTGTGCGCCTGTACGGAATGCTGGTGAGCCCGATCAGCGCCACGCCGGTGCCGGCGGTGGTGGTTGCGCATGGTTCCGGAAAGGACGCGGCCACCGACTACTACTTCGAACCGGCGGTCTATCTGCAGGCCGAGGTGGCCACGCTGCTGTTCGACAAGCGCGGCACCGGGCGCTCGGGCGGCGACTATAGCCATGATTTTGTGCAGCTGGCCGCGGATCTGTCGGCGGCACTGTCGGTGTTGGAAGACCGGCCAGAAATAGACGCCAAACGGCTAGGCGTGGTTGGCCTCAGTCAGGGCGTCTACGTCGCGCTGCAGGCCGCTGCGGATCCGCGCATCCGTTTCCTGATCGCTGGCTACGGGATGCTGGAATCGCCGCTGGCCGAGGACCTTCAGGAAACCCGGCAGAAGTTCGAGGCCGCCTATCCAAATCTGGACTGGTCGGAATTTGAACCCTTTGCCCAGGCCTGCGGATTGGCCTTTGGCGCCCGTCAGGATGCGCAGTGGAAGGCGGTCAAGCAGGGCCGCCGGACCTGGCGCAAGCGGGTGGATGCCGAGCACTTGGCCGGCACCATGACCGGTGACGGCTGCCTGCGCTACGGTCCGATGTTGCTCAAGGCTTTCGGACGACGCCAGCTGCCGCCGGGACTGGACTGGGACTTCGACGCCAACGCCAGGGCCGCGGCGCTGAGCATACCGACTCTGTTCCAGTTCGGCGAAGCCGACACGGAAGCACCCAGCGCCAGCTCGATCCACAAAATTCGGGACTACATCGCCGCCGGCAAGCCGTTCACCATCAAGACCTATGCCGGCGCCGATCACGGCATGAAGGTGTGGTTGAACGAAGTCGACGGGGTGCGCAATTATCGGGTCCACCCGGACTACATCGCCGATCAGATCAGCTGGCTGCGGACCCAGCTGGGAGCCCTGGGAGCCCCGCTCGAGCGCACTGCCCAATCTCGCTAGCGCGGCCTGCGCCCTCTACCTGCTGTTGGCGATCCTGGCCTGGACCCGGATCGCCGACCGCAGTCTGCGCCGCTACCTGAGCAGCTGGCTGCTGTGCCTGGGCTGCCTGGCGGCGGCGCCTTTCTACCGCGCCGAGGTGCTCAGCCCGAACTGGCTCTGGCTGCAGACTTTGGTCTACACCGGCGCCAACCTGCTGGTGCTGAGCAGCACCCTTCTGGCGTGGCGCTTGTTCGAGGATCAGCCGCGGCTGCCGGGCTGGGCTTTCTGGCCCGGGCTGGCCGGGCAGCTGATCGACAGCTACGACTTCCATGTCAGCGCCGCCGGCAACTGGCCCAACAGCGACGGTCTGATCCTGATCTTCGAGACCCTGCCACAGCTGATCAAGCTGGCCTACGTGGTCGCGATAATCGTCGCCATCGTGCGCAGCCTGCGCGTCGATCTGCTGCGCGGCCGCTTTCGCCTGCGCTATCTGGCGCTGCTCGCTGGCGCCCTGATCGGCGTGGAGATGCTGCTGCTGGAGAACCTGGTCGGCATCTATACCCGACTGCCCTACGATCCCGCCGGCTTCCACCTGCTCTGGCAGCTGGGTCTGGCGCTGTGGCTGGGACTGCGCATGCTCGATGTGAACAAGCAGGTGGACCAGGACTATGCGCTGGCCGACAGTGAGAGCCTGCCCAGCTATCCGCGCATTCAGTGGTCAGCGAAACTGGAACAGCTGCGCCCGTTGATGGAGGAGCAGGCGGTGTATCGCGATCCCGGCCTGAGCGTGGACAGCCTCGCCGCGCGGCTGCAGATGCCGGCCTACCGGCTGCGCCAACTGATCAACGGCGAGCTGGGCTATCGCAACTTCAACGTGTTCTTAAACGACCACCGGATAGCCGCCGCCGCTCGCGATTTGGCCGATACGGAACGCGACCATTTGCCGATACTCACCATCGCCATGGACGTGGGATTCGGTTCGCTGGCGCCTTTCAATCGAGCCTTCAAAGAGCGCCTTGGTCAGACACCCAGCGAGTATCGGGCTGAACGGCGCCGGGAACGTGAACGCAGCGGGACTCCCTGACTGCGGCTCGCGCCTACTCGCGCCAGTGCTTGGCGCCGAGGAAGATCACCCTGAGCTGGCGGACGAAGTTGTCGACGATTTCCTGCTCCTGCACCGGCCGGTTACGGGGCAGGTCGAGGATGTCGGAGGCGGCGTTGAGCATGGTGGTCACCACCAGCCCGCAGATCATCTGCAGACTGGCGCTGGACAGATCCGGGAGCACGCCCAGGGCACGCAGATCCTGCGCCATTTCCGAGGCGAAATGGCCGTCTTCGGTGCGGATGGCGTCGCGCAGGATGCGTGAGCCGCCGGCGCGCTCGGCGGCGATGAAGCGAAATACCAGTGCCCGCTCCTCGACAAAGCGCTTATAGATCAGCACCGACCCGCGCAGCATGTCAGTGGGCGGAATGCCGTCGCGGCGGGCTTCACGCAGCAGCCGGCGCAGGGTCACTCCACCCATCTCCACCAGCGCCAGGCCGAGTTCGTCCAGATCGCGAAAGTGGCGGTAGTAGGCCGCCGGCACCACGCCCGCTTCGCGGGTGATTTCGCGCAGGCTAAGCGAGGTGTAGCTGCGACCGCGGCCGATTAGCGCCAGCGCGCCGTCGATCAAGCGCTGCCGGGTCAGCTCCTTGCGCTCGAGTCGGGTTGTGGGCCCGTCGCTCTCGCTACGGGGCAAAGTTGCGCGCGCGGTCAAACTGCCTCCGTAGGGCTTTGCGGATTCCGCGTTCCAGTATAGGCCCAGGAGCATCTCGTCGTCTGGAGTGGAAACTCTAGCGGTTTTGAGTGAACATATGTTCACCGAAATAGGATAGAGATCGCCGTGTCCGGTTCCGATCAAGGGAGCTCCCAGCCTTCCACGATGCGCGCCATGGGTGGAGCCATGCTCAGGCTATGGCGCCACCCGTTGCTGGCGCCGCTCAATGACGCCTACGCCTGGGAGCGCATCGGCCGCCTGCTGCGCGGCGACTTCTCGCTGACTGGCGTACGTGCCACTGTGGTCGCCGTGGAGCAGCATCAGCCCGACCTGAAGAGCATCTGGCTGCGCCCCAACCGGCGCTTTCGCGGGTTCCTGCCAGGGCAGCATGTGGCGCTGGAGCTGACGGTGATCGGCGTACAGCAAACTCGCTGCTTCAGCTGCTCGCAGGCACCAAGGGCCGATGGCCTGATTCGATTGACCATCAAGCGCCAGCCGGGCGGCGCGGTCTCGACCGCAGCGCATCGACTGGAAGTTGGCCAGGCGGTGGGTTTAAGTCAGGCCCAGGGCCATTTCACACCGCCTCCGGGCGACCAGCCGCTGCTGCTGATCAGCGCCGGCAGCGGGGTGACTCCGATGCTGGCGATAGTGCAGGAACTGGCCGAGGCGGCGAGCTCCCGATCTGTCGCCCTGATCCATTGCGGCAATGGCGGCAACGGGATTGCCTGCGCCGACGAGCTACGCTCGCTGGCCGAACGCTGGCCAGGCTTACAGTTGCATCTGTATGACTCGTCCGCCTCGGGTCGGCTGCGCTCGGAACAGATTGCCGCCTGTGTGCCCGACTGGCAGCAGCGGTATGCCATGGTCTGCGGCCCAGAGGGATTCATGGCGATGGTCCGCCAGCACTACGCCGAGCGCCCAAAGCAGTTGCAGCAGGAGCACTTCGGCTATGCCGCCGCACCTGTGTCCGATGACGCTCCACTGCACACCGTGCGCTTGGGGCAACCGGAACAAGTGTTCACTGCAGCTGCCGGGCAAAGCCTGCTCGATGCCGCGCGGGCGGCAGGCATGCAGCCACGTTACGGTTGCGGCAAGGGCATCTGCCGCAGCTGCCAATGCCGCAAGCGCAGCGGCAGCGTGCGCAATCTGCTTACGGGTGCGATTTCCGGCAACGGTGAAGAACTGATCCAGCTGTGCATCTCCACGCCGCTGAGCGCGCTGCAGCTGGATGCCCAAGCGACAGGAGCCGCCCGATGAGCAGCAAAGCGCATCTCGATCCGCAGTCGCTGGATGCGCTGGCCAGGGATCTGGATCAGCTGCGGGCCAGCGTGAACGACGACATCGGCGAACGTGATGCGCGCCATATCAAGCGCGTTCGCGGCGCCGCCCAGGCCGCCGCCATTAGCGGTCGCGGCCTGCTGATGTTCGGCTTCGGCCCGATCAGCTGGGTGCTGGGCGTGCTCAGTCTGGCCACGGCCAAGATCGTCGAGAACATGGAGATCGGCCACAACGTCATGCACGGTCAGTACGACTGGATGAACGATCCGACCCTGAGCTCGCAAAGCTACGAGTGGGACATCGTTTGCGACGGCGACCACTGGCGCCACTCGCACAACGTCGAACACCACGACCACACCAATATTGTCGGCAAGGATCACGACTACGGCTACGGCATGCTGCGGCTGACCGAAACCCAGCGCTGGTCGCCCTGGAATCTGCTACAGCCGCTTTGGTATCTGCTGCTGGCGATCAACTTCCAGTGGGGCGTAGCCATCCATGACATCAAGATCGGGCGCTACTTGAAGGGGCGAATGAGCAAGGCCGAGTTCCGCCAGCGCATGCGCCCCTTCCTGCGCAAGGCCGGTCGACAGCTGTTCAAGGACTATGTGCTGTTCCCCGCGCTCGCCTTCTGGCAGTGGCCGCGGGTATTGCTGGGCAACTTGCTGGCCAATCTGATTCGCAACCTGTGGACCAACGCGATCATCTTCTGCGGCCACTTCACCACCGATGCGCATATCTACAGCCGCGAGGAGGTGCGCAACGAATCTCGCGGGCAGTGGTATTTGCGCCAGATCCAGGGCTCAAGCAACCTCGAAGGCGGCCGCTGGTTTCATCTGCTCAGCGGTCATTTGTCGCATCAGATCGAGCACCACCTGTTCCCCGACCTGCCCGCGCCGCGCTATGCGCAGATCGCGCCCAAGGTGCGGGAGATCTGCGCTCGCTACGGGATTCACTACAACACCGGCGGCTTCTGGAAGCAGTATTTCGGCGTGCTGGCACGGATGGCCAGACATGCGCTGCCGACCAAACCCCGGATTGCCAGCCAAAGTGCATAGGAGTCATTGATGGCTACGCCAGCAGCGACCACCGACAGGGCCTCCAGCCCGCCATCGACTCACCTGCGCTGGTCGGATCTGCGCGCCGCTGCGGCCTTGAGCATCGACGCCACGCGCGGCATCACCGCACTGGTCGAGGGCGTGCATCAGGCCGTGCGCGGCCGACTCGGATTCGCGCCGGGTGATCACAGCCAACGCACCCGCGGCCTCACCGGCGCCGTCTATCGCAGCATCGACGGGATCATGGCCGGCATAGGCGGGGGTCTGGACGCCGCCCTCAAGCTGCTGAGCAACGACAAACAATCGGTCGCCGACTCGGATCGACGGCTGGCCTGGCTGGGCGTGATCAACGGGGTGATCGGGGACCACCTGCAGGCCAGCGGCAGCAGCTTGGCGCTACCGATGGGCTTGCACCCGGCGACGCGGATGCGAAGAGCAACGCCAGTGAAGGGAACGCGGATTGCCGTGTTCATCCATGGCCTGTGCATGAGCGACCAGCACTGGCAGTCGGCCGAAACCGACCGCATCGACTACGGACGGGCGTTGCGAAAGCTCGGCTACACGCCGCTCTACCTGCGCTACAACACGGGCCTGCACATCTCAATCAACGGGCGCCAGTTGGCGCAAGTGCTGCAGACTTATGTCGATGCGCAAGACGCCTCAGTGGACGAGATCTGCCTGATCGGCCACAGCATGGGCGGTTTGATTGCGCGCAGCGCGGCTCACTATGCCGAACAAGATCAGTTGCGCTGGCGCGCGTCGCTGAAAAGGATGGTCTTTCTGGGCACGCCGCATCATGGCTCGCGGCTGGAGCAGGCCGGTCATCAGGTCGATCAGCTGTTGGCGATCAACCGGTTCACTGCCCCCTTCACTCGTCTGGGCGGCATCCGCAGCAGCGGCATCCGCGATCTACGCCAAGGTTTTCTGATCGACGAGCACTGGTTGGATGCTGAGCAAGGGGCCGAGGTCGCGCCGGTTCCCTTGCCTAAGGACGTTCGCTCCCTGGCCATTGCCGCCACGACCGGCGATTGCCGCAATGCCCTGAGCGATCACCTCACCGGCGACGGTTTGGTGCCGGTGCTTAGCGCGCTGAGCCAGCACGCCGATCGAAGGCTCTGTTTGAATTTCGACGGCAGCGATGTGGTGGCCAATACGAGTCATCTACAGCTGCTGCGCGCAAAGCCGGTGAAGGATGCGATGCTGCACTGGCTGGGGAGGAAAGCCGATTAGCGCAACCGATGCCAGCGCTCGATGTCAAACTTCACCTGGGCCGGATTCCAACCGCTGACCACCTGCGCATCGACGCTGCCATCACTCAGCCCTTCGGGCCAGCCCAGGGTGGGCGATTGTTCGCCACCGGGGTAGTGCACATAGCCCACCGCGATGGCGGCATCGCCCCGGTCGGATTGCAACAGCCGCTTGGCAATCTGAAACTCCTGCCGGCCGTCGGCGCTGGAGGGGTGACTGCGCCAGCCGTCTTCTCGCCACAGCTGATCGGCAGGCTTCCAATCGTAGGTTTCGCTTTCGGGATCATAGCCATCGCCCCGCAGGCGATAGTGCGCCGTTCCCAGCTGCGCCGATGCGTGCAGTACTAGCACCACATCGCCCAAGGAAAGGAACACGCAGGCGAATCCGAATCCCTCGGTTGGAAAGCCATCGAGTCCGAGGTAGAAATCGCCATCGACATGTTTGAGCTGAACGCTGGCGCCCGATTGCAGCTCGAAGCGCTCAGAGCCTGCCCATTCGCCAGCTTCCAAAGTGCCATCGACGCTGACCGGCGCAGCGGCAAGGGTGACGCCGTGCGCAACGAACGCCGCTATCGTCGAGAAGTACCGTCGCATGCTTGCCCACCAGGCTTGAACCAAGAGCAGCTTAGTGGCCCGCGAGCCATGGCATACGCGAAGCTCGAACGACCCGTCGCATTGCACGCTCTGATTATCTGATCTGCGACCGTAAGTTGCACTCTACTGGGATGTTGCCGCCGCGCCCCGCCAAAAACGCAGCTGCAGCGCGGCAATCACACTGACCATCACGCCGATCACAAACACGGTGGCGAACATCACCGCGCCCTGCAGGGCCTCGTTGAAGAAGAACGGGCGCATGGCTTCGATCTCGGCCAGCTGGCGGGCGCTGTCCTCAGGCGACACGCCCGGTGCGCGGGCCTGGGCCTGGTAGTACTCGATCAGCGCTTCGGGGAGCGCGTCGCCGGCCAGGGCGTAGAAGCCCGTAGTCACCAGTCCGAACAGCAGGCCGGCCACCGCCGACACGCCGACGCCGACCCCAAACAGCCGTGAGAACCCAAGGTCACCACATCGCTGCTGCTCATGGCGCATCGCGAACCAGGTTGCGCTCATGCACAGCACCATCGAGGTGTAGCCGATGATCTCGCCCAGCCGCATCCATTCCGGCTGCACGCCGAACAGCAGCATCGGTCCAAACATCGGCAGGCAGAGCACCGCGCCACCAATCAGCCCATAGCGTAGGATTGCCTTCATCGTCGATCTCCCGTTGCAGTAGCCCTCAGACTAGTCGCGCCCGGCCTTCAGGCGGCATCACCCGAATGGGTGAAATACGGGTGAGTGGTAGGCAACCAGCCGTTGGGAGCGCCTCTCCCATCGCTTGCGAAGTGCGGTCGCCTCGACCAGCGCCCGCGGATGCGGCAGGGCCTACCAATCCCGGATACTGACCAACCCCAGCCGCTGCGCCACTGCCATCGCCTCGGTACGCTTGTTCACACCGAGCTTTTCGTAGACGTGCGCCAGATGGGTCTTGATGGTGTTTTCCGACAGCTGCAGCGAGCGCGCGATCTGCTTGTTGCTTTGACCACTGCACAGCAGTTGCAGCACTTCGGACTCGCGCGTACTCAAGGTGGCTACTTCGCTGTCGGCCGTCGGCACGACTGGTGCGGAGCCGGGTGGCTCGCCCGGCTCGGCGGCCTTGTCGCCCGAGTCCCTCCCGGACGCGCTCGTCCAGCGCCGCGCCGCCGACAATCCCGCCAGCATCGCCACCACCGCAATCGTCCCGCCAACCAGTTCACGGCCCCAGTCCAGCCGTAGCGGGGCCAGGCTAATCAGATACAGGCAAGCCAGCAGCGCAGCGGCCAGAATGCCGTAGCCGACCGTCGTCGCAAGTGTGGATCGGGTCATGGCAACAGGATAGCGGGACCGGGTCGCCAAGGGCGCCGCAGTTGTGTTGTTTTGAGCCTGCCTTGGTTAGATCCTGGCGTCCGCTCTTACTGAACCGCCCCTGTCCGCTGCTGCGGCGCTAACGCGCACTTTACTCCCGCCCGATCGCTGATCACTACGCTCCATCCTTCCTTCATTGAACGGACTACGTATGCCTAGGATGCTCCGAGCGTGTTTGCTGGGATGGCTATGGCTCTGGACCGGGCTGGCATCGGCCAACGCAACTTCGACCGACGCTGCAATAGCGGCCGAGGACTTGCCACAGCTGTTGGAGGGCATGGTCGTCAGCGGGATCCAACCCGGTCCCGGTCTTTGGAGGATAAGTTCGGCCGACGGCCATGTGCTGTGGCTGCTGGGGACGCTTTCACCGCTTCCCAAGCGAATGGAATGGGAGTCGGCGCAGGTGCGCCAGGTCATCGCCGAGAGCGGCCGGGTGCTGTTGACGCCGAGAGCGACGATCAAGGCTGATACCGGATTCTTCGGCTCCATGGCACTGATTCCGGCCGCGCTATCGGCGCGCAAGAACCCCGACCAGCAGACCCTGGCCGACATCCTGCCAGATCCCCTGTACCAACGCTGGACACCGCTGCGGCAGCAATACCTGGGCCGCAGCAAGCGCATCGAGAAGCGCCGCCCGCTGCTGGCCGCCGACAAGCTCTACGAGCGGGCCCTGGGCCGCAACGGATTGTCCGAACGCGATGTCGTTGATCGGGCGGTGCGCAAGATGGCCAAGCGCGCCAAGGTCGAGATCGTCATTCCGCAGATCCAGATCGAGTTGAGCGATCCCAAACAGGCCCTGAAGGAGCTGCGCGACACCGAACTGGCCGACCTGCAGTGCTTCGAACAGACCTTAAGCCGAGTCGAGAACGACATTGCCCTGATGCGCGAACGCGCCAACGCCTGGGCGGTAGGTGACGTCGAGCTGCTCCTGGACCTGCCCCAGGTCGATCACCAGCGCAGCTGCGCCGACGCCGTGCTGCAGAGCGGCGTGCTCCGCGACCGCGGCATGGACGACCTGCGCCAACGTCAGCAAGACGCTTGGCTGGAAGACGCCGAACAAACGCTCACCGAGCACGCCACCAGCTTCGCCGTCCTACCGCTAACCGCGATGCTGCGACAAGGCGGCCCGCTGGATGCGCTACGGGCCAAGGGCTACGCGGTGGAAGCGCCGCAGTAAAACCGCGCGAGGCCCATTTGACGAGCTGCAAGGGCTCCCGAAAGCGCATTCGCTGACACACTAGTCGCGACCGCGCATGGTCACCGCGACCATGCCGATCAGGACCAGCACGGCGGCGAGCAGGATGCGGGAGTAGTCGCTGACGCTTGGGACCGGGACCACCTCGGCGTTTACAGGCGGGCTGCCGCCGGCTGGGCATTCCAGGGTCCAGGTGCGCGGTGCGTTGATCACGTCGCAGACCTGGCTGCAGGACAACATGGCCTGTACCGGGTCGGCGCTGCTGTTGCTGCAGGCCAAGCTGATCTGGCCGTTGCCGGTCGTTCCACCGCTGAAGCTGAAGTTGATCGGTGCGTTGCTGATGCTGAAGCTGCTGGCGTTGGCACCGCTGATAGCGCAGCTACCGAACACGGTGTCGTTTCCGGTGCTGCCGCCGCTGTGGTTGATGCCGATCACTGCCGCGCCAGCGGCAAACTGAATCGGGCCCGGATTCGGGCTGAAGGTCAACGTGCCGCAGCTGCCGGGAACGCCCGGGCACTGCAGCGGCCAGGAGCGGATGACCGGAGTGAGTCCCAGCGGACGGGTTTCTTCGCAGGTCAGGATCGCACTGATCTGGCCGGTCGAAGGGGCGTCGCAGCTGCAGCTGATATCGCCTGGATCGGCGCCGCCCGGGGTGAAGTCGAGGACATTGCCACCTGCCGGCTGACAGGCGAACACCGGCGGGCTGAAGGCCGGCGATAGGAGGCAGTTGTCGACTCGAGCCGTCGCAGCAGCACCGGAGCCTGCGCCACCGACCCCGGCCACCGCGATCGTGGTGTTCAGCAGCGTACCGGGCAGCCCCTCGAACACCACCAAACTGCTGGGTGCAGGAACATAGACCAGGCTGGGCGGCATGCCGACAGCGCCCGCCGGGCAGCTCAGCGGCCAGCTGCGGACCACGGGCGGACTGCCGCCTCTGGTCTCGTTGCAGGTCAGTGTTGCGGTGGTTGGCGATGCGCCCTGCGTGCAGCTCAGGTCGATGTTCTGCGCCGTATTGGCGTTGCCGACGAAGCTCAGATCGACATCAGCCACCGACGCAAAGCTGCCGGGACCGGCAATCGCGCCGACTTGGCAACCGTCAACAATGGTGGTCGCCGATGCCCCGCTACCGACGCCGCCTGAAGGTGTCGCAGCGATCGATCCAGCGCCACCGTTCAGGGTAACGGTGCTGCCGGTGGTCGGGCTGTAGGCGATCGTCGGCGCCGTGTTCGGAAGGCCAGGAGTAATGCTGATCGTCCCGTCCACCAGCATGCAGTTGACGGCGTTGGCCTTGCTGTCGAAGCAGCCGCCGCCGGCGAAGCTGGTGGTGACGTCCAAGGTGACGGCGCCAGCCGCTGCGCCCACCGCGACGGTGACATTGAGATTGCAATAGGTCGCCGAGGCCAGATCAGTCTGGCCCGGAGGTGCGCTCAGGGAAACGCGACCAAGACTGTCATCGGCACCACAGACAGCCCCGTTGGCGCCGCTGGCAACGATATCCAGTTGCGCGGTGTCGTACTGGATGCGCACAGCGTAATCGGCCACGGGCATCGCCGCGTTGCGCGCAAACGAAACCGCGACCGGATCGGGCATGGTCAGCATGCCGGGCTGACCCGTTGCGCTTCCGGCGGTGATGGTTTGCGCCGACGCTGCTGAACCTAGGAACGCGATTGCCGCGGCGATACTGAACGCCTGCGATTTCATGGTCTACTTCCTGTCTAAGGCGGGTGGTGGAGCGAAGCTCTTGCATCGCGCACTGCGTACGAATCGCCCCGTACTGGGCCCGGCAATACCCGCGTGCGGATTGCCTATCACTGCACAGGGTCCTGTTCGTCCTGCGCGCTGTCCCGAACGTGGGTGCGACCGACCCATCTCGATGACGCCGACGAGCCACGTGAAACCGGACAGGGTCAGCAACAGCCCCACGAACACGCCAATGATCCCAAGGCAGCCCATCCGTTCAGGTCTGGGCTTGTGACCGCAATGCTCGCAATTGATCGAATCCATCAGCGGCCCTCTACAGCAACGCTGACTGTGTAGCAGAGCTGCCGGAATCAGGAAACCAGGTATGGGAGTTGACTGCGTTGAGCGTGGAAATGCGCGTCTAGTAGACAACAGCAGTTGGTCGGCCGGAACCTAGTACCGAGATCGATGGTCCTTCAGGCACCGGCTCGGCTGTGCCGACTATGACTCACACAGGATTCTTCCCTTTATGTCCAACAACGGCATTTTCTTGGCAATCGCAGTGGTACTGGCCACCTGTGCCCTGCCGGCGCCAGCCGCTGAGTGGTCCGAGCAGCGCATTATCGATCAAACCACCGCCTTTCCCATCCAACAGGTGTCGTTGGTGGACGATGGCGCGGGCGGCTATTGGCACCATCTTTCCACTGCCGCCAACCCTGGCTTTCGCTTTCTCAGCCAGATTGGCTTGCAGGAAGCCGCCCCAACGCTCCCCGCAGCGCGACTGCCGTCGATCAACAACCAGATGCTGCCGCTCAGCGCTGACCGGGTGCTGCTGTTCGAGAACATGCCCAATGAGCTGCGCCGGATCGGCAATCTGGCGGTCGTCGACAGCAGCGGTCAAGCCCTGGCCAGTGCCTACTTACGCGGTTGCGGCCACCCGGTGGGCGATGGCGACGGCGGGCTTTGGCTGGTCTGCGACCAGCAGCTGCGGCACTTGAACTCGGAGCTGAAGGAAATTGGCCGCAGCCCCATCCTGGATGGTCAGCAAGCACACCGGGCGGTCAGTCTGCAGGTCGATCAGAACGCTCAATGGGTATTGCTGACGCACGATCAGGCCACCGTGGAGACCTGCGTGATCGCGATGCAGCCCGGCGGCGCAGTGCGCTGGCAACGCTGCACGCCCAACCACCGCACCCCGCGCATGACTCTGGCCGATAACCGGGTGTACGTGGAGCTCGGCCTGGCGTCGGGGGCTGAGCCGGTGCTGCTCGACAGCATCAGGCTGGACAGCGGCGAGCTGTTGCGCACCGAGCCCTATCGAACGCAAAACGAGTACCTGTTGCATCGCCCGCAGGGGCTGGGCGATCGCTTCGTTGCGGTGCGGACGAACCCCGAAAGCGGTGCACCAGAGCTTGCCAGCTACGCCGCCAACGGCGGCTGGTCGGCGCTGCGCGCACTGTCCAACGTGCTGGTCGATTTTCAAGTGCTCGACCAGGACCGCATCGTCCTGATCGAACGCGGTGCCGAACAGGCTGAGCTGATCGCTATCGACGGCCAGGGCGAAGTTCTCTGGCGCCAGTCCGAGCGTAGTCCCGAACCCAGCCGGATAGAGCCATTGCAGGGCGGACGCTTCGCTCTGATCAGCGGGCATAGCCTGCTCAGCGTGGCGGTCCTGGACGCCAGTGGCACGCAGCTGGGCACCGCCCTGGATCAGCTCAGCGGTCCGCGCTTCGGCTCGGTCGGCGTACTGGAAACCGGCTTCGGTCGTTACTGGACCGCAGAATACGATTATCAAGCCGAACAGCTGGTCCTGCACGGCCTGGGCATCGAAGGCGATGACATCAGCGTGAATTTCACCGAAACGCCGCAACAGTTCGAGCGCGAGATCGAACTGCTGGCGACCGCGCGCTGGGTCTGTTTGATCAGCGTCAATCTGCATTGCACCACGACCGATGCCACGGAGCAGTTCTCCGCCGACCTGCTGGCGCTGGACATCCAGTTGCCGGCTCAAGTACGGCTGCGCGACAGCGCCAGCGGTGGCGTGGGGGCGCTGTTCGCCGCTGCGAATCTGGCCATCAGCATCGAGTTCAGCAGCAGCGGCACGCCCACGCTGCTGGCCCGGGAGCAGTTCCCCGACGCGATCAATATCCATTCCTTCAGCGCCGCGGGATCCCTGCTCTCTGAACACCAGGACCATCTGCTCGGACGAGTCAAGCAGCTGCACCGGCTAGATTCCGATGGCCGGCTCAGTCTGAGTATCCCCGTCCGCGCTGCTACTTCGTTGAAGTTCTGGGCCAACGCAGCCGACGGCGCGACGCTGGTTTTTGCTAGCCAAGACCCATTGGGCGGCCTCGTTGATGAGGTCCAGCTGATCAACGCACAGGGCGAACAGGTCTGGCAGCGTCAACTCCCAAGCAGCTTCGCCATCGACGAGCGCGACGGTCCTCGCGAGTCCGGCCTGGCCCTGGCGGTCAACGCCAACACCCTGATCGAATCGGCTTTCGACACCGGCACCGGCGAGCTACGCTGGACCCGCCCTTTCGCTCCGGACCTGCTGCCCGTCGACACGCTGGCGCAGTACGCTCTGGACGACCCCCGGGTGGGCCCGGTGCGTTGGCAGCTGCGTCCGACCGATTCGGCGCTGGAGCTGCTGCGCACCCGACTCGGCGACGGCGCCATCGATATCCGCGTCCTGCTGCCCTGTCCGCTGGGTGCCTGCGCCAAGCTATCGGCACTGGGCACCAATGGCGAGCTCTGGGCGCTGAGCGATAGCCGTTTCTCGGCCAAGGCACCGGTGCTGTCGAAGATCAATTTGATCGATCTGGCCCAGGAGCAGTTCAGTCCGACCCCTGCCCCGGAACTGGTGCGGCTGGTCGATAGCGCCAATGCCGATCAAGGCCTGCTGGCAGAGCAGCCCAGCCGAGTGCTGACCCAGGACGCCTACTGGTATGGCTTCGTTGCCGAAGAGGGCGGCCGCAGCAGCCCGCGCTGGTGGCGCCTGCGCGGTAGCGCCGCGATACGCGGCCCGGGCGAACACAATCTGACCGTGAGCGCGCCGTCGACCGAGCGCGGCATTGCCGCCAGCGAGACGATCATCGGCACTGCGGCTCTGCAGCCGATGAATGACGGCCAATGGCGTCTGAATGATGACCTCAGCGTGCCGGTCGCCGGCGGTGTGCCGCTCTCGGTGTTCCGAGCCAAGGTACTGGTCCCCAGCGGCAGCGACAGCGATGCCCGCCTGTGGCGGCCTGCAGGCGGTCAGTCGGGCTTCTTCTATCAGGCCGGAGCGCAAGCCGGTCGCTGGGGTCTGCCCTCTGGTCGCTGGCTGGCATTGCGGCAGACCTCCACCGACCAATGGACGCTGCTCTTGGAGCAGAACAGTCTGGATGTGACCGCGCGCCTGCCGGGACAGGACTCGGGCAAGACCGCGACGGTGGTAGGTACGGTTCGAATCCTAAGCACCGCCTGTCATGCGGCGCGACTGCAGTTCAGCCTGCTGCGCCCCCGCGACTTCCCCGAATTGCTCGCTCTGAACGGTGAGCTGGCGCTCAGTCGCGAGGGGGGCTGCCAGTAAGGATCATGCGCTCGGCGCGCGCCCCCGCGACGAGTTGGCGAGGGCGCGGTACCGGGCACTGGTTTCCCCCATTGCGCTGTGCGGGTTCAAATCGCCGTTTTTGAAGTTGTACAGCCATTGTGGCGATGAGCGTGCGGAGCCTCTCGGCTACTGCGATGTGGCCTCACCGCTTTGCTGCACCGCGGGCCACTCCAGCCCATGGACATCGAACTCGAAAACCCGCTCACCCTGACCATACAGATGGGCTTGGATACGCACCTTCCGGGCCGCCAAGGTCTGGCTGAGGAAGCCGTCGAAATCCCGAATTGCGACTGCTTTGCCGTAGATCTCAAAAGGCGCAGCTGCAGTGAAGGGCGCTATCGCCGAGTCGTCGAATTGGACCTGGACCGTGCACGCACTCAGACCGCAGGCGAACCAACCATTCCGAGTTGTAACCAGCACGTCGCTCCCATATCGCGGATGATCAACAATGAGCAAGGACGCAGGCGAGCGATCGCCCGAGTGCCCTGCTCCGACGGCATCGACGGAGTCGATTCTGGCCTGCATTCCCTGCTTGTCGGCCTGCGAATCGCTGAATTTGGTGTAGATCCAGACCTGACCGGCAGCTCGCTTCATCGCCTGTTCAAGCGCCTGCTTCTGCTCCAGTTGTCTTGCTTCGGCCGCCGCGCGCTGTTCCGGCGGCATCGCTGCCAGCTCGGCCTGCTCTTGCTGCTCAAGCTGCTCGAGTATGCGCTTGGTCTGCGCTTTGTGCGCGCTGGACTCCTTCGATTCGATGACACCGACCAGCCACATCAGCAACATCATTGCGGCCACCGCCCCCAAAAACACGCCTTTGATTCCAAGGCGGCCCATACGCTCTGCCTTGGGCTCACGACCGCAGTGATCGCATCGGGTTGATTCCATCGTCAGGCTCCGTCGGCACGGCTGTCGGTTTGCAGAGCGGCGGGAAACAGGAAACCGGGTTGCCTAGTGTGGTGTCCCGCAAGTTGGTCGCAGCGATGGTTCAAAGAGTTCACTCCGACCCGACTGCGCTCTCGCTGTGGCGGTGTCATGGTCGCTGACAGGCTTCGAGCGCTGGTACCGACGAAGTCCCGTTTCTTGCTCGGTCTGGTGATTTCCGGGATTTGTCATTCGGTCAGCCCGATCCTTTGCTACAGTTGCGCGCTGCGCCGTCCCGCGATGACCCTGATGCTCCTGAACGAGGCTGGCGAAAGTCTCGCAGCTGACTGCCACGAAGGATCCGGGCCAGGAGTGCGGCGAGCGAAACTGCCACGTTGCGCTCTGCACTCTCCGGCCCTGGCTGCTGGGGCCGGTCCTGATTGATCGTCTGTCGTTGTGAGGTGTACTTGATGAATAAGATCTCGATCTCTTGGATTGCCATCAGCGTGATCTTCGTTGCCGGCTCCAGCGGGGTCGCGGCGCAGCGGACCGGGCATGCCGGTCAGATCTACGTCAAGGAGGGTGCACGCTGGATCCAGCAGGAGACCAACGGGCAACGTTTCGAGGTCGACCGCAACGTCATCACGGTCAAGTTTCGCGACTCGGCGTTGCGCAGTTCCCAAGAGAGCTTGCACCGCAACCTTGGTACGACCGAGTTGCGTCGAGCATCGACCGGCTTCATCGATCTTCGGGTTCCGAGTGGAACGGACGTGTTTCAGCTCATCGATGCCTATCTGGCCAGCCCGTTGATCGAGATCGCCGAGCCCAACACCCTGGGGTACTGGACCGCCGTCCCGGACGACACGCAGTACGGCGCTCAGTCATGGCTACCGCTGATTTCCGCCGAGCAAGCATGGGACATCACCAGCGGTGACCCGAGCGTGATCGTCGCCGTGCTCGACTCGGGTACCGAGTTCTCCCACGAGGACCTTGGTCCGGGTACCGATGGCTATGAGAATGTGTGGCTCAACCCCGGCGAGGACGCTTGGAGTGATCCCGACGACCCAGCGACCGGCAACGGCGTCGATGACGACATGAATGGATTGGTCGATGACTGGAAGGGCTGGGACTTCGCCAACGACGACAACGTGAGCAGTGGCACCTTCTTCCACGGGACCGCGGTCGCCGGGGCGGTGGCAGCCAAGACCAACAATGCACTGGGCGTGGCCGGGGTCGCTGGCGGCTTTGGCGGGCCAGGCGTTCGGGTCCTGATTGCCGGTGTCGGTGACAACGGTCCCAACGGCTCGGTAATCGACGATGCGATCCTGTATGCGGCGGAGAAGGGCGCGAAGATCATTCAGCTTAGTCTAGGCGTAGGCTCGAGTTCGGCGATCGACGCCGCCGTTGATGAGGTCTATGACAACCAGAATATGCTGGTTATTTGTTCCTCCGGGAATGGCGGCGGCAACAGTGTGGGCTACCCCAGCTCCCTGCCCAAGGTCATCGCAGTGGGCGCAACCACCACGTCCGACACCCGGGCCAGTTTTTCCCAGCACGGCCCGGACGTTGAGATTTCCGCACCGGGCACCAGTTTCCTTACGCTAACGCTCAATGATGGATACTCAACGGTCAGCGGAACGTCGTTCTCGGCGCCAACGGTATCGGGAATCGCTGCACTGATGTGGTCGCTGGACCCGAGCAGGCCCAACACCGAGATCCGCCGGATCCTCCGCGACACGGCGGATAAAGTCGGGGGCTACAACTACAACTGGAACGCGACCATGCCAGGTCACTCGTTCGAACTGGGCTATGGCAAGGCCAACGCCGAAAGCGCCCTCTTATCCATGCTCAATGACATTCTCATCGACGGTTTTGAAGACAGTCTCATTCCGGGTGCGGGTGGAGAGTGAGGCGGGCTTCGCCTGGCAATCCGCGTCTCGGCGCGCCCGCAGAAGCCGCGATCGGAACATGATGAACGCCCCGGGCTAGGTGCTTACTCGGAGCTTGCGCTACTCGAGCCCTCCGACCTCTGCTCCCGCGTCCGCACCAGACGCGTTGTAGACTGGAGTCGGTCGCGCTGTCGCGCCGCACGCGGCGCTCCGGGAGGTAGAGCATGAAACGAGCGCTCCTGGTCTCGGTGCTGCTGTTTCCTGCGCTGACGCAGGCGCAGCTGCAGCTGCTGGATCGCCAGGCCGACGGCGAGAGTCCCGGGGTAAACGCGCTGCGCGGGTCTTTCGGGATGGCGGTCAGCCCGGATGGGCTCAATGTCTACGCCTCCGGGTCGCTGGACAATGGCTTGGTTGTGTTCAGCCTGAATCCGGCCAACGGCACGCTGACCCCCATCCAGGAGCTGGTCGACGGTCAGAACGGGATCAGTTCTCTGGCCAGCGTACGCGACGTGGCGGTGAGCCCCGATGGTCTACACGTCTACAGCGCAGCGCTGACTGACAGCGCAGTCACGGTCTTCGCCCGCGGGCCCGCCACCGGGACCCTGACCCTGGTACAGGCTATCTTCGACGTGGACACCGGGGGCAGCTTCGACGGACTGGGCGGGGCGATGAGCGTCGTGGTCAGTCCGGACGGCGGCCATGTGTACGTCGGATCGCGCAGTGACGACGCCGTGGTGGCCTTTGCCCGCAACGCCGGCAGCGGCATGCTCACCCTGATCGCGGTGTACCAGAACATGACCCCGCCGATCGTGGGACTGGACGGACCCGAAAGCATCGCGATCAGTCCGGACGGCAACCATCTTTATGCCGCGGCGGAGACTGCGCAGGCGTTGGTCGGGTTCACCCGCAATCCTGCAACCGGCGCGTTGACCTACTTGAACAGCTGGTTTGATGGGGTCGGCGACGCGGATGGCCTGGGCTGCGCCAACGATCTGGAGGTGAGCCCGGATGGCAAGCACGTCTACGCCGTCGGCCAGTTCGGCGCGCCCAGCCAGCCGTTTTGTAGCGTGGGCTTCGATGACTGGATGGGCATCTACGCGCGCAACGCCAGCAGCGGCGAGCTCAGCTTTGTCGCCGCCCCCGATCCAGCTGACTTCGATCTGCCGGTCAATTGCGGCGGGGTCGCCGGCGACAATGGCGTGGCCGTCGCCCCCAACAACGGCCGCGTTTATGCCACCGTGCAGTGGCTGGGAGCGGTGCTGGAGTTGGATCGCGACAGCGACAGCGGATTGCTCAACCTGCGCTCTTACGATTGCTCCGACCTCAGCGACCCCAACACCGTGGTCGACCTGCTTAGCGCCCACGAAATCAGCATCGCTCCCAGCGGCAGTCCCGTATTCGTCTCTGCCCTGAGCCCGGGCACGGTGCTGTCCTATGAGCCGGCGTTGCATGTGGATGGGTTTGAGACTGTCGGTCGTTAGTCGTCAGCCTGGGGCGCACTGAAGGCCTTGCTGTAGAACCCCGATGGATCGAAACAGCAGACCCGTTTCTTACCAGAGGCGAGCATCTCGCAGGCATCGCCAATGCGCTTCGTGCGCGTTCTGGATTGTTTCGCCGAAACGATCCAGTGCACCCAATCGATGCGCGCCACCGTGGTCGTCGCCTCCCAAGTAGCGAGCGCCTCTGGCGCTGCCGCCAGAGCCTCGGCAAGATCGCTGGGCATTGCTGGTTCCGGTTCCTGTTGCAGCGCTGAAATCTCAAACTGGGCTTCGCGACCTATCATTGCGCCGGCGCACGCCAGGTCTCGCTCATCAATCCGCATCCAATGGCTCTTGTGACCATCCGGTTCGAGCAATGCCTCGAAGCCATGACCGTCCATGGTCACCGCGACGGTGGTACGCCCGCGCCTGGGAAGCGTCGCGCTTGCCTGCAGCGGTAGGACGATGAACGCCCACCCAGCGACTTCCCCCGGCTGCTTCGGGCGAAGTAGCCTGGCTCGAAACCGCGACTTGTGGCTCTGCTGCGACATTCGGTTCCCACCTCGCTCAAAAGCACCTAGGGCAAGCTAGCCACTTAGCGATCGAGCCAGCTCTGCAGCGACGCCTGACTTCACCAGCCAGACTATTGCTGCGACGTTGATGGCAACGGTAGCCCAAAAGAAAGACTGGAACGGTTGCTTGATCGTTTTGTGGCGAAACTGCTGCTGAGCAACGAGAGCGCCCGGCCAGCCACCGGCAAGGGAAATCAGGTGCAGGGTACTTTCCGGTGTGCGCCGGGCGCCGCGCTGAGCAGCCGACTTGTCCAGCCAATAGAATACGTATGCAAGCAGGCTTAGGCCGACGAGCAGCAATTGTAGAAGCATGGGAATCACGCCAACGACGGCCAGACCGGCGCCTGTGAGCAGAGCGGTGATCCCGATTGCTACCCTTGGCAATCGCAACGCAGAGACCCGCTCATTGACCGTCTGGCCCGCATACCGAATCTGTTTGGCGTTCAGCCGCCCCCGCTGATCGGCGATCGTCAGATAGGAGATGCTGTCTCCGTTCATCGGGCGCCTTGAACCACGCTGAAACTCCTTCACGTGCACGAACGCGCGATCCCCGCCGCCGTTCGGCACAACGAAACCGTAGCCTCTGGCATCATTCCAGTCGGTGATTCGCCCCGCATTTCGCATTGCAACGCCTTTCTGCGGCTAACTACTAGCTTAAGTCTAGGCCAGACCCTGCGGTTCCGGGGAATCACTGACTCCACTCAAGATCAATCTCATCTCAGCCTTCGAGGGTCAAGTCTAGAATCGAAGCATCCAGACCAACTGAGCCCAAACCAGCCCTTGATGCTGCTCCAGACCTGAGTCAACCGGCAGCTGATCAACCTAAGGCAGTACGCGCCGGTACCGCACCAGTTCACCCGCCTCCACCGGAGTGCCTGCCGAATGAGTGTTGCTGACGTAGGACTCGCTCCGGCTGAACGACTGCGGCGTGTCGACAGCGATTTGCAGAGCGTGTTGGTGGGAGCCGTTGGGGTCCTGCAAGTTGGTGCCGTCGAGGAATTCGAAGCGGTAGCTTTGGTCGGCCTCGCGCTCGCTCAGCACCAAACGAGGTTGATTGCCCTGAGGGCAGTAGTGGGTGGCCAGCAATCGGTCGCCGTCCAGCGCGTAGAGGGTCAGCGACTGGCGCGTCGGCGACATGGTCCAGGTCTCGACGATGACGCTGTCGTTGGCGGTGAGCGCAAAGCTCACTCGATGACTGCGGCCGTTGGCGTAGGTGCCTTCCCACTCGCCGACCAGGGAGGCCAGGTCGGCGAAGGCCTGTTCAGCGAGCGTCTCGGCGCGGCCACTGGTTGTGCAGCAAAGGCCGATTGCGCCGGCTAGAAGTATGCTCCATCGCATCATGATGCTGTTTCCGTCGCTGTCCAAAGCGCGCAGGCTATCGCCTTCAGACCCGCGCCGATGACCGACACCGCGGGCCTTCGACAAAGCGTGCCCGCATCGCGACGGGTGGAACCCGTCACAGACCTGCTGTCCGCCGCCTACTCGGCTGTGGATCTGCGATCCCACGGGCGCGTACGCGGTCTACCCGTGGCGCCGCTGTCGCGAGTTGGCCGCTTGCGGTTTGACCCGGCAGCCGGTCACTGCCCACCGGCCATCGAGTCAAACCAGCCGCTGTAGACATCGGCGACCTCCTCGGCGTAGTACAGCAGCTCCGGCTTGTCGCGGCGCAGGGCAAGGCGGTGATCGGTAAAGGCGACGACCGCGTCGAGTTCATGCGTGGGCACACCGAACTGCTGCTTCAGCGCTTTCAGCAGGGCGCCCTCTTCTTCCGCTTCGGTCAACACCCAGACGAACACCAGCGCATCGTCGGCAAACACGAACTCGGCCAGTCGCTTGCCGCCGGCGTGCTGGAGCCCGGTGCAGTCGATCTGAGTGTGGCTGTGCTTGGCGACCGGCAGCTTGGCGATGTCGAGTTCGCGGGTTTCGATCTGGGTGCAGAGAGGGGTGAGTGCGGTCTGCATGGCGCTGACGGTGGCACCGAACTCGGCGACCTTTGGTGCACCGACTGGGACTGTGGTCGACTCGGCGACAGCTTCGGTCTCGCCCCAGCAAAGAACGGCCAGAGCCAGCACCGTCGCGTAGCGTGAATAGGATTTCATCAATGGCTCCTCATAATTGAACGAGCCACGAGCGTGCCGCGGAAACGCTGCCACGGCGTCCCAGATCAGGATTCGGGACGGCTGATGCGCTATGTGATGCCTTCTTGTAGCTCACGCAGCGTCGCCGTCGGCGTCCGGCCTCTGAGCTTTGCATAGATTCGGTTGAAGGCTGACTTGGAGTTGAAGCCAACGGCGAAAGCCAATTCGAGCAGCGGGCGGTCGCGCTGGTCGGGGTCGCTGAGCAGCTCGTCGAAGGCGTCGACGCGGGCCGAGTTGATGTAGTCGGAGAAGCTCAAGCCGGCGACCTGGTTGATCGCGCCGGAAACGTCGCGGGCATGCAGTCCACACTCGGTGGCCACGTCGCTCAAGGACAGGCGCGGTTCGCGCCAGAGCTGCTTGGCGGTCACCACATCGGCGATGACCGGGAACAGCGCGTCGTACTCGCTGCCGTTGCCCGCCGGCTCGGTCTGCTTCTGGTCGGCTGCGGTGATCTCACCGTGCCGTTGACGGTGAACCACGCTGCGCCAGCCCATGTAGGTGAGCAGCCCGACCACCACGATCAGAATGATAGCCAGCGAGTGGTCGTCGGCAATCGGCAGTTGCCCAAACGCACCCGCGCTACTGCGCAGGATGTCGACCAAGGCGACGGCGGCAAAGGCCAGTATGGAGCGATGCACCCAGTGCAGGTCGACGCTCAGATCGTCCGAACGCAGCTGTGGGCTGAGTGAGCGATGTCGGCGCAGCGCGCGGTAGGCGAGGATCACATAGGCGACCAACGCGACGAACCCAAAGCTACGTGCGGCGACGACGGGTGGCTGGAAAACCGCCACCACCAAGCCCGGCAGACCGTGCAACGCGTCCAGCCAGCGTGGCTGACCATCGCTGAACACCAATCCGCGCACGAACAAATAGAACAGCGGCGCGTAGAACAATCCGAAAGCGTCGCTGATGTCCAGCGGCCCGAGGATCAACCCGAAGCCCGCGCCCAGGTTGACCAGCATGTGGACGGCGAACACCGCACACATCAGGCCCAGCGGTATAGAAATGCGCCTAGACAGGATCAGCGCCGCCAAGATCAGGGTGTGGTAGGCGGCGAGCAGCTCGACGATGACCAGGGTAGACGGCATCTGCTCAGCCTGGCGGCCACATCCAGGCCAGTATCGACAGCCCAGCGATCACGCCCATCCAGGTCAGCGCCAGCCGATGATATGGCGCGGCGTGCGCGTGAGCCGTTGCGTCCTCGGCCAGACTGGTCGCCAGATCGCGGCCCTGGCACCAGCCGTTTAGAAACTGGGCGGCATACAGATAGTCGGGTTCGAAGTCGTAACGCAGCAACACGGTATGTAGCTCGCCTGTGGCAGCCTTGCAGTGGAAGCGCAGGTAGGTTTCACGTTCCTCGCTGGTATTGGTGCCGGTCTTGAAGCCATCAACGCTGATGATCACCGACCGGGGCAGCAGCAGGCAGCGATCGCCGCGCCACAGTGGGCCAGGCAGACGCGCGACCAGGTGGTCGTCGTCGGCCACCATGGCGTAGCGACACAGTCCGCGCTGGCGCAGAGCACGCTCGCGCCATGCTGCCTCGCAGCTCATCAGCTTGGTATAGGCCAGCACCAACAGACCCGCCGCAAGGGCAAACAGAAACAGCATCAGCGGGCTGGTCAGGGCGTCGTTCACCAGCTTGTCGTAGAGGTCTGCATCAACCCGCAGATCGCGCACCGATAGAGGAATCAGCAGCAGCCACCAGAATCCATGACCGCCCGCCATCAAGCTTCGGTAAACGATCCAGAGCTTGCACGGGTACACGCTCGCCCGACGCTGCGGATGATGATCGACGATCGCGCCGCTGCCGAAGCCGTCCCGCCAGGACTGCGGCAGCTGATCGAATCGGCACCAGCCGAAGCTGTTTTGCTTCATCAGTGGGCTGTCCGCTGGGAAGGATGGCGAATGATAGCGGGCTAGCGCCCGACCACCTCCCGCCAGTAGTGCTCAAACCAGAGGCGCTGTTCGTCGGTGTCAGGCACCTGCACGCCCCTGGCTTCGGAGATTCGATCGAAGACCGTTGCCGGGTCCTCGCCCAATGCCACCAACGTCGCCGCGGCGGTGAGCCCGGATCGGCCGATGCCGGCGCGGCAGTGAATGGCCAGGCCTGCACCCGCACCAACCGCGCTGGCGAGTTCTGCAATGAAGGCTGCGTACGCTGCCTGGTTTGCCGGTGTGGACCGATCCGGGATCGGGAACTGGCAGAAGCCCAGCCCGTGCCTTCGAGCCACGGACTCTTCCTCCTGCAAGCCCAGCTCATGCGCCTCCGCCGGTTCAAGCAGCGACGCGATGAGGGTCACGCCCAACCGCTGCAGGCCGCGCATTTCGTCCTCCAGCCAGTCGCCGGCTCGAGGCCGCGGCATCACCGCAACGAAGCCTCGGCCGTGGTTCTGGACCCGGTACAGATCGGGTGTCAACGAGCTCTCCTTGCCGCTCAGTCGGCCCGCAAGGCCACGATGGGATCGGTACGCATCGCCCGCAGGGCCGGCGCCAGCTGGGCCAGCACGGCGACCGTGCCCATGATCGCGGCGCCGCCGATGATTAATGCCAACGGTAGCTCATTGAGCTGGAAGGTGTGTGCGGCCAAGGCACGCAGGGCGAGCACCGAGCCGAACATCCCGGCCGCGGCGCCCAGCGCCAATGCCAAAGCGCCGTCGCTGAGCACCTGCCAGGCCAGGTTCTGACGCTGCGCGCCGACCGCCAGGCGCAGGCCGAACTCACGCAGCCGCCGGCGCTGGCTGAGCGCGGCGATGGCGTAGACGCCGAAGGCGCTGAGCAGCAGCGCCGCAACCGCCAAGGCGCTGACCGCAGTGGCGAAGAAGCGAGTCGATTGCGACTGTGCCCGGACGTCGTCAGCGAGCGCGAACAAGCGGGTTACCGACTGCGCCGGGTCGACCGACCACAGCGCGGCCTCCAGCTGTGCAGCGGGCACCGGCGCCTGGCTGCTGACCACAAAGCTCTGCCCCACCCAGGGCCTCTGCGCGTAGGCGATCAGCACTTCCGGCGCCGGAGCGCGGCGCAAGCCGTCGTTGCGGATGTCATCCATCACCCCGACGACACGATAGCTGAGCGTGCCCTCGCGCCCCACCGCCAGCTTGACCTGCCGATCCAGCGCCGAGGCATCGCCGTAGAGGCGCTGGGCCAGGGTCTGGCTGATCACGATGACATCCTCGCCGCCAGCGCGATCACCGGCATCGATGCTGCGCCCGCCCAGCAGCGGAATGCCCAAGGTGCCCAGATAGCCCGGACCAACGCGGCGCACCGTGGCGCGCACCGGCGGCAGTTCGGGCAGATCGGCTGCGCTGACCTCCTCGGCGGCGCTACCGATGGTCGATAGCGGCGCGGCGGAGGTCAACGCCACCTGACGTACGCCAGGCAAGGCCGACAGCTTGCTTTGCACCGCATCGGCGAATGCCTGCTGCTGCTCGGGCGTACCGGGGCGGAACAGCTGCAGCACCTGCACCCGCTCGCTGTCGAAACCGGGATCCACCCGGCCCAGCTTATGCAGGCTGAGCAACAGTGCCATGGCGCCGATCAGACTGATCGTCGACAGCGCCAGCGACAGTCCGGGCAACATCTGCCGCGTTCGCGAGAGTCCGCGCAGCACGCCGCTGGCGCCGCTGCGCAGCGGATCGGAAAGCGCGCTGCTGCGCTGCCGCCAGACCAGCAGCGGCGGGATCACCAGCATCAATACCAGCGCGAAAAGCATCACGTCCATTCCCAGGCTCAGCTGCTCCACCCGCGGCAGCTGGCTTTCGGCGCTGTGGCGCAGCTGGTGCAGGGCGGCCAACGCCGCCAGCATCGCTGTCAATCCGGCGGCGACGACGACCGCGTAGAGCTCGATCAGCCGCAGGCGGCGGATTCGCGCCTGGCTGGCGCCGATGGCGCTCAGTATGGCGTCAGCGTGGCGGCGATCCAGATTGCGCGCATCGAGCAGGATGGCGGCGTTGGCGCAGGCCACCACCAGCACCAGCAAAGCGATCCCCATCGCCGCCCACAGGCTGTCGCGGACCTCACCGACCAGATCATCAAGCAGGGTGGGCGCGGCGATCTCCCAGCCTTCGGCGGGCAAGCCCTGATCCCGCTGGACCTCGGTCGCGCGCAGCTTCAGCCAGGTGGCCAGCGCGTCCGGCGAAACTCCCGGCTTCAGCCTGGCCACGCCGTAGTGGTAGCGCGCGAATCTATAGCCGGGCTGGGTGGAATCCAGCGGCCGGTCGGGAACCCAGGCGCCGATCTCGGGCGCCGGATGGGCGAATTCGGCAGGCATCACCCCGACCACGATGGCCGGGCCGCGGTCGGTGTCGATGCGCTGGCCGATGGCCGCCGGATCACCGCCAAACTGGCGCTGCCATTCGCCATGCGAGAGCACGATGGCGCCGGGCGCGGAGCGATGCTCATCGTCGTTGAACCAACGGCCCAGCAGCGGCGCGGTGGCGAAGGTCTGGAAATAGCCCTGGCCGACGACGCCGACACCGAATTCGCGCGGCCGCCCTTCCTCGATCACGGTCAGCCCGCCCCAGGAGTAGCGACCGACGCTGTCCAGCGGCGAATCCGGCGCGGGGGCCGCCAGCTGTTCGATCTCGGCGCCGGTCATCCCCCAAGCCTGTTCACCCTGACGCGGATTGGCCGCATGCAGCGCGTGCAGCCTGCCGCTGTCGGCATATGGCAAGGCGCCAAGAATGCCGCGCAGCAAGCCGAACTGGATCACGCTGAGTGCCAAACCCAGACCCAGTATCAGCGTCAACGCCAGCATAAAAGCCGGTGCCCGACGCAAGCGCGCTGCCGCCAGCCGCAGGTCCTGGTAGAGGGCGGCGCTCACGACTCTGCCCTGCAGGTACCGATGGTCGATGAGCCCTGGTGGGGCAATGGCTTAGATGTGGCGATACTCATAGGCGGGTCGATCTGGTGTACTGGCTGATAGCCAATGCAAAGCATGTGCCAGCCCACGACTAGCCCATTTTCGCTGCACTTTGCCGTACCTGCCTGTCCAATTCCGAACTACCAAACCTGAAAGCGAACGGATATGGACCCTCACCGCAGGCGGCTAACCAAACCGCTCCTGGTAATGTTTCCGCATGCCCCCATGCCTTTAGTTGGGTCCGATATACCTTGCTAACCAAGGTATGCCGTTCTATCGTGGACACATGAGCCAGGACGCCGTCGACACCAGTCTGTCCAAATGGGAACTGCAGCTGCGCAAGGGGCTGCTGACCTTCGTGGTGCTGCGCGAGCTGAAGCGCGAGCAGCATTACGGCTACAGCCTGATCGCGGCGCTCTCCAAGGTGCTGCAGGCGGAGATGGCCGAGGGCACCATCTATCCCCTGCTCAGTCGCCTGCAGCGCGACGGGATGATCGATGCCTATTGGCAAATTCAGCCGTCCGGACCGGCGCGCAAGTACTACCGCATCACCGAGGCGGGAATGCGGCTGCTGAGTGCGATGCAGGCTCATTGGGATCACGTCAATCAGCGTTTGGGAGACAGCCCGTCATGACTGAGCCAGGGCCACCGCGCGGCACCGCGCCGAAATTCGTAGAGGTCGAATCGAGCCAGCTGTGGTCGGCCTATCTGACCCGGGTGCGGGCGCTGACCAAGGCCTTGGCGGCGTCGCAGCGGCAGGATATCGAAGCCGAAGTACGCGCCCACCTGCTGGAGAGCATGCTGGATGGGTCGGGCAGCGAAAGCGAACGGCTGCAGTCGGCGCAGCAGCGCCTCGGCGAGCCCGAAGACTACGTCCCAGGCTGGGTCGCCGAACGGCTGAGCTTCAGCGCCGATCCGGCGCTGGTGCTGCGCAGCCGCTGGCAGCTGATGCGGCTGGATTTCGCCCGTGGCTTTGTCGGGTTGTTGCGCTCGTGCGCCTTCGGTTTCGGTCACATGCTGGTGTTCTACAGCTTTGCGCTGGTGATACTGAAGCTGATCTACCCCGAGAACGTGGGCCTGTTTGAATTACCCAACGGCTTTCCGATGCTCGGCTTCGTCGATGTAGCCGGCGCCAAGGAGTATCTGGGCTGGGCGCTGGTGCCGCTGCTGCTGGTGATCGGCTCGGCCCTGTTCTGGGCGATGAACCGAACTGCCCCAACTAGGCCGCGGCAATCCGGTAACTAGGTTGAGCGCCGCCGCGGTATTGCTGCGTCCAATAACATCGGTTAACGAGGTATATTGAAAATGAAAGAAGCAAGCGCTACTCGCAAACGCCGCCCGCTGTGGCTGCGACTGATCGGATACACGGTCCTGTTGCTGGTGCTGGCTGTCGCGATCTGCGTCGCCGTGGAGGCCTATCTGCGCGCTGTGGACCGCGACCGCTACCCGATGCCGGGAAGCCTGGTGGACATCGGCAGCCATCGCATGCACTGGTGGTGCGAGGGCCAGGGCAAGCCGACCGTGGTGCTGGACGCCGGTGCGATCGCCTTCTCGACCTCCTGGCGCAGCCTGCTGCCCTTGGTCGCCGAGGAGCAGCGGGTCTGCGCCTTCGACCGCTCAGGCCTGGGCTGGAGCGAAGCCGGACCGGGGCCCTGGGATGCCGATCAGGCTGCCGTGGAGCTGGCCGCCCTGCTCGATGCGGTTGGTGAGGATGAACCGGTGATCTATGTCGGCCACTCCCTAGGCGCGATGCTGGGGCGGGTGTTCGCCGAGCACTATCCGCAGCGGGTGGCCGGGCTGTTGCTGCTGGAGCCGGCGGACCCGGAAATCATCATTGCCGAATTCAATGAGGGCAGCGAGTCGCCCTTGACCGACGCGCTGCCGGCCAACGACTGCGGTCCGCAGTGTCAGACGGTGCCCTGGATTGCCGCCACCGGCGTGCTGCGCTGGTTCCTCGGCGGCCAGGAGATCCTCGCCGACCCGAAGCTGCCGAAGCTGGCGGTGGAGGAGTTCGTGGCCCGCTCGTTGGCCGGCGACAACATCGCCCACCTGGCCCGCATGGGCAAGTACTTCCCGCGCATCTTCTTTCAGACCCTGGCCAACGACAGCCTCGGCGACATTCCGCTGATCATGGGCTACGGCACGCGCAGCGGCGAGCTGCTCGGCGACCATTCCAGCGAGGCGGAATGGGCCAGCGACTATGCCGAACAGGTCGCCGCCTGGCAGCGCACCGGTGCCCTGACCACGCGTTTTCTGGGCATGCGCGAGGTCGAGGGCGCCAACCACCTGTCGCTGGTGACCTACCCCGAGCACGCGGCAACGGTGGCGCGGATGATTGCTGAGCTACGCGCGGCCAGCGTTGTCCGCGCGCCGGTCGCGGCGGAGTCGGCTACGGACTAGAACCTGTAGGGCGCGCCTCGGCCAGGCTGGATTGCTGCGCCACGAATTACCGATGACGGATGCAGCGGTGACGGCCCTTGGTGCAGACTGTAGCCCGAGCGTTTGCTTGGGTAGTGCAGTCATGACCTGGAAACTCAAACACGCTGGGCCGCAGCGCGGCCGTACCGCCATCGTCACCGGCGCCAACGTCGGCCTGGGACTGGAAACTGCACGCGGGCTGGCCTCGGTGGGCTGCGCGGTGGTGTTGGCCTGTCGCAACCAGGCCAAGGCCGCCGCGGCACGCGATCAGCTGCTCGCCAAGCTGCCGCAGGCGACCATCGAATGCATTCCGCTGGACCTGTGCAGCCTGGCCTCCGTGCGCGACTTCGTTGCCGAATTCAACGCGCGACATCATCGGCTGGATCTGCTGATCAACAACGCCGGGATCATGATGCATCCCTACACCCTGACCGAAGACGGCTTTGAGAGTCAGCTGGCGGCGAACTATCTGGGTCACTTCGCGCTCACCGGCCTGCTGCTGCCACAGCTGCTGGAAACCAGCGGCTCGCGGGTGCTCAACGTCAGCTCGTTGGCGCACCGTTGGAGCCCCATTCGTCTGGACGATCTGCATTTCGCCACTGGCTACGACGCGCGGCTGGCCTATGGACAAAGCAAGCTG
This sequence comes from Gammaproteobacteria bacterium, assembly GCA_030430155.1. Classification (GTDB taxonomy): domain Bacteria; phylum Pseudomonadota; class Gammaproteobacteria; order Xanthomonadales; family SZUA-5; genus SZUA-5. Next base: position 48,340 of record JAUIFV010000012.1, read on the forward strand.
GCCTGTCTGATGTTCGCCTACGAGCTCGATCGACGACTGCGCGCAAACGACCACGACACGCTGTCGGTGGCGGCCCATCCCGGCGTTTCGGTGACCAATCTGTTCGGCCACTTCAAGCTGCTCAACACCCTGTTCAGGCGACCGGCCGAGCTAATCCTGCAGTCCGCCGCCGACGGCGCGCGACCGCTGCTGTATGGGGCATTGGCTGACGATGTCGAAGGCGGGGACTACTGCGGTCCGCAACACTTCCAGCAGTGGCGCGGCCCGCCGGTGAAAGTGGGCTCGAATCGGCGCTCCAGGGACGAACGGGTGGCGGCCGAGCTGTGGGCGCTTTCGGAGCAGGCGACCGGGGTTTCGTTTTTGTCGTGAGAGCGAGGGCTCAGGGCATAGGGCTCAGGGCCCAGGAAAGCTGGTATTCCCGCCTGGCTGATACATCTAGCCGTGCCGCTCCCTTGTAGGAGCCTGCCTGAAGGCGATCGGATCTGTCGGCCAGCCGGGCCCGCTCCCGTCGACTGAAACGGCTCGTATCGCCAGCAAGCTGGCTCCAACTAAAGCCGGAGCCCGCGCTGACTTGGACATCGTGCCGCTCCCTTGATAGGGGTCGGGGAGGAGACCTCCCCGCCCTCCGAACCGTACGTGCGGTTCTCCCGCATACGGCTCTCCAGCCGGATGTTTCCTCATCGGGATTG
>JAUIFV010000207.1 GCA_030430155.1 Gammaproteobacteria bacterium
CGCGGTCGCGCTCGTGGTCGCGGTACTCGGACCCCGCCTGCGGGCACGGGTCTTCTGGGTCGCGATGTGGGCCCCCGTCGCCACGCTGGTCTGGATCGCGGTGAAGGCGTCCGACGTCCACGACGGTTCGGCGGTCGTCGAGCACCGGTCGTGGGTGCCCGAGCTCGGACTCGACCTGCGCTTCGTCGTCGACGAGTTCGCCCTGCTCATGCTGGGAATCGTCAGCGGGGTCGGCGTCCTGGTCATGGCCTACGCCGCGCGCTATTTCGACGACGACGACGGCCTGGGCCGATTCGGGGCGCTCCTCACCGTGTTCGCCGGGGCGATGACCGGACTGGTGACGGCCGACAGCCTGATTCTCGTCTTCGTGTTCTGGGAGCTGACCTCGGTCACGTCCTACGGCCTCATCGGCTTCAAGGACACGAAGTCGGCGGCTCGCGGTGCAGCCCAGCAGGCGCTGCTCATCACCGGTGCCGGTGGACTCGTCCTGCTCGCCGGACTGATCATTGGCTGAGTCGGAGGATTCGTTCTGCTCGCTTGACTGCTGCTGGTCCTCGCTGTCGCCGGACTGCTGCTGATCCTGCTGCTCTGACTGCGACTGATCCTGTTCGTCCGACTGTTCGCCGTCTTCGGAATCCTGCTGCTGTTGCTGCTGTTCCTGCTGCTTCAGCCACTCCTCGATAGCGCGCTTGTTGGCCAAGGCGTCGGCGTGCTCTGGGTCGATCTCAAGTGCTCTCTGCAGCGCTTCCAGTGCGTCAGCGTAGTCGCCCGCCTTGGCCAGCGCAGTGCCCTGGTTGTAGGCGGCATCGGCGTCGATCTGCTCAGCCTCAGCGAAGTGCTCTGCGGCCTGTTGCCACTGCTCACGTGCCGCCGCAGCCGCGCCGCGACGGGCCGGGTCTTTGGCCAGGCTCTCGGCGCGTTCAAAGGCCTCCTCCTGCATGGCCGCGTGGGCCTGCTGGTCGCGCCGCCACCACAAATCCTGCCAGCGGAAGCCGTCGATCGGTGCACTGGTCTCAGCCGCGTCTGCGGCAGAATCATTGGCGTAGGCGCTGTGCACCGGCGTCAGAGCCGGAGTCAGCACCAGCACCAGCGCCAGCAGCCAGCCGCGACGGAAGCACAGCGCGCACAGCGGCAGTGCGGCCAGCAGGAGCCAGGGACCGCGATCGATCCAGTAGTCGCTTTGCCGCCGTTCGTCGTCCGCGCGCGTGTCGGCCAGCGCCAGCCCTGGGTCACGCCCGGCTTCGCCGGCCAGCAGGGCCAGATCGCTGGGATCATTGCGCAGCGGCACGTAGCGCCCGCCGGTGGCGCTGGTCAGGGTCTGCAGGCGCTCGCGGTCCAGCCTGGGCAGCACGATGTTGCCACTGTCGTCCTTGAGAAAGCCGCCGCCCGGCAACGCCACCGGCGCGCCTGCCGCCGTGCCCACAGCAAGGATGGACAGCCGTATACCGCGTCGGCTGAGCTCATCGGCCATCTCGGCTGCGGCGCGATTGATGCCGTCGGTGAACAGGATGATCTCGCCGCCGTCGATGCCGCCGCCGTCGAGCAGGTCCATGGCCTTGCGAATACCCAGGTCGGCGCGCGCTCCGCTGACCGGCATCAGGCTGCGATCCAGCACCTCGGCCAGATTGATCAGGGTGCCGGTGTCGCTGGTCAATGGCGCCACGGCAAAGGCGCGGCCGCCAAAGACCACCAGCCCGGTCTGCCCATCGACGCGCGCCTTCAGCCAGTCGATGAGCTTGAAGCGCGCCCGGGTCAGCCGGTCCGGTTTCAGATCCGAGGCGCCCATCGATGGAGACAGATCGAACACCGCCACCGTGGCCGCCTGACTGCGCGCCAGTGGTAGCGGCTGGCGCTCCCAGGCCGGTCCGCTCAGGCCCAACAGCAGCAACGCCAGCGCGGCGATCAGGTAGGGCCGCGGCGAGCGTCCCGCCTTGACCTCGCTGCCCTGCGTCAGAAAGGGCAGCAGGCGCGCATCCACGACCTGCGACCAGGCGCCGCGATCGGCACCAGCGCTGGGCATGTAGCGCCACAGCAGCGGCAGCAGCAGCAGGCCCAGCAGCCACAGCGGTCGCAGCAGCACCAGCTCACCGATCATCAGCGGCGCCCAGTTGCTCATAGGCTCTGCCTGCGCTGTTGCCAGCCGGCCGCGATCAGCAGGGTGAGCATGGCCAGACCCACCGCCGCCCCAAGCGGGTAGGGGTAGAGTTCGATCTGCGGGCGCAGGGCCTGGTCGTCCTGGGCGATGGGTTCGAGCTGGTCAATGGCCTGATAGACCCGACTCATCTCGCCCGTGTCGCGGGCGCGGAAGTATTCGCCGCCGGTCTGCTCGGCAATGGCGGTGAGGGTGGCCTCGTCCAGGTCGGCCGACGGATTGACCACCCGATCGCCGAACAGGCTGCGCTGGACCATGCGCTCGGCGCCGATGCCGATGGTATGGATTTTCACTTTGGCCGCGGCGGCCAGTTCGGCGGCCTTGAGCGGGGCGATGGCGCCTGCGGTGTTGGCGCCGTCGGTGACCAGTATCAGCACCCGCTGCTCTGCCGGCTGATCGCGGAGCCGCTTGACGGCCAGCCCCAGCGCATCGCCGATCGCCGTTTCCTTGCCGGCCAGACCGATTTCGGATTCCTCCAGCAGCTGTCGCACGGTGCCGACATCGAAGCTCAGCGGGCTTTGCAGGTAGGCGTTGCGACCAAACAGGATCAATCCGACCCGGTCGCCCTGACGCCGGGAGATGAACTCGCCCATGATCGCCTTCAGCGCCACCAGCCGATTCAGGGTGCGCGATCCGATCTGCATGTCCGGCGTTTCCATCGATCCGGACAGATCCACCGCAATCATCACGTCACGGCCGCTGATCGGCTGCGATACCGGCTCACCCAGCTGTGTCGGGCGCGCCGCCGCGGTGATCAGCAATGCCCAGATCAACAGCAGCAACAGGGCCCGCCACAGCCGCATCAGGTGCCCGGAGCGCTGCTGCAGCTGGCCACCCAGTCGGGCCATGAACGGCAGCCTGAGCGCGGCAGCCTGTTGCGTCGCAGCCGGCAGCAGCAGGGCCAACAGCGGCAGCGCGGCCAGCCACCAGGCCCAGGACCACTGGAACTGCACGTCGCTCACAGCCGCCGCTCCAGTGCGCTGATCAGCTCACCACACAGGGTCAGCAAAGCCGATAGATCGCCGGGGGGCTGCGGGCGGTAGGGCGCATCGATCAGGGTGCGGCCCGGACCGTCGGCAAATGCGCTGCGGCCCAGCTGCGCATCCAGCCACCGCGCCCAGGGACTGCCATGCAGCTGAGCGACGGCCGGATCCACCCGCAGCGCAGCGCGCTTGACCAGCGCCGACAGCTCGCGCAGGCACTGATCGACATCGGCGCCCTCCGCGTAGCGCTGCTGCAGAACCAGCCACTCGCGACGGGCCGCGCCGGCCCGATACCGACGGCGACGCTGCCTGCGCCACCAACGGAACGCATAGAGCAGGGCGGCCAGCGTCACTACTGCCAACAGCCACCATCCAGGCGCTGGCGGGAACCAGTGCGGTTCGCCGGGTAAATGCAGGTCGCGCAGCACCGGGCCGGGCGGTGGGTTTTGCGGCAGATTCTGCATCTACAGCGCGACGCTCGCCTTGAATGCCGGCGCACCGCGGCGCTGACTGCCCAACGCGCGTCCCAGGGTCTGCGCCGGCGGGTGCTCGGTGCTGAGCCGGGTCAGGGGGATCTGTGCCCCGTCCATCGCCGCCTTGAGCGATTCGACGTGGCTTTCCCAGCTGCGCTGATACTGGCTACGCACCCGCGCCGAGCCCGCGTCCAGCCAAGCCTGACGATTGCCGTCGGTCACCTCGTAGCGGCCGGGGGGCGGCGGCAGGTCTTCCAGCGGATCGGTGGTCCACAGCGCGCGGACGTCCTGATGTCGACGCAGCGCGCGCAGCCGGCGCAGCGCATCGTCGTCCAGCTCATAGAAATCGCTGATGATCACCGTCAGCGCGCCCGGCCTGGCCAGTCGCTGCAGCCGGGCCAGGGCATTGGCCAGCCCGGCCGGTCGCTGCAGCGTCTGCGCGCCGTCCGGCACGCTGCCCACCAGTGCCTGGATCAGCCGCATCACCCCGCGACGGCCGCCTGCAGGGGCCAGTTCGTGATGATCGGGCTCCAGCGCCAGCACCGCGCCGACCCGATCGCCGCCCTGGATGGCGGCCCAGCCAAGCAGTGCAGCGACCTCGGCTGCCAATTCGGCTTTGAGCACCCGCTTGGAACCGAAATACATCGACGGTGCCAGATCCACCAGCAGCAGCACCGGTCGCTCGCGTTCCTCGGTAAACAGCTTGGTGTGCACCCGACCGGTGCGCGCGGTCACCCGCCAATCCAGCTGACGCACATCGTCGCCGGGCTGATAGGGGCGCGATTCCAGATAGTCCGCGCCGCGGCTCTTGAACCGCGAAGCGTGGCCGCCGGCGAGCACCGAGCTGACCGGTCGCCCGGGGCGGATCCCCAGCGCCCGCGCCTCGCGCTCCAGCGCAATCAGATCGGTGGCGGCTATGCTCCAGTCAGGGCCAGTCATGAGAACCGATGACTTGCTAAGGGACGGGAACGCGGGCGATCAGCTCATCAATCACCCGATCCGAATCGATACCTTCGGCCTGGGCCTCGTAGCTGACCAGCAATCGATGGCGCAGCACATCCGGCGCCACCGCCTGGATATCGGCCGGCGACACGTAATCGCGACCGTCCAGCCAGGCGTGCGCGCGAGCGCAACGATCCAGCGCGATCGAGCCGCGCGGCGACACCCCGAAAGCGATCCAGCGGGCCAGATCATCACCCCAGGGCTGCGGGTTGCGGCTAGCCAGCACCAATGCGACCAGATACTCCTCCAGATTCGGCGCCATGTGCAGATCGACGATCTGCCGTCGGGCGGCGAATATCTCCGCTTCGGAGATCGGGGGCAGTTCGGCTCCTGCAGCCTGGGCATCACCGCGCGCGCTGCTGCGCGCCAATTCCAGGATCAGCTTCTCGCTACCCGCATCCGGATAGCCGATGCGCACGTGGAGCAGGAAGCGATCCAGCTGCGCCTCCGGGAGCGGGTAGGTGCCTTCCTGCTCGATGGGATTCTGCGTCGCCATGACCAGAAACAGCTGCGGCAGCGGGTAGGTGACCCGACCCACGGTGACCTGCCGCTCCTCCATCGCCTCCAGCAGTGCCGACTGCACCTTGGCCGGGGCCCGATTGACCTCGTCGGCCAGGATCAGATTGTGGAAGATCGGCCCCTGCTGGAACTCGAAGCGATGCTCCTGCGGGCGATAGATCTCGGTGCCGGTGAGATCTGCCGGCAACAGATCCGGGGTGAACTGAACGCGGTGGAAGTCGCCTTCGATGTGGTCAGCCAGCGACTTGATCGCCGTGGTCTTGGCCAACCCCGGTGCACCTTCCACCAGCATGTGGCCATCGGCCAGCAAGGCCAGCAGCAGCCGCTCGTTGAGCCGGCTTTGTCCCACGATGCGCTGATTCATCACCTCGCGCAGCTTGGCGAAGGCGTCAAAGGTGGTCGATGCGGATGGGCTGTCTGAGGGCTCCACTTACGGTCCTTGTAGGTCGAGGGCGACCGTGGTTGACCGCAGAAGTCGGGGAAGGTTCCCCGCGCGCGGGAACTCGCGGCGCTTGGCGGAGAACCCTAGCGATATCTCCAGCAGCTGCGAGGTTTTTCGGGCTCACGCTACCTCCTTGCAACAGCGCAGCCACAGGGGAGTAGCGATGAGCCACCGCAGCGAAGGCAATTTCTATCAGTTCGGTGAGTACGCGGCGCGGTCGCGTAGCGCCTGGATGGCCCTGCTCTATGGGCTGTTGCTGTGCCTGCTGGCGCCATCGATGGCGGTGGCCGCGCAGATTGTCGGCAACACCTCTCTGCTGACTCAGGCCCACGCCAACGGCATCGAGCAGCGCATCGGTCAGTGTGGGGTTTACATGACCTTGCGCTACCGCAGCGACGTAGACGGCGAGGATTCGGCGGTCTTTCACAACCTGATCGACGGGATTCCGCGAACTTTGACGGTCTATCGGGTCACTTCACCCGTCAACGCGCTGGTTTCCGGCTACGTGGATACACCGTGGAACACCTCCAGTTCCTACACCATCATCCCGGCTGCCAACTCCAATGCGTTCATCACCCGCCTGGACAGCATGACCCATGCGGGGCCCGTGCTTCAGTATCAGAAATACAATCGCAGCAACTACGGGCCGACATTTGGCGGCGGGCATGACATCTTTGTCCGCGACACCATGCTCGCCGGCTACATGTATTCGCACACCTATCCCTTCGCCGGGAACACCAATCTGCTCGGCGAGGTCGGCTATGTGCCGGGCGGCCAGTCCGGGAGTGCCACCCAGGTCACTTACGACCGCATAGAGACCTTCGAAGTCACCGACAATCCGACCGGGACCTTCAGTTTGAACTACGCCGCTGACCCCTTCGGCAGCGTCAGCGGAAATACCTCCCAGGTGGTGCCCTGTGCCGGCAATGGAACACCGGTCACTGCCATTGCGGGCCCGAATGCCACATTTTCACACTGGAGTGATGGGGTCACCGACAACCCGCGCACCGACCTCAACGTGGTCAGCAACGTCAATGTGACCGCGATCTTTGCCATCGACACCTACACGCTGACCTATACCGCTGGCGCCAACGGTTCAATCAGCGGCACCACGCCGCAAACGGTGGCACACGGTTTTGACGGAACGCCGGTAACCGCGGTGGCCGACGCCAACCATCATTTCGTGCAGTGGAGCGACGGTGTACTGACCGCCACCCGCACCGATACCAACATCACCGCCGACTTGAGCGTCACCGCTCAATTCGCCATCGACACCCACACGCTGACCTATCAGGCCGGTGCCAGCGGTTCGCTAAGCGGCAAAACGAATCAGACAGTCGATCACGGCAGCTCCGGCACGCCGGTGACCGCGGTGCCCGATGCTAACTACCACTTTTCGCAGTGGAGCGATGGGGTGCTGTCGGCGACGCGCACGGACACCAATGTGATGGCTGACCTGAACGTCACCGCGCTGTTCGCAATCGACACCTACACGCTGACCTATACCGCCGGCGCCAACGGTTCGATCAGCGGGATCTCGCCGCAAACGGTGGCGCACGGGTCGAACGGCGCGGCGGTGACTGCGGTCCCCGATCCGAACTACCGCTTCTTGCAGTGGAGCGATGGGGTCCTCACCGCGACGCGACAGGATCTGGCGGTGATGGCGGACCTGAGCGTAACCGCTGAGTTTGCTCTGGACCTTTTCACCCTGACCTATATCGCTGGCAGTAACGGCTCGATCAGCGGCACCAATCCGCAGACGGTCAACTTTGGTGGCTCCGGAACCCCGGTGACGGCAGTCCCCGACGCCAACTACCACTTCGTGCAATGGAGCGATGGTGTCGTGACCGCGACGCGCACCGACAGCAACGTCATGGCCGATCTGAGCGTGACTGCGCAGTTTGCGATCGATACCTACACGCTGACCTACAGCGCGGGGCCGAACGGCTCGATCAGTGGCGCATCGCCGCAGACCGTAGACCATGGTTCCGCTGGCTCGGCGGTGACCGCCGTGCCCGATGCCAATCACCACTTCGTACAGTGGAGTGACGGGGTGCTGACCGCGACGCGGACTGACAGCAACGTCATGGCCGACCTGAGCGTCACCGCGCAGTTCGCGATTGATACCTACACGCTGACCTACAGCGCGGGGCCGAACGGCACTATCAGTGGCGCATCGCCGCAATCCGTAGACCATGGTTCCGCTGGCTCGGCGGTTACCGCCGCGCCCGATGCCAATCACCACTTCGTACAGTGGAGTGACGGCGTGCTGACCGCGACGCGCACCGACGGCAATGTCACCGCTGACATCAGCGTGACCGCGCAATTCGCCATCGACACCTACACGCTGACCTACAGCGCCGGCCCAAATGGCTCGATCAGTGGCGCATCGCCGCAAACCGTGGACCACGGGTCCGACGGCACGGCGGTGACCGCCGTACCTGACGCCAACCACCACTTCGTGCAATGGAGCGATGGTGTCTTGGCCGCCACGCGCACCGACACCAACGTTGTGGCGGACCTGAGCGTGACTGCGCAGTTTGCGATCGATACCTACATGCTGACCTATAGCGCGGGGCCGA
>JAUIFV010000013.1 GCA_030430155.1 Gammaproteobacteria bacterium
CCCTGATACGTCGTTGCTCGTCGCAGCCATAGGCAAAGCTATGCCTTGCTCCTCGCGCCTAGTCTCAGACCAAAATCCATCTGAACGTGTTCAACTTAATTTGGGGACACCACACTAGCTGGCCCTTGGCGCCGTTGATCGCGCGCGTGCGTGGCGCGCGTCGCCAGCGATGCTACTGACGCACCTTCACCGAAATATCGACGCCGCCACGGCGAGCGGGGTTGAGCTGAACGCCATAGGATTCACTTCTACCGCAGCCACGCACCGTCCAGGTCTCTTCGGCGTAGCGAACATTGCCGGCACCATCATGTTCGACCTCATCGACGGCCATGTGTACGCGTTCGATGGGGCAGTTGAAGCTGGACTCAAAGGCCAGCGCGACGTGGAAATAGACGTCCTGGCGCAGCTGATGGTCGGCGGTGGTTTTGCCGCTGAACTGCGGTGCTGAGCGCGGGCGTTCGTCGGACCGCTCAGTGCCCGGACCGGCTGGGCGAACATCGGTGGCCGGCTGCAGTCGCCATTGCGCGCTCCACCACCCCGGCCGGATCTCGCCGAGTTCCAGTCGCCCCTGCTCGACGTGCAGGTAGGTCTGCAGCCAGCGATTGCGCAAGCGCACGAACTCGGCGCCCTGGACCGGCTCAATGATCCACATCGCGCTCCACCAGCCCGGCTGGATCTCGCCCATTTCCAAATGCCGTCGCTCGGCGTGCAGATACTGCCAGCTGTCGCGATTGCGTAGCCGCACGTAGGCATCGGCGCCGGGCACTGGATCGATCCACCAGCGGGCGCTGCGCCATTCGGGTTGGAATTCGCCGGAGCTGATGCCGCCGCCCTCGACGTGTAGCGCCTGGTTGGGTTTCCAGCGATTGAGGATGTGCAGCGAATCGTCGGCCAGGACCGCGGAGCTGGCCAGGAGCATGCAGAGCATGCAGGCCCAGGACAGCGCAGTCGGTGTGGTCATTCCCATTGCGGTTCGCGATGCGTAAGTCATCGGCACTCTCCCGCTGTCATCTGGACCCTAGGCCCAATGTTCTTGGCCCTGGGCGTTTTGCTCCGGATCGTCGCATCAGGGGCATCGCTTGCAAGCAAGCTCCTACAGGTGAGCGGCGAGTCACGGCGTTCCACCGCTGGGCCCTGGGCCCTTTGCCCTGGGCCCTCGCATCAGAGGGGCATCGCCTGCAGGCCAAAAGAGCGGCTCCGCCGAACCATTCCGCCACTGGGCCCTGGGCCCTGATCCCTGGGCCCTGCAAGCAAAGCGGGCGGCAACCGCCGCCCGCTTGGCTAGCCCTACTGACAAATCGCCTTAGGCTCGGTCGGACCAACCACCACGAAGCGCTGAATCATCTTGGTCTGGGTCACGCCGTCCACGGTGTAGGTGAACTCGGCGTTCTCGCCGTCGATGAAGCGCAGGCTGCCGTTGCCGATCTCCGGCACCGGGAAGGTGGTCGCGGCCATGCCGTTGATGTCGACGATGGAGGTGCCGGACTGCGGCCGCTGCATGGGACCGGCAAAGCTGCCGTCTTCCTGACGCCGCCAGGGGGTGCCGCTGATCCACTGGTCTCGTCCGCCCTCGCCGTAGGTGTACCAGAGGATGAAGATCACATCGCCCTGGTGGGACACGGTCAGACCCCAACCGGACTCGGAGCTGTTCCACCACAGATCGGAGTAGTTGGTGGCCCCGGCGCGGGATTCGGTGGTGCCGACGCAGGTCGGTGCCGGATCGGCAAAGGTGAAGCGCTGCAGCTGTTTGCTTTGCATGGCGTCGAAGCCGCCGGCATTCAAGGTGTAGTTCAGGGTCAAGCCGCCGTTGCCGTCGAAGACCATCTCGCCGGTGCCGATCTCGGTAATCGCGGTTTGCGCGACCATCCCGTTGATCATCTGGAAGGGGGTGCCGGCGGTGCGGTAGATCGGCCCGGAGAAGGTGCCCGCGGACTGTTCGGTGGCCTGCACGAACAGCCACATCGGCAGGCCGTCGGCGGCGTAGGTGTACCAGGTGCCGAAGGCGTTGTTGCCCTGGTGCAGCACGTTGTAGCCCCAGCCGCCTTCGGCGGCGTTGAAGTACACGTAGCTGTAGTTGACCGTGCCCGCCGGCGGTGTGCCGGTGCCGTCCAGCGCGGTGGTCCACACGCTGCGTCCAAAGGTGGCCGCGGCCAGGGTGTTGGTATTGCCATTGGCCGCCAGCCAGATCACCGGGGCGTTGGGGATGCCGTTACCCATCCGCGCCCAGCCGCCACCGCCGCTGGTGCTGATGTACACGCCCACATCGGTGCCGACGTAGACCTCATCGGGCATCCCGGGGCGCAGCACCACCGCGTTGGCCGGGGAATCGGGCAGGTTGTCGCTGACGTTGCTCCAGCTCGATCCGCCGTCGGTGCTCTTGAACACGTGTCCGGGGGCATCGGGGGTGGCGGAGTTGAAGCCGGAATAGGTCACGTAGACGATGTTGGGGTCGGTGGGATGCACCGCCACGTGAGTGGCATAGCGACCGGGCAAGGGCGCGGCGTTGACCGCGGTGGGCATACCGCTGTTGACCCGGGCCACGGTGCCGTCCGAACCGACCACGTAGATCACGCTGGCGTCGCTGGGCGCTACCGCGATGCCGGTGATCGCCGAGCCCTCGCCTGTGGTGATGGCGCCGGTGAAGGGGGTGAAGTTGGCGCTGGCGTCGGTTGTCCGGTAGAGCCGGTTGGTGCCGCCGTAGATGGTCTGCGGGTTGCTGGGATCGAGCACGAAGGGGGCGATGAACTGCACCGGATCGCCTTCGGGCTTGAACAGATCGACGAAGGTGGCGCCGCCGTCGGTGGACTTGGCGATGGCCAGCTGGGTGGTGGAGGTGTAGACGATCTGCGGATTGTTCGGATCGATGGCGGTAAAGCCGCCGTCACCGCCGAAGACCTCGTTCCAGGTGGTGGAGTCGGTGCGGCGCAGGGTGCCGTTGTCCTGGTTGCCGGTGATCATCACGTTGGCATCGGTGGGGTGCAGCGACAGGTGATAGGGCTGCAGGGTGCCCAGGGTCTGGTTGATCGAGGTCCAGGTGGCGCCGGCATCGACCGAGCGCCACACGCCGCCGTCGTTGCCGTTGTAGACCACGCCCTGCTGGGTGGGGTCATAGGTGACCATGTGGTGATCGACGTGCAGGTTCTTCGGCGTGGCGGCGCCGTCGGTGGAGCGGTAGGCGCCGATGCCGGCGAAGATCACGTCCATCGGATCGAAGGGGTTGACCGCGATCTCGTTGTCGTAACTGCACTGCGATTCGCAGTAGGAGAAGGCGTTGCCCTGCGCGTTGGGGTCGGACGGCTTGGGGGTAATCCGCGGCTGACCGAACGTAGCGCCACCGTCGGTGCTGCTCTGGATGAAGATGTCCTCACCCTGATAGCCGCCCAGATAGACGTGCGAGCCGGACTTGGACAGGCCGATTTCCATCGAGTTGATGGCAGGACCGTTCAGCGCCGCGCCCACCAGGCTCCAGCTCTGGCCGCCGTCGGTGGACTTGTACAAGCCGTTGCCGTCGGCGTCGCTGATCGAGGAGTGGTACATGGTGTTGAAGTCGTCGGCCACCACGTCCAGATCAAAACAGCGGCTGGCGCGGATCTGGGTGAAGGTGGCGCCGCCGTCGGTGGAGCGATACACGCCGGTGCCGGCGTTGGCGGGCGGGATCTCTTGGGCGCGCGAACCGAAGTTGCCGTCGGTGGTGCACACCACCAGCACGTCGGCGTTGGACGGATCGACCTTGATCCCGGCAAAGGCGGCGCGATTGAAGGTGTCGGCGCCGAGCACGCTCCAGCTGGCGCCGGCATCGCCGCTCTTGAGCAGACCGACGCTGTAGTAGGAGCCGTTGCCCTCGCCGGTGCCGGCGTAGACCACCTGCGGGTTGCTGGCCGCCACCGCCACCGCGCCTATCGCCAGCGAGGGCTGGTTATCGGTCAGCGGGGTCCAGCTGCCGCCGGAATCATCGCTGCGCCACACGCCGCCGGTGGCCACGCCCAGGTAGATGCGATTGGCATTGGAGGGATCGATGGCGAAGGCGCGGACCCGGCCGCTTTGTCGGCCCCAGGCGGTCTGGGTGGTGTCAAAGCCGAGCGGGCCGACCGCGGTCCACTGGCTGTTGGCGCCGGCCTTGGGCACCGCCAGGGGCACCTTTTGCGCCTGCGCCCAGGCCTTGGCCCGCGCGCCGCGCGGAATTTCGTTGGCCGGATAGGCGCGCTGGCTGTAGAACCACTCGGCCCTGGCGCTGGGATTGTCCTTGGTACCGGCCGAACGCGGCTTGATGGCGCTGACGCCGTCAGCAGGACGCTCGCTCAGCTGCGCGCAGCCGGCGAGCAGCACGCTGGTGATCAATGCAGGTAGCGCCAGGCGGTTGAGCCGGGTTCCGAATCTTGTGGTTGGCATGGCCGATCTCCTCCTGTGGAGCGGCAAATTCTCCAAATTCGCTCCATTACAGGCCTGATCAAACCCTGATTTAGTGCTGATGACGCGCTTGGCACACGCTGTAGCGCAGGACCTGTAACGCACTGTTCCATTTGTGATGGTTTGTCTGCACCCGTATTGCCCGAGGTCTGGCTGAGTACAATTCTTCCAAGGCGGGCGTTGCGGGGCCGCCGACGTGTACAGGAAGCATGGGGTGAGTGCCACGGAAAGCACGCCAGCAGATCATTTTCGGTTCGGCCAATGGCAGTTTGACGCTGCGACCGGTGACCTGTCCGACGGCGCCGTCTGTTCGCGCTTGGAACCCCAGGTTGCCAAGCTACTCACCTATTTTCTCACTCACCAGAATGTGCTGAGCAGCCGCGACGATTTGATCGCGGCGGTGTGGGATGGCCGCATCGTTTCCGACGACGCGATCAATCGCTGCATCTCCATCCTGCGCCACACGCTGACGCCGGGCCAGAAAAACGCCTACATCGAGACGGTAGTGCGCAGGGGCTTCATCAGCCATTTTCCCGCCCCGGACCCCGATCCACAGGGGAATCCGGAGCCGGAACCGGCTGCCGACCGCACCGAGCCGGTCAGCCATGTGCCCTGGCATGTCCGCAAGGGCATCGCCGCGGCTCTGGCCATGCTGGGGCTGCTCTTCGTATTGGGCTATGCGTGGTTCGGAGATCGCCCTGCGCTGCAGCCAGCAAGTGGCAGCCCGCCAGCGCAGACGGATGCGCCAGTGGTCGCAGTGCTGCCATTTGCCCACTCGGATTTCGCCGGCGACGGCGCGTTCTTCGCCAACGGGGTGCACGATGATCTGCTGACCCAGCTGGCGCAGATCGAGTCGATTCGGGTGATCTCCAGAACCTCAATGCTCGAGTACCGGGACACCGATCGCAGCATTGCCGAAATCGGTCAGGACCTTGGCGCCGATGCGATCCTGGAAGGCAGCGTACAGCGTGTCGGCGACCAGTTCCGGATCAATGTGCAGCTGATCGATGTGCAATCTGATACCCATCTATGGGCCGACCGCTACGACAGGGAGCTGCTGCCGGCGCAGATTTTCCAAGTGCAAACGGAGATTGCCAGCGCCATTGGCAAAGCCCTGCAGGTGACCCTGAGCGCCGAGGATTCCGGCCAGCTGGCGGCGTTGCCGACCGCCAATATGGCGGCATATCGGGCCTACCACGAGGCGATGACCGCTCGCGACAGGGTCAGCGTCAACGCGCCCGAGTATCTTTCCGGTCTGGAACGGGCGGTGAGCTTGGACCCCGAATTCACCCGCGCCTGGGTGCATCTGGTCGGCCATCTTTGCTATCAGAATTTCTCCAGTCACGACCCTCAGTCCATTGCCCGCATTGAGGAGATCCTGGAGCTGATCCGGACCCAGGCGCCCGATTCGGCCGACCTGTGGACGGCGCAGGCCTATTACACCTACTACGTACTAAGGGACTACGAACAGGCTTATGACCTGGTCAAGCGCGCTCACCTCATGCGGCCCAGCGATGAGCGCGTCGTCGAGCTGCGCTCATACATCGAGCGCCGTCTGGGCAACTTCCAGGCGCGGGTGGATTCGATACGCTTGTTGCGCAAGTTGGATCCCAGAAATCCGCTGTGGACGACGGTGCTGGCGATCAATCTAGGCCTGACTCATCAATACGCCGAGGCTCTGGCGACGCTGCGTGACTCCCGATTCGTGGATCGGCAGCAGAGTGTCCTGGCCAGCATGCTGCAAGTGCAAGAGCATGGTGACTTCGAGCGCTGGCGCGCCGAGTTGGATGCGCTGCACAGCGAGTACGGGGCTGCTTCGGTCACCGCGATGTGGTCGTCGCGCATCGCCTCGCGCGATTATGCAGGCGCGCTGGAGCTGCTGGACGGTCTGGGTTCGCTCAGCGGCTCGATCGATTTCCCAAGCGCCCCATTGAACGTCGAGATCATGCCACTGATCACTCAATGGCTGCTGGCTGACGGCGATCGCCTCCAAGCAGAGCTGGAACTGGCGCAGACCAGGCAGGATCGGGTCCTGAGCGGTGAGGATGATCCGCCGGACTATCAGCCCAATCTGGTACTGGCTTATGTCAGTGCCGCTACTGGCGATGTCGATCAAACCAGGCGACAGCTGCGGCTCTGGCGACGCGAGGTGATTACCGACAAGGCCGAGTACGCGCTGACCAGGCACTACGCCTGTCGGGCGTTGGGCATGGCCGCGGCCATGCCCGAGACGGTCCAGTGTTTGCGATCAGCACTGACCGAGCCCAGTCTGGCGACGCCGTTCATTGAGCCGCACTTGCCCTTCTACGAGGGCGTCCGAGGCGAGAAAGATTTTGCTGCTCTGCTGACCGAGACCGCCAGCAAGGATGCTGAATAGCTGCGGCATTGCAGGCTCGGGCGTAGAATGGCGATGCCTCTCCCGGCTAGGCACCGGAGCGCCAGATTGATGATCAGGCTGACTGTCAACGGCAACGAGGTCGAGGTCGAAGCAGGCCAGACGCTGCTTCAGGCCGCCAAGGCCGCGGGCGTGGATCTGCCCACGCTGTGCCATCATCCGCGATTTCCCGGTCGGGCCACCTGCAGGCTGTGCCTGGTCGAGGTGCAGGGTCAGCAGGGGCCGAAGGCGGCCTGTATTACCCCGGCGCAGGCGGGGGATGTAGTCGACACCGACACGCCCGAACTGTGTGAGTTTCGCGCAGCCGACGCCGCATGGTTACTGTCTCGTCATCCCGATGACTGCATGCGCTGCGAGGTCAGCGGCTCCTGCCGGCTGCAGACCCTGGTCCGGACCCATCAGTGGCAGGACCGCTGGACCAAGCTGCCCAGGGGCTCGCAGCAGCACCCCGAGCACCGCCTCAGCGATCACACCTCGCCCAGCATTCAGACCGACTATTCCAAATGCATCGAATGCGGGCTGTGTGTCGACGCTTGCGGCGATGCGTTGCAGCAGCACGTGATCGGCTTCGCCGAGCGCGGCGAGGGACGGATTCCGGTGACCGCCTTCGATCGACCGCTGGCACAGACCGACTGCATTTCCTGCGGTCAATGCACCTGGGTCTGCCCGGTAGGCGCGCTGATCGAAGTGCCGCACTGGCACGAGGTTCTGGACGTGCTTGATAGCCAGCGCAGGATCACCGTGGTCCAGGTCGCGCCGGCCACGCGTATCGCCATTGGCGAGGAGTTCGCCATGCGACCGGGCACGATCAGCACTGGTCGTTTGATCAACGCACTGCGCGCGCTGGGCTTCGATTACGTCTTCGACACAAACTTCGCCGCCGATCTGACCGTGATGGAGGAGGCCACCGAGCTGCTGCATCGCTTCCAGGCCAACCGCGAACTGCCGCTGTTCACCTCCTGCTGCCCAGGCTGGATCCACTGGGTGGAGCTGCACCGGCCGGACCTGCTGGCCCACCTGAGCACCACCAAGTCGCCGCAGCAGATGCACGGCGCGCTGGCCAAGCGCGGCAGCTTCGCGCGATCGCTGGGTGCCGAGTATGCCGATGGTCGCCGCGAGCCCTATGTGGTCAGCGTGATGCCGTGCACGGCGAAGAAGGACGAGGCCGAGCGACCCGGCAATGCCGGCGACATCGACCGGGTGATCACCACTCGCGAACTGGCTCGAATGATCCGGTCCCGAGGTATCGCCTTCAATGCGCTGTCCGAGGACGGCGCATTCGACAACCCATTGGGCGCCAGCTCTGGGGCGGCGCAGATCTTCGGCGCCTCGGGTGGGGTGATGGAGGCCATTGCCCGCGCCGCTGCGCACCTGCTCGGTGTGGAAGACGCCCAGCCGCTGGATTGGCAGGCCTTCCGCGGCGTCAATGAAGCGGTCAAGTCCGCCGAGATCCCCGGCCTGGGCCGGGTGGCGGTCTGCAACGGCATCGCCGCCGCCCAGCAGTTGCTGAAATCGGACCACTGGCGAGACGAGTTTGTGGCCATTGAAGTGATGGCCTGTGTGGGCGGCTGCCTGGGCGGCGGCGGCGAGCCCAAGTCGACCGACCCGCAGGTGCTGCAAAAGCGCATGCGCGCCGTCTACGACATCGACCGCAACAACCCCCGGCGGCGCTCGTTTGAGAATCCAGAGGTTCAGGCGCTGTATGAGCAGGAGTTGGACCGGCCAAACTCACCTAAGGCGCATGCGCTGCTGCACACCAGCTATGCCATGCGCCGCTCCAAACGACTGATGCTGATGCGTTTTCTGGACTGCGTGGACCGCCGCGATGGCGCCGGCGCGGCCGCGCTGATGGATCCCCAGGCAATCTGGGCAACGGCATCGCCCTTCGGCGAAGTGCACGGCGCCGCGGCCATCGCCGAACTCATCAATCAGCGGTTGCCGCCACGCGGCTTTGGGCCAGCCTATGTGCGGCACCGTATGCGCTGCGCCTCCGATCCGGACGATCTGGGCGTGATCTCGGTCAATGGCGAGCACTGTCATTTCGATGTCGATCTGGGAACGCTGCAGGAATCCGATGGTTCCAGAACCGTGATCCGGCGGCTGGAGCGGCACGTGGAGCAACCTGCGTGAGCGGGTCCGGCGGTTATTGCCGCGAGCTTGCTCCCACTGTGCAAACGAATTAGTCGGCCTGCTCCACAGTGTGAACGGTCACTACCCCATCGGCGTCGTACGCATAGATCGTGTCCACCGTGCCGTTCCCGTCCAGGTCCAACTCGGTGCGCTCGAGCTTGAACGGGCCAAAGTGCTGGGTCTGGATGGCGATCCGTGATTTTGGGTGCAGATACTTGATGGTCCTGGGGATGCCGTCGACGTAGTCGGTTCTCAGATCCTTGATGGCGTCGCCGGTGGTGTCGGTGAAGGTCATCGTGGGACTGCCCTGGCGAATGGTCGTCGCGGTCTCGAAGCTGCCGTTGAAGTCGTCGTCGGCTTCCGAGGAAGTGAGCACGCCTTTGCGATCAAAGTGCCAAACCAGATCAATGCTGCCGTCGAAGTTTCGGTCCTGCTCCGATCGGGTAAGGAGCGAATTTTCGAAATGCCAAAACTCGTCGAGCTCGCCGTCTCCGTTGTGGTCGATGCCGTTGTAGAACGCCGGTGGGCGGTTCAAGTAGGCGTGCCCCATGGCGACGCCTATGCCACACAGAAAACCGATCAACCAGACGCCCAGCTTGTTGGTCTTTGGTTTGCTGATCAGGGTTCCCGGCTGCGGATCCGGCTCGGCTTCTGATGCCACTTCGGTGGCATTCCAATCATCGATAACTGCCCGTGCCCGTTCGTAGTCCTCATCGTTGACTACCACCCGCACCAAGCCATGGGCCTGGATCTCGCCGATCCCGCCCTGCAAGTACTCGCCGTCCACCCGCGACGGCACAGCGGCCTGCTCAAGCAGGTTCTTGATCAGGTTGGCTTCTACGGAATTGGCAGCCTCGTATACGGACCTGGACATGGACTTCCTAGTGGTGGCATTGGCGCGGCGCATACTTAGCACGCGCACCGGCAACAGGACAGACGTACAGCCCATCCCGTACCGTCCGTCGGCCGGCGGGCAGCCGGCGGCAGTCATCGGATTGGTGCAGGCGCATCCGGCCAGTATGTGGTTGCACGGCGAGTATCGAGTTCGTTCCAGATGGGTGCGCCGAACTCCATGCAGCCCAGCCGCCTCGCGGGTACCGACGTGGCGATGATCCAGACCGATCTGTTGGTCCCGGTGGACGCGGAACTGTGCCCCGGAAGCGGACCGCTATCGTTGGAGAGGCGAACGCGGAGGGCAATTCCAGCTAAGCTGCTAGCCCACTCCGCATGGGATCGTTGCGGCATGCAGGAACTCGATCTGCGCCAACGCTTCACCCGCCGCCTGGCCATGGGTGTGTTCCTGGTCGGTGCGGCGGGGTCGGCGCTCCTCGGTGTACTGCATCGCACCGAAGACGAGCCCTATGCGATCAGTCTGCTGATGCCCTGGGTGATGTTCGCGGCTACCGTCGTGGCGCTGCTGGCGGTCTACCTGTTACCGACTCGCACCCGGTTCATCGTCCTCCTGTTCATCGTCGCGATGATCGGCCTGTTGACCCTGTCGGTGGCGGTTTTCCTGCCGCTGGCCAATGCGCCCGGCGGACCGGCGCTGACCAGCATACTTCCACCAACCCTGCCCGGGCTGATCTCCATCAATCTGATTGCCATCGTATTCCTGCCGCCGCGATTGGCGCTGCGCGTGGGCGGAGTCAGCTGGCTGCTGGTAGGTCTGCCGGTGCTGATCCATCTGCTCCTCAATCCCGCCGAGCTGGCCACCGCGCGGGGCCAGGAGATGATGCTGCAGATCGGTCCAACGATGCTGCTGATCCTGGGATTGATACCCTACCAGCAGGAGGTGGCACGACGGTTGAGCGATTTACGCCGCAATGAGCTGCTCGCGCGGACCTTGGCCGATCGCGACCCGCTCACCGATCTGTACAACCGCCGCGCTTTCGAGAACCTGCTGATCGATCGGCTGGCCGAGGCGCGCAGCGGCATGCAGCTGATCCTGTTTGATATTGATTACTTCAAGCGCATCAATGACAGCCACGGCCACAGCGTCGGCGATCAGGTGCTGGTAGCGGTCGCCACCCGCGCGGCGACAGTGCTCAGTCGAGGCGATCATCTGGCACGCTGGGGCGGCGAGGAGTTCGCGGTGCTGGCCAGATACACACCAGAGCAGCCTCTGGCGCTGGCAGAGCAGATGCGGGCCGCGATCGCCAACCAGCGTTTTGAGAATGTCGGTACGGTCAGCGCCTCCTTCGGAGTCACCGCGGTACACGCCGCGGATGACCCGCAATCGGCCTTCGAACGCGCCGACCAAGCCCTCTACCGGGCCAAGGAGAATGGGCGCAACCGAGTCGAGTTGGGCTGAGTTCACCTAGTGTGGTGAATCGCAATCACGTTGAACACGTTACGAAGGACAATTCCTGAGACAAGGCGAGAGGAGGAGTCATAGCAGGGCTATGGCGACGACGAACAACGCCGCATTCAGGGAAATGGCTCGCTAGCGCGGTGAGATTGACATGTGCGGTTCACCACACTTGCGGCTATGAGCCCGCGCGCAACGCGTTGCGAAAGCGCGCTCTGTAGGTACGCCCGACCGGTAGCCAGATCTCGCCGACGCGGGCCTGGCTGGCGGTATGCGCGGTGAGCTGATCGAGGTTGATCAGGTAGCGCCGGTGGATTTGCAGGAAGGGCGGGCTGGGCAGCTGTTCGGCGACCTGTTTGAGCGGATTGCGCATGCGTAGCTGACGCTCGGCGAGGATCACGTTGACGTAGTCACCGTCGGCCGCGACATAGTGTATGTCCGCGTGTTCAACGTCTTCGCTGCGCGATCCCAACTGCACCTGCAGTCGCCCGGCGTGGCTTGCCGGCAATGCTGTCGCGGGCGCCCGCTCCGCGCCGGTAGGCTGCTGAGCTCGACTCGCCGAGGCCAGCCAAATCAGCAGCAGCACCGTCGCCACTGGCGCAATCGAGGACAGGTTGCTGGCCAGATCCGGCAGGTCGAAGAAGCCCGGCTCATGGACGACCGTCGGGAAGTAGTGGGGGAATATCAGCCCGTGCCATAGCGCCTGCCTGAGCAGGGCCACGGCGCTCAGGCTCAGCACTGCCGTAATGCACAACCAGGCCCAGCGCCGAGCGCGAAACTGGGGTAGCAGGACCAGTATTGCCAGATAGCTGACTGCCAGCTTCAGAGGCAGGTCGAGGACGATGACCTGCAAATGGACCAGATTGCCCTGAAGTACGCCAGCCAATAGTGACCGATAGCCCATATAGGCCAGCCAGAACAGGACGTGCACCTGCCAGCGCAGGTGCAGTGGTCGAGGCTGGCTGTGCTGCTGTTCGTCGATCATCGCGGGTCGTTGGTCGTTGATCGCGGCATTGGTCCTTCGCCTGCGCCGCAGCCCATCTTAGTTTGCTACACCACACCGGTTCGGCGCGCCGGCCTTGCACACTGGCAGGCCATTCGCAGCAGCAGGGTACCGACCCACCGAACCAACGTCTGCAGGCTGACGCCAAACGCGCAAGGGGTGAATGATGAACACGAATTGCAATGCGGCCAGCAAGGCCAAAGCTGGGTGCCGTCGCATCGCGGTGCTGATCGCTGTGCTGGTGCCCGGTTTGGGTTGCTGGGCTGGGGAGGGCGCGCCGGGCAGTCCGTTCGCAGCGGTTTCCGATCCCAGCGGCTGCCGGATTGAGCGGATAACCGTCGCCGAGCACGAGCAATACCAGGTGCAGGGAGCTTCAGCGAGCGGCGAACTGCTGCTGATGACAACCAGGCGCGCGGGCGCCGAGGAGGACGATCAGGTTCTACAGGTCAGCGAGATGGACTTGAGCACCGGTGCGCAAAGGGAGCTGCCGACCACCCTCACCAACTCGGGACCGTACTCGCCAGACGGGCGCTACAACGTAATCGCGCAGGTCAGCGACGACGGCAAGACCGACATCTACGAGTATGAGCGCACCAGCGCGACACTGCGTCCCATCGCCGCCCATCCGGCGTGGGACTGGCTGCCGAGCTATTCACCGGACGGACGAATGATCGTCTTCAACTCCTATCGCGTCGATGGGCAGTCCGATGTGCACCTGTATGATCGATCCAGTGGAGAACTGCGCCGCCTCACCGTAGACCCCGGCTACGACGCCCACGCCCAATTTTCCAGCGACGGGCAGCGCATTGTTTTTCACCGCCAGCAGGGCTCCCTATCCGACGGCGGCGCGATCTTCAATTTG
This sequence comes from Gammaproteobacteria bacterium, assembly GCA_030430155.1. Taxonomy (GTDB): domain Bacteria; phylum Pseudomonadota; class Gammaproteobacteria; order Xanthomonadales; family SZUA-5; genus SZUA-5. The sequence continues at coordinate 13,106 of JAUIFV010000013.1, forward strand.
TACGTTCATGACCTGAGTAGCGGCCAGGAGCGGCAGCTCACCGACGGCGCGCACGAATCCAGCTACCCGGCCTGGGCGCCGGACGGTCGCCATCTGGTCTACAGCTCCGATGCCGACGGCAAACCGGGCAAGCACAATCTCTACATACTGAATCCGAAGGGCGAAACCGTGGGCCGATTGACCGAAGGTGATTGGAAAGACAGCTACGCCTATTGGACTCAGGACGGCCGACACATCTACTTCAATTCCGATCGCGAAGGCGTTGGGAAGATTTATCGAATACCGATGAACGGCTTGGCCTGTGTACGGTTGGATGATTGAGTCGCGGGCGACCGAGCGCCGGGCTGGGGCGCGCTTCGGTGCCCGGCGCGGCCAGGCAGATGTCGCACCGCGACGGCATGCCGAAAGCGCTGCTGGTCTGGCGACGGTGACTCCGTAGACGGCGCTGATGCGCGCGGGTGCCTTCAGTCGGTCAGTACGCAGAAACCTTCGGATATTCAAACGGATGCTATGCTCGCTTGAGGTTGGCTGGGCACAGTGCAAAGGAGCATGCGATGGGTTTTTGGATACTGCTGGCGGTGCTGGTGGCAGCGGCGCTTTATGCGGTTGGCATCTACAACGGCTTGGTCAAGGCGCGCAATGGATACAAGAACGCCTTTGCCCAGATCGACGTGCAACTGACCCGTCGCTATGACCTGATTCCCAATCTGGTCGAGATCGCCAAGGGCTACATGGCGCATGAAAGGGAAACCCTGGAGGCGGTGATTGCGGCGCGCAATTCGGCGCAAACCGGGCTATCGGCGGCCAAGGCCAATCCGGGCGATGCGCAGGCCATGCAGCAGCTGGCCGGTGCGGAGAATGCGTTGACCCAGACTCTGGGCAAGCTGTTTGCGCTGGCCGAGGCCTATCCGGATCTGAAGGCCAATCAGAACATGATGCAGCTTAGCGAGGAGCTGACCTCGACCGAGAACAAGGTCGCCTTCGCCCGGCAGGCCTACAACGATTCGGTGATGGGATACAACAATGCGCGCGAGGTCTTCCCCAGCTCCGTCGTCGCCGGCATGTTCAACTTCGCCGCCGCCGAGTCGCTGCAGATCGAGGGCTACGAAAAGCGCGAAGCGGTCAAGGTTTCGTTCTAACTCGCTTCGATAGTGAACTTCTTCGCCCATCAGGAAGTCGCGCGCAAGCAGACGCGGCGCATGGTCGTGCTGTTCACGCTGGCGGTGGTGTGCATTGTTGCGGCAGTCAATCTGGCCGTGCTGCTGGCATTGGGGATCGGCCTGGAGGACGCCAGCGCGATCACCGAAGTCAGCTGGCAAGCGGTGCTGGCAATCAGCATCGTGGTGGTGCTGCTGATCGGACTGGCGACGCTGTACCGCATCGCCAGCCTGCGCTCCGGCGGCACTGCGGTAGCTCGGCAGCTGGGCGCCACCGAAGTGCCCCTGGACAGCAATCAGTTCGACTATCGACGTCTGCGCAACGTGGTGGAGGAAATCGCCATCGCCTCCGGGGTGCCGGTGCCGGCGATCTTCGTGCTCGAGGACGAATCGGCGATCAACGCCTTTGCCGCTGGCTACACGCCTTCCGATGCGGCGGTGGCTGTGACCCGCGGCTGTCTGGACAAGCTCACCCGTGACGAGCTGCAGGGTGTAATTGCGCACGAATTCAGTCACGTCCTCAACGGCGACATGCGGCTGAATATCCGCCTGATGGGCGTCGCTTTCGGCATCCTCGCCATCGCCATCATTGGGCGCAAGATCGCCCATGTGTCTTCGCACTCGCGCAGTCGCGACAGCGGCGGCGTGGTGATGTTCGGCGTGGCGCTGATCGTGATTGGTTCGGTCGGGGTGTTCTTCGCCCGGCTGATCAAGGCCTCGGTGTCGCGGCAGCGGGAGTTCCTTGCCGACGCCTCGGCGGTGCAGTTCACTCGCCAGACCGACGGCATCGCCGGGGCGCTGAAGAAGATCGGCGCGCTGGGCGCTGGCTCCAAGCTGGACAGCGCCGACGGCGAAGAAGTGGCCCACATGCTGTTCGGCGATGGCGTCGGCTATTCGGCGCTGTTCGCCACCCACCCGCCGCTGGTCGACCGGATCAAGCGATTGCAGCCGCAGTTCGAGCCTGAGCAGCTGGAGCAGATCGCCGCCGCCTGGGAGCATCCGGTACGGATCGGCAAGCGCGAGCAGGGCAACGCCTCGGTGGCCGGCTTTGCACCGGCGGGCGGTGTCGCTACGGGAACCGAGTCATCGGCGCACGGTGCCTTACCCGAGGACGCCGAGGAGTTCAGCCTGTCTGCCGAGCAGGTGGTCAATCAGGTCGGTCACCCGGATACCGGCGATTTTGTCGCCGCCGCGGCGCTGTCCATGACCATTCCGCCGCTGCTGGACCAGGCTGCTCACAGCCGCGATGGTGCGCTGGCTGTGGTCTGCGCACTGGCGCTGAACGCCGGGGCGCAGGTGCGTTCGCAGCAGCTCGCGGCAATTGTCCGAGCGTTCGATGCGGGAACCGCGGAGTTGACCGAGGAGTTGGCGACGTATTGTGCACAGCTGCATCCGATGCAGCGGCTGCCGCTGGCCGCGCTGAGCTTTCCCGCTCTGCGCAGCCGCCCGCGCGATCAGCTCAAGGCGCTGGTCGACCTGCTTGACCAGCTGAGCAAGGCCGATGGCAAGGTCACTCTGGCTGAATACTGCTTGGCCAAGCTGCTGGCGATCCAGGTGCTCGACGCGCTGGACCCGGCGACAAGGCGGACCAGCGCCGGGTTGAAGACGCCGCAGGTGGAGCGCGAACTGCGCGATCTGTACGCCATCCTGGCCCACCACGGTCACGGCGACGCCGAACGCGCCCGGCGCGCCTACGCGCTGGGACTGCACGAGGCGCTGCCGGCGGCGCGACCGGACTACTCGCCGCCCGCCGATTGGCAAGCGGCGCTGGATGGGGCGCTGCTCAAGCTCGATCGACTCTGCCCGGCGGGCAAGGAGTTGGTAGTGCGCGGCCTGACCCTGGTAATCAGCGCCGACGGCCGGGTGCGGGTGAGCGAAGCCGAACTGCTGCGCACCGTCTGCGCCGCGCTGCACTGCCCGCTGCCGCCGGTATTGGAATCGACGGCGGGCGGAGCAGGCTAGGGCGCTCTGTCTCTACTCGTGTAGGAGCGAGCTTGCTCGCGATTGATGACCATCGGCGTGCGCCAAACTCTGTATCAAGGGGCGGGTTCGATCGCGTGCAAGCACGCGCCTACCGGGATTCCGGCTGCTCGAAAGGCACTGGATCCCGGCTCAAGGCCGGGATGACGGGCGTTGATGTACGCGAGTCCGCTTGGAGCAATGCGGCAGTCGGTCCGCATTTGTGTAGGAGCGAGCTTGCTCGCGATCGTTGACCATCGGCGTGCGCCAACTCTGCATCAAGGAGCGGGTTTGATCGCGTGCAAGCACGCTCCTACCGGGATTCCGGCTGCTCGAAAGGCACTGGATCCCGGCTCAAGGCCGGGATGACGGGCGATCGCAGGTCGCAACGCAGCGCCATTCCCGCGGTCCGGAGTGCTCCTGCGCCTTGCCGGTCGGATCTGCTGTGGAGTGTCCTGAGTATTTGGCGCCCCAGCCACCGACAAAAAATCTCGCGAAAATCCGCCCCAGGTCCGGGCCAGCGGTCCTCCGCATGCGCTAAACTGCGCCTATCCCCCACAACCCAGGGCGGCATCTATCAAAGGTGCGGCCGGTGAGCACTCATGCCCAAGCGTAGCGATATCCAATCGATCCTGATCATCGGCGCCGGTCCCATCGTTATCGGCCAGGCTTGCGAGTTCGACTACTCCGGGGCGCAGGCCTGCAAGGCGCTGCGCGAGGAGGGCTATCGGGTGGTGCTGGTCAACAGCAACCCGGCCACGATCATGACCGATCCGGAGATGGCTGACGCCACCTACATCGAGGCGCTGACCTGGCAGACGGTGGAGCAGATCATCGCCAAGGAACGCCCGGACGCGCTGCTGCCGACCATGGGTGGGCAGACCGCGCTGAACTGCGCGCTGGATCTGGCCGATCAGGGCGTGCTGGAGAAGTACGGCGTGGAGCTGATCGGCGCGCGGCCGGAGGCGATACGGCTGGCCGAGGACCGCGAGCTGTTCCGAGTGGCGATGGGCGAAATCGGACTGGCGGTACCGCGGGCGGCGGTGGCCAAGAGCATGGAAAGCGCGCTGCAGATCCAGGCCGATGTGGGCTTTCCGACCATCATCCGGCCCAGCTTCACCCTCGGTGGCTCCGGCGGCGGCATTGCCTACAACCGCGAGGAGTTCGTCGAGATCGTCCAGCGCGGCCTGGATTTGTCGCCGGTGCACGAGGTGCTGGTGGAGGAATCGGTGCTGGGCTGGAAGGAATTCGAGATGGAAGTCGTCCGCGACAGCGCCGACAACTGCATCATCGTCTGCTCGATTGAGAACTTCGACCCGATGGGTGTGCACACCGGCGACTCCATCACCGTGGCCCCGGCGCAGACCCTGACCGACAAGGAATATCAGCAGATGCGCGATGCCTCCATCGCCGTGCTGCGCAAGATCGGCGTCGATACCGGCGGCTCCAACGTGCAGTTCGGGGTCAACGCCAGCGACGGTCGGCTGGTGGTGATCGAGATGAATCCGCGCGTATCGCGCTCCTCGGCGCTGGCCAGCAAGGCCACCGGCTTTCCCATCGCCAAGGTCGCCGCCAAGCTGGCGGTGGGCTACACACTGGATGAGCTGCGCAACGAGATCACCGGCAACGCCACGCCAGCCTCCTTCGAGCCCACGATCGACTACGTGGTGACCAAGATCCCGCGTTTCGCCTTCGAGAAGTTCCCCGCCGCCGATTCCCGCCTGACCACGCAGATGAAGTCGGTGGGCGAGGTGATGGCGATGGGGCGGACCTTCCAGGAGTCGCTGCACAAGGCCTTGCGCGGTCTGGAGACCGGCGGCGAGGGTTTGGACGAACGAGTGCCGATGGCCGACCCGGAAGCGGCCGCGTTGGAGCTCAAGCGGCAGCTGCGCGAGCCGGGTCCGGATCGCGTGTACTGGGTGGCCGATGCCTTCCGAGCCGGACTGAGCCTGGACGAGGTCTACGCGCTGACCATGATCGATCCCTGGTTCCTGACCGAGATCGAGGATCTGATCGCCAGCGAGGCCGAAGTGCGGAGCGGCGGTCTGTCGGCGCTGGATCAGCCGCGTCTGCTTGAGCTCAAGCGCAAGGGCTTCTCGGATGCTCGGTTGGCGCGCCTTTTGGGTACCGATGAGGCGGCGATCCGCCAGCTGCGCCGCGTACTGGGTCTGCATCCGGTTTACAAACGAGTGGATTCCTGCGCCGCCGAGTTCGCCACCAACACGGCCTACATGTACTCCACCTACGAGCAGTATTGCGAAGCCGATCCCACTGATCGGCAGAAGGTGATGGTGCTCGGCGGAGGTCCCAACCGTATCGGTCAGGGCATCGAGTTCGACTATTGCTGCGTGCACGCCGCGCTGGCGCTGCGCGAAGACGGTTACGAGACCATCATGGTCAACTGCAATCCGGAGACCGTGTCCACCGACTACGACACCTCCGATCGCCTGTATTTCGAGTCACTGACCTTGGAAGACGTGCTGGAGATCGCTGCGATCGAAAAGCCGGTCGGCGTGGTCGTGCAGTACGGCGGGCAGACCCCGCTGAAGCTGGCCCGGGCGCTGGAGAAGGAAGGCGTGCCAATCATCGGCACCACGCCCGATTCCATTGATCTGGCCGAGGATCGCGAGCGTTTCCAGGCCATGGTGCAGAAGCTGGGCCTGCGCCAGCCGCCCAACCGCACCGCGCGGGCGCCCGAAGAAGCGGTCGCGCTGGCTCGCGAGATCGGCTATCCGCTGGTGGTGCGGCCATCCTATGTGCTCGGCGGTCGGGCGATGGAAATCGTCTACGCCGAGTCCGATCTGCGCCGCTACATGGCCGAGGCGGTCAAAGTCTCCAACGATTCCCCGGTGTTGCTGGATTCCTTCCTCGACAGTGCGATCGAGGTGGATGTGGACTGCATCGCCGACAGCGACGGGCAGGTGATGATTGGCGGGATCATGGAGCACATCGAGGAGGCCGGCGTGCATTCCGGCGACAGCTCCTGCTCGCTGCCGCCGTTTTCACTCAGCGCGCAGGTGCAGGATGAGCTGCGTCGTCAGGTCACCCTGATGGCCAAAGAGCTCAAGGTGGTCGGCCTGATGAACACCCAATTCGCGATCCAGGGCAACGACATCTACATCATCGAGGTCAACCCCCGCGCATCGCGCACGGTGCCTTTTGTGGCCAAGGCCACCGGCGTGGCGCTGGCCAAGATCGCCGCGCGCTGCATGATCGGCAAGAGCCTGGCCGAGCAAGGGCTGAGCCGCGAGATCGTCCCGGACTACTACTCGATCAAGGAGCCGATCTTCCCCTTCGCCAAATTCCCGGGCGTGGACCCGCAGCTGGGCCCGGAAATGCGCTCCACCGGTGAGGTGATGGGCGTGGGCCGCTCCTTCGGCGCCGCCTTTGCCAAGGCCCAGCTGGCTGCCGGGGTGGCGGCGCCACCGATAGGAACGGCCTTTTTATCCGTTCGTGACGCCGACAAGGCCAAACTGATCGGGATCGCTCGGGATCTGCTCAACCGCGGCTTCGAACTGGTCGCCACCGGCGGCACAGCTGCCGCGCTGACCGCGGCGGGGGTCGAGTGTCGTCGCGTGAACAAGGTTGCCGAGGGGCGTCCGCATGTCGTCGATCTGATCAAGAGCGACGAGATCAGCTTTATCGTCAATACCACCGAGGGACGCCAGGCCATCGCCGATTCCTTTTCCATACGCCGCGAGGCCCTGCATCGGCGGGTGGTTTATTCGACCACCATCTCCGGCGCGCGGGCCATTCTCCATGCCCTGGATCATCAGGAGCTGGAGCCGGTCTGGTCGCTGGACGAGCTGCATCAGGAAACCACGCAGCGGCATTCAGCCTAACCTGATTCACATCGATGCGGCCTTGGGCGCCGCACATGAACACCGCGGGACCGCAGCGCCGGTCGCCGCCAAGGAGATCTATCAATGAAGAGAGCACCGCTGACGGTCAAGGGCGCACAGGCGCTGCGCGCGGAACTGGAGAACCTCAAATCCGTGGTGCGCCCGCGCATCATCGAGGCCATCGCCGAAGCGCGCGAGCACGGCGACCTGAAGGAAAACGCCGAATACCACGCCGCCCGTGAGCAGCAGGGATTCACCGAAGGCCGCATCAACGAGTTGGAGAACACTCTGGCCAGCGCCGAGATCATCGACGTGCGCAAGCTCAACCCGGGTTCGCGCATCGTTTTCGGCGCCACGGTTGAATTGCTGGACGTGGATAGCGAGAAGAGCGTGACCTATCAGATCGTTGGTGATCTGGAAGCCGACATCAAGCAGGGCCGCATCTCGATCAGCTCGCCTGTCGGCCGTGCGCTGATCGGCAAGAACGAAGGCGACGAGGTGGACATCGTGGCGCCGGGTGGGACCAAGACTTACGAGATCACCGCGGTCAGTTACGAAGTGTAGGGTCGTGGCGCCGGTTCGTAAGGTGGCTGAAGGGCCCAGGGCTCAGGGCTCAGGGCCCAGCTGCGTGCAGCAGATCCGGGTGACTGATTCATCAGTAGGCCCATCAGATCGGCCGCATTGATGGCGGCGCAGGTCACTTGGCTGCTGCCGGGGCTGCGTGCGGTGCTCAGCAGCACCGATGGCGAGCGCTGGCGGCGCTGGCTGGGGCGGGCAGAGCGGCTGGATGATTCGGCCTTTGGCGCGCGGCAGGCGTTGGCCGACGCGTTGGGCGTCGCACCCGAGCAGCTGCCCTGGGCACGCGCCTGCGCGGCGCAGGAGCTAGATCCGGAAGCGGCCCATGAGGTGCTGGCGATTGCTGACCCGCTGCAGACTCGTGTGGAGATGTTTGATTTGCGCGTGCTGGGCGTCGGTGCGGGGCAGCTGTCGGCAGACCAGGCCGCTGGCCTGCTCGAGGCGATCAACGGCTATCTCGCCGACGAGGGGCTGCAGCTGATTGCCAGCGCCGAGCGTTGGTACCTTTGCGGCGAGGCTGAGCGCTGGCCGGATGCCGGTTGCCTGCCCAGCGACAGCCTGCTGGGTAGCAGTCTGGCGGCCTATCTGCCCGACTCGCTGCCCTGGCAGCGGCTGCTCAACGAGCTGCAGGTCTATTTCAAGCAGCACCAGCTGCTGCAGCAGCTCAAGCAGCGCGGCAGCGGCAGCGTTGATAGTCTGTGGTTCTGGGGCGGCGCATCGGCTGCCCCGCGATCGGTGGCCTGCAGCTGGATGGAGGTAGAGGAAGCGGATTTTCGCGCGCTCGGCGAGCACCTGGGCCTGCACGACGGCGAACGCGTCGCGGGCGACGGTGTCGTTGAAGGCGCCAGCGCCAATGCCGAGGGCATCGGCACCGCGCTGCGCCGCGGCAGGCTGCGCTTGCACTTCGCCAGCGGTGAGCGTTTTGCGCTGCAACCGCGGGATCGCTGGCGGTTCTGGGTCAAGCCGGCCAGCGCGGATAGCCTGCAGTCATGAGCGCCAACCGCCGCCGCGTAGCGCAGGCCAGCCAGACCGGCCCAACCCGGATCAGTCAGCGCCCGCTGGCTGCAGACCGCGGCTTCGGCGACATCCATCCGGTGCTGGCGCGGGTCTATCGCGGGCGGGGATTGAGCTCGTCAGCCGAGGTGGACCATCGCCTGGCCGGTCTTCTGACCCCGGATCGGCTCGGCGGCATAGCCGCTGCGGCGCAGCGGGTGGCTGCGGCGGTGCGCGACGATGAGCGCATCGTGGTGGTCGGCGATTTTGACGCCGACGGTGCCACCGGCACCGCGCTGGCGGTCTGGGCCCTGCGCCAGATGGGCGCACAGCGGGTCGAGTATCACGTTCCGCATCGCTTCAACGACGGCTACGGTCTGTCGACCGGGCTGGCGCAACGTCTGGCCAGAGGCGGCACGGGGATCTTGATCACCGTCGATCACGGCGTGGCCTGCAACGCCGGCGTGGAGGCGGCGATGGCCGGCGGGCTGGAGGTGATCGTCACCGATCACCATCTGCCCGGTGAGCGGCTGCCGGACGCTTTCGCGATGGTCAACCCCAATCTGCCCGGCGATGACTTTCCCTCCAAGGCGCTGGCCGGCGTTGGCGTGGTGTTCTATCTGCTTGCCGCGGTCAAACGCCAGCTGGAAGCCGATGGGCACTTCGGCAATGGTCGCAAGGCGCCCAATCTGGCCGACGGCCTGGATCTGGTCGCGCTGGGCACCGTCGCCGATCTGGTGCCGCTGGATCTCAACAACCGGATACTGGTGCGCGCCGGTCTGGAGCGGATGCGCCGCAGTCGCTGTAGACCCGGGTTGACCGCGCTGCTGAAAGTGTCGGGCCGTGAGCCGAGTCGGATCAGCGCCGGCGATCTGGGTTTCGCCTTGGGACCGCGTTTGAATGCGGCCGGTCGATTGGAGGACATGGCAATCGGCATCCGCTGCCTGCTTGCCGACGACGAACAGACTGCCGAGGTGTTGGCCCGCGAACTGGACCGACTCAACGCCGAGCGCCGCGCGGTGCAGACGGAGATGGAGAACGAGGCCGAGAATGTGGTCGCCGTGTTGGTCGAGAAAATGGGCGGCAATCTGCCGCCGGGACTGCTGGTGGCCGATCCCGGCTGGCACGCCGGGGTGGTTGGTCTGGTCGCCTCAAGAATGGTCGAACGCTTCGCCCGCCCGGTACTGGCGCTGGCCCCGGTGGACGGCGTCTGGCGCGGTTCCGGGCGCTCGGTGCCGGGCTTTCATCTGCGCGATGCGCTGGTCGAGGTCGACCGCCGCGTGCCGGGTTTGATGCAGCGCTTCGGCGGCCACGCCATGGCCGCCGGCTTCACCATGGAAGGCGCCGGCATCGCCGAACTGGGGGTGACCTTCGCGGAAGTCTGCGCGCACAGTCTGGGCGAGCAGCCGGCCACCCCCGAGGTGCAAACCGACGGCCCGATCTCCAGCACCGAGCTGAGTCTGGATCTGGCCGAGGCCCTGGCCGCAGCCGGTCCCTTCGGCCAGGGCTTCCCCGAACCGCTGTTCGACAACGAGTTCCACATCCTCGGCCAGAAGCTGATCAAGGACCAGCACCTGCGCCTGACCCTGCGCCACCTCGACGGCGGCCCCAGCCTTACCGGCTGGTGGTTCCGCCACGGCGACACCCTGAAGGGGGATCGGGTGCGGCTGTGCTATCAGCTGGAGGTGGATGAGTGGCAGGGGGTGTTGCGGCCGAGGCTGTTGATTCGGGCGCAGGGATAAGAGCGAGGGCCCAGGGAAGAGGGCCCAGGGCCCAGTATGGGCGCCGGCTTTCTGGGCCCTTTCTTTGCTTTACCTCTGGGCCCTAGCCCCTAGAACCGATACATCGCATACGCCCCGTACGCCAACGGATCGACATTCACCTCGCCGATGTCGGCTCCGTCCAGCTTGACGTCGGTGTCGATGTCCATCCAGCGCACGTCCACACCCAGCGACCAGCGATCGTTGACGCGGAAGTCGATGCCGGCGTGGGCGGCCAGGCCGAAGGAGTCGTCGAGCTCGATATCGCTACCGGCAATGGGACCGTGGGTGTCTTCATCGTAGATGAAGGTGTAATTGAAACCGGCGCCCAGATAGGGCGAGACCGAGCCTTCGGGGTTGAAGTGATATTGCAGCGTGAAGGTCGGCGGCAGGTGGGTCAGGCTGGCGATGCGGGTGCCATCCACATCCACGTCGTGCTCAAAGGGCACCGCGGCGAGGATCTCCAAGCCCCAGTTCGGCGTCCACAGATACTCCAGCATGATCGACGGCCGGGCGTTGTTGCTGACATCTACATCCAGCGTGCCGGCCAGGGTGCCGTTGTTGCTCTTCGGGTCGACATTGTGAGCGCCGAGCTTGACCGTCCAGTCACCGGCATGAACCGTACCCGCACAGACACAAACAAGCGTCGCCAACAGTAAGCGTTTCATCGTATTTCCTCATTGACTATAAGGGGTTGGAAGATCTATTGACGTAATCTTCACTCATGCTGCGGTGCACCAGTTGACCCATATCAAGCGCGAGTGACGGGCGTGCGCGGGGCGGGGTTGGAGTTCAGCTGCGGTTGGGCTGAGCAGGGTGTGCCAACTCGCTCGGAGAGTGGGAATTGCGATCGCGTGCAAGCACGCTCCTACACAAGCCCGAGGAACTGGCTGACATCTTGCTGGTTGTTCCTGCTGCGCCTTTGGTAGGAGCGTGCTTGCACGCGATGGCCTGATGGATTGGCACGAACGCGGTTCGGCCTCGGCCCTACTAGCTAGGAATCTCGATCGCCAGCAGGGCTGGCTCCCACTAGGAAAGGGAGGCATCCTGCCTCAGCCCTCAGCCCTCAGCCCTCAGCCCTCAGCCCTCAGCCCTCAGCCCTGTATACTGCGCGGCTTTTCGCTACACGCTGACCACCATGGAAGACCTCAACGAAATCAAAGCCCAAATTGCCGATCTCGGCGAGCGCGGGGATGCGCTCAGGAGGTTTCTTTGACTACGACGTCAAGAAGGAGCGTCTAGAAGAGGTCAGCCGCGAACTGGAAGACCCCGACGTCTGGAACGACGCCGCACGAGCGCAGGAGCTGGGCAAGGAGCGGGCGCGTCTGGAGCAGGTGGTGACCCAGTTGGGCAACCTGCGTGGCGAGCTCAGCGATGCCGCAGAGATGCTGGAACTGGCGGCTGAAGAGAAAGATGAATCGACGCTGCAGTCCATCGCCTCCGACGTCACCGCGCTGCAGAAAGTGATCGAGGCGCTGGAGTTCCAGCGCATGTTCTCCGGCAAGCTCGACGCCAATCCCTGCTTCGTCGACATCCAGGCCGGTGCCGGCGGTACCGAGGCCCAGGATTGGGCGTCGATGCTGTATCGGATGTACTTGCGCTGGTGCGAGAACCGGGGCTTTGCGGTCGAGGTACTGGAGGAGAGCGACGGCGAAGTGGCCGGGATCAAGAGCGCCAGCCTGCGCGTCGAGGGCGAATATGCCTTCGGCTGGCTGCGCACCGAGACCGGGGTGCACCGGCTGGTGCGCAAGTCGCCTTTCGATTCGGACGCCCGTCGGCATACCTCCTTCGCCTCGGTTTTCGTGTCACCGGAGGTCGATGACGACATCGAGGTGGAGATCAATCCGGCCGATCTGAAGGTCGACGTCTACCGCGCCAGCGGCGCCGGCGGCCAGCACGTCAACCGCACCGAGTCGGCGGTGCGCATCACCCACGGTCCCAGCGGCATCGTGGTGGCATGCCAGAACGACCGCTCCCAGCACAAGAACCGCGCCACCGCGATGAAGCAGCTCAAGGCCAAGCTCTACGAGATGGAGCTGAACAAGCGCAAATCCGAGCAGCAGAAGCTGGAAGACTCCAAGTCCGACATCGGCTGGGGCAGCCAGATCCGCTCCTATGTGCTTGATCAATCAAGAATCAAGGACTTGCGCACCGGCGTCGAACGCGGCGACACGCAGGCGGTGTTGGATGGGGATATTGATGATTTTGTTGAGGCGAGTTTGAAGGCGGGGCTGTAAGGGCGGATTCCGGAAGTTCATGGATGGTTTTACGTGATTACGTTTTACGTTTTACGTAAGAGAAAAGCGACGGACTTCGAGCACTGCTCTTGCTTCTACGTAAAACGTAAAACGTAACCACGTAAAACGTCTCCGAACTGGCTACTGGTACTGCTCCTTACAAAGCCACCTCCTGCGCCCCAGGCATCCTTCGCTTCCGGGTCAGCAGCGGATGCCCAATCACCGCCAAGAGCAGTATCCCGACTCCCAGATAGAAGGTCAGGCTCAGTTCGTGCTGTTCGCCGAGCAGCAGCATGGCCAGGATGATGGCGTAGATGGGTTCCAGGTTGACCGCCAGTTGGGCGCTGAAGGCGCTGATGTGGCGTAGGGCGATCAGCGACAGGGCGAAGGGGAACAGGGTGCAGCCCAGGGACAGGACCAGCAGCAGGACGATGTCCTGATTGCCGGGAATGGCCAGCAGGGCGCCGGCCTGGGAGGGAAAGATCCAGGGCATCAGCGGAGCGAGCAGGGTCAGGCACAGGGTGCCGGCGCCGAGTTCCAGCGCGGTCACCGCCAGCGGGTCACCTTGATGCACATAGCGCTTGTTCATGGCGCCGAAGATGGCGACAAAGAAGGCCGACAGCACGCCCACGGCGAAGCCGACGTGCATGCTGGGGTCTACGCCGCCGACTACCAGCGCGACACCGGGGATTACCGCAATGCCCAGCGCCAGTTCGCTACCGGCCAGCGCGCGGCGCGCGATCAGCGGCTCGATCACCGCCAGAAAGACCGGCCCGAAGGCCATCGCGGTGACCGCCACCGAGGCGTTTGAGAGCTTGATCGCGCCGTAGAAGGTCAGCCAGTGCAGTGACACCATCGCGCCGATGATGGCGTAGATGCCGATCTGCCGTGGCGGAATCCGCGCCAGAGAGCGCCAGACCTTGGGCAGCAGGGCCAGCACCACCGCCACGATCAGCATTCGCCACCACACCAGCGGCAGCGAGGGCAGCGTGATCAGCTTGCCCAGGATGGCGGTAAAACCCCACAGCAGCACGCAGAAGTGGATCTGCAGATAGGCCTTGGCGGTGCTGTGCGGATCGGAAGCCGCGCCGGGAGCGCTCATGAACTGCAGGACAGCATGGAGCAGCCGGGGCGATGGCGCGCCCATTCGGGACGCAGCGCGGCATAGCCCTGGCTTTCGGGTTGTTCGCTGTAGGGATCGTCCAGCACCGCCACCAGATCATGCAGCGGCTGCAGATCACCACGCTCGGCGGCGTCGATGGCCTGTTGCGCCAGCCAGTTGCGCGGCACGTAAAGCGGGTTGAACTCACCCATGCGCTGGCGGCGTTCGCCATCGGTCATCCCCTCGGTTGCTATCCGTTGACCGTAGTCGGCGAGCCAGCGATTGAACTCGTCAGCGTGGCGCATCAGGCTGAGCTCGGAATAACTGATCTCGGCAAAGCGCTCGGCACGCAGCTCATCTATCGCCAGCGCGCCCAGGCGGCGGAAGAACAGGGTGAAATCGAGTTCGGTGCGTTGCAGCAACGACAGCAGCGTGCTGTAAAGGCTGATGTCTTCCAGATTGCCTAGTCCCAGCTTGCCCGCGCTCATGCGCAAGTACTCGGCGTTGAAGCGCTCAGCGTAGCGCTGCAGCCCGTCGCGCAGCGGTTCATGGTCCTCCAGCAGCGGTGCGATGGCGCCGGCCAGGCAGGACAGATTCCAGTGCGCGATCTGCGGCTGGCGGCCGAAGCAGTAGCGGCGACCCTCGGCGTCGGTGGTATTGGGCGTCCAGGCCGGATCATAGTCCTCGACCCAGCCGTAGGGGCCGTAGTCGATGGTCAAGCCGAGAATGGACATGTTGTCGGTATTCATCACCCCATGCACGAAGCCGACCCGCATCCAATGCGCCATCAACGTGGCCGTTCGTTCGCAGATGGTGTTGAACCACTGCACCATCTGTACAGCGGGTTCACTCGCCGTGAGCTCGGGAAAATCGCGGGCGATACAGAAGCGCACCATTTGCGCCAGCAGCTCGGTCTCGCCGCGGCTGGCCGGCAGCTCGAAACTGCCGAAGCGCAGAAAGCTGGGCGCTACCCGACAAACGATGGCGCCCGGTTCTGGCCTGGGATCGCCGCTGTAGAGGATGTCCCGAACCACCTCCTCGCCGCTGCCGACCAGGGTCAGCGCGCGGGTAGTGGGGACGCCCAAGCGGTGCATCGCCTCGCTGCAGATGAATTCGCGCAGGCTGGAACGCAGCACCGCGCGGCCGTCGGCGCTGCGTGAATAGGGCGTCGGCCCGGCGCCCTTGAGCTGCAGTTCCCAGCGTTCACCGTGCTCATTGACCAACTCGCCCAGGCTGATTGCGCGCCCGTCGCCCAGTTGACCCGCCCAGTGCCCGAATTGATGGCCGCCGTAATTGTTGGCAAAGGGCTGCATGCCGGGCAGCAGCCCGTTGCCGCTGAATGCATCGAGGAAGGACTGCGATGCGACCGCCGACTCATCGAATCCAAGCCGGGCCGCCAGCGCGGGCGCATGGGCAAGCAGCCTCGGCGCCGCCACCGGCGTCGGCTGCACCGCGCTCCAGGCGGCGCCATGCACCTGACGCACCCGGTTGCGCGGGTCGGGGTCGCCGGGCAGTTCGGCAATCAGGCGGTTATCGAAGTTCAACTTGGTCATATTCGTCTGGTTTGGGGCGTTGGCTGGCTTCGCAATGGCGGCGCGGTGACCAGGGCACAGGATCCAGGGCCCAGGGCCCAGCTATGTCAGAGCGCCGCTCCTCTGGGCCCTAAGCCCTGGGCCCTGGTCCCTCAAACACCAAGCCAGCGACTTCCCGCTCCCAATCATGTACCATCCGCGCCGCGCAGGCAGTGTGCTCAAACCTATACACACGCCGCGGTCGCCATCATTCGCTGGTGTCCCTGGGGTCCAGGGTCGCCACAGATGGCTGTTTCCACGCGCGTATTGACCGGGATGGGTTTTTGGCCCATACTCCCGGGTCTTTTCGCGCCAGCTTAGAAGACTCGAAAAATGTACGCAGTATTTGCCACCGGTGGCAAGCAATACCGGGCCGCTCCAGGGGATGTAATCAAGGTTGAGAAGCTCGATGCCGAAGCCGGCTCGACGATCGCCCTCGATCAGGTTTTGATGGTTTCCGATGGTGACAAGGTGCAGGTTGGCGCGCCCATCGTCGAAGGCGCCGCTGTGAACGCGCTGGTGCGCAGTCACGGTCGCGGCGAGAAGATTTTGGTGGTCAAGTTCCGCCGTCGTAAGCACCATCGCAAGCAGATGGGTCATCGGCAGAGCTACACCGAGCTCGAAATCACCGATATCAAGGCCTAAAGGAGCGATTCGTCATGGCACATAAGAAGGCAGCGGGTTCAACTCGCAACGGTCGCGATTCCAATCCGAAGTATTTGGGCGTCAAGCGCTACGGCGGTGAGTCGGTGCTGGCCGGCAACATCCTGGTGCGTCAGCGCGGCACCCAGTTCCACCCCGGCACCAACGTCGGTCTGGGTCGCGATCACACCCTGTTCGCGCTGGTCGATGGTCAGGTTGAGTTCCGCAAGGGCGGCAAGCACAACCGGCGCATGGTCAGCGTGGTTCCGGCGGGCGACGCGCAAGACTGATTGCGCAGCGCAAGCTGAAAGTTGTTAGAGAAGCCCCGCCTGAGCGCGGGGCTTCTTTTTTGTGTTCCATCCGACCTCTGGTAAACATCAACGAGGGCGGTAGTACGAGATGAATGCCGCGCGGGCGGCGGCGAAGGTTGCAAGATGAAGTTCGTTGATGAGGCACAGATTGAGGTTAGAGCCGGCGACGGTGGCAACGGCGCGGTCAGCTTCAGGCGGGAGAAGTACATTCCGCTGGGCGGACCGGACGGCGGCGACGGCGGCGATGGCGGCTCGGTCTATCTGCTCGGCGACGAGGGCCTCAACACGCTGGTGGATTTCCGACACCAGCGCAAGTTTCTCGCCGAACGCGGTCACAACGGCAAGGGCCAGCAGCGCACCGGGGCCAAGGGTGGCGATATCGAGATCCGCGTGCCGGTGGGCACCGTGGTCGAGGATTCGGATACCGGCGAGATCATCGGCGACGTGCTGCAGCATCGCCAGCGCCTGCTGGTCGCCCAGGGCGGTCGCGGCGGGCGCGGCAACGTGCAGTTCAAGAGCTCCACCAATCGCTCGCCGCGACGCGCGACCCACGGCACGCCCGGCGATCAGCGGCGTCTGGTGATGCAGCTCAAGGTGCTCGCCGACGTCGGCCTGCTGGGCTTCCCCAACGCCGGCAAATCGACGCTGATCCGAGCCATGTCGGCAGCTACGCCGCGGGTGGCGGACTATCCATTCACCACCCTGCATCCGCATCTGGGCGTGGTTCGATTGGAAACCGACCGCAGCTTCGTGATCGCCGACATTCCCGGGTTGATCGAGGGCGCGGCTGAAGGTGCCGGGCTGGGCGTGCACTTCCTGAAGCACCTCTCACGCACCGGCTTGCTTTGGCATCTGGTGGACCTGGCGCCGCTGGAGGAGGAGGCGGACTTGGTGGCCTCGGTGCGCGCAATCGAGGGTGAGCTGGCCAAGTTCGATCAGGAGCTGATCGACAAGCCGCGCTGGCTGGTGTTCAGCAAAAGCGATCTGCTCGATCCCGACGAGGTTGCCGTGCGGGTGACGCAAACGCTGCAGGCGCTGGACTGGCAGGGACCGCACTTTGTGATTTCCGCGGTGGCCAAGCAGGGCCTGGATGAGCTGCGTTTTGCCGCCATGGAGGCGATGGAGGAGGCGCGACGACAGCGCGCCGAAGCCGAGCGCGATGCGCAGTCCGACGCGCGGGCGCCGCTGCCCTGGGAGCAGCCGGCGGAATAGCAACAAAAAACCGGCCAAAAGGCCGGTTTTTCGTTGAACGACGTGCGCTCGGCAACGCCGAGCCGGAAGAACGTTCTTAGGCAGCCATCGCCTTGATGTGGGCGCTCAGGCGGCTCTTGTGCCGAGCGGCCTTGTTCTTGGCGATGGTGCCGCGCGCGGAGATGCGATCGAGGATCGGCACGGCGGTCTTGTAGGCTTCCTGCGCAGCGGCCTTGTCGCCCGCTTCAATTGCCTTGATGACGTTCTTGATCGCGGTGCGGACCATGCTGCGCACGCTCATGTTGTGGGCGCGACGCTTGACAGCCTGCTTGGCGCGCTTCTTTGCGGAAATGATGTTGGCCACGAAAAACTCCGGTTGAAATCGTGCGAGCTAAAAAGACCGCGCAGTATGGGCATGATTCCTCGTCCGGTCAAGTATCGCAGCTGAGGCGGGTAGCGGCCCGGCAAAACATCGCAATGCCCGACCAATGCCATCGACGAGCCGAGTAGACTCGCCGACCGTAGCCCGAGTCCGTCCCGCGCATGAAACTGATCCGCTCAACCGCCATCGTCAGCAGCATGACCCTGCTCTCGCGGGTGCTGGGTTTTGTCCGCGATGCGGTGGTCGCGCAGCGCTTTGGCGCCTCGGCGGCCACGGACGCCTTCTTCGTCGCTTTTCGAATCCCCAATTTCCTTCGTCGGCTATTTGCTGAAGGCTCGTTCTCGCTGGCTTTCGTACCGGTGCTGGCCGAGTACAAGGCGCGCGGCGACGAGCAGGCATTGCGCGAGCTCAATGACCGAGTCGCCGGGACCTTGGGTGCAATCCTGCTGGTGGTTACCGCGATCGGGGTGCTGGCCGCGCCGGCGCTGGTCGCGGTGTTTGCGCCCGGCTATCTGGACCGGCCCGAGCAGTTCGCCATGACGGCGGACATGCTGCGCATCACCTTCCCCTACATCCTGCTGATTTCTTTGGCGGGATTTGCTGGCGGCATCCTCAATAGCTACGGCCGTTTTGCGATGCCGGCACTGTCGCCGGTGCTGCTCAATCTGGCCTTGATTGGTTTCGCCGTGCTCGGCGCGAGCTACTTTCAGCCGCCGATACAGGCTCTGGCCTGGGGTGTGCTCTGCGGCGGTGTGCTGCAGCTGGGCATGCAGCTGCCGGCGCTGGCGCGCATGGGTCTGCTGCCAAGGCCACGCTGGGGCTGGGCGCACGAGGGCGTGCGCAAGATCCTGCGGCTGATGATTCCGACCCTGTTCGGCGCGTCCGTGGCGCAGGTCAATTTGCTGGTTGACACCCTGATCGCCTCCTTCCTGATCGCCGGCAGCGTCAGCTGGCTGTACTACGCCGAACGGCTGCTTGAGTTTCCACTGGGCGTTTTCGGCGTGGCCCTGTCGACGGTGATCCTGCCCAGCTTGTCGGCCCACTACAGCCAGTCGCAAAGCCAGGCCTTCTCGGCGGCGCTGGATTGGGCGATGCGGGTGGGCTGCTTCATTGCCCTGCCGGCAACAGCGGCGCTGGCGATTCTGGCTGAGCCGCTTATGTGGACGCTGTTCGGCTACAACCAGTTTGCCGCCTCCGACGTCCGCATGGCAGGCCTGGCCCTGGCCGCGCTGGCTTTGGGGCTGCCAGCATTCATCCTGATCAAGGTGGTCGCGCCCGGCTTCTATTCGCGCCAGGACACCAAGACGCCGGTCAAGGCCGGCATCACCGCGATGGTGGCCAACGTGGTCTTCAACGCGATCATCGTCGGCGCAATGGTGCTCAACGACTACCCGGCACCGCACGCGGGCATGGCCCTGGCCAGCGCACTGGCCGGCTGGCTGAACTTCGCTCTGCTGTTCCGCTGGCTGCGCGCCAGCGGCGCCTTTGAGCCGCAGTCGCGCTGGGGTCGCTACGGTCTGCAGCTGGCAGTGTCCGGCACACTGCTCGCGATCTGGCTGTGGTGGGCCTCGCGCAATCTATTCGAGTTCGCCGGCCAGAGCGCGCTGGAGCGGGTCGGCGGCATCGCCGCACTGATTGGTGTGGGTGGCGTGATCTATGTGGGTGCGCTGTTGGTTTGTGGGGTGCGGCCGCGGGATTTGTTGGATAAGCCGGTACCAGTAGCTAAGAGCTAAGTTCCAGTAGCCAGTTCCAGTGGCCAGGATTAAGGGCGTTTTACGTTTTACGTTTTACGTAGAAGCGAGAGCAGTGAGTGCTCGGAGTCCATTGCTTTTTCTCTTGTCGTAAAACGTAAAACGTAATCTCGTAAAACCATCCGCGAACTAACGGAACTCGTTCTACCACCCCAACACCCCCGCCGCCTCATCCGCCATCTGCTGCTCCTCATCCGTTGCCAGCCTATAGACGCGGACGCGGGAATCATCCGCGTGCAAGCGATCGGCGCCGTCGGCGTTGGCGCTGGCGTTGAGGCGGATGCCCAGCCAGCTCAGGCGCTCGCAGATCTGTGCCCGCACTGGCGCTGCGTTTTCGCCGACACCAGCGGTGTAGACCAGGGCGTCGAGTCCGCCCAACACCGTCGTCATCGACGCCACGGCTTTGGCGATGGCCAGGCAGTACTGGGCTACGGCAAGTCGGGAAGCGTCGTCATCCTTGGCCAGCAGATCACGCATGTCGCCGTCGCCGTCGGACCAGCCGGCCAGACCGCCCTGCTTGCTGACCAGCTGCTCGACCTCGTCGATGCCGCCGGGCCGATCGCGGGTCAGCGCGATCAGCAGGCCGGGATCCAGGTCGCCGCTGCGAGTGGCCATGGGAATGCCACCCAGCGGCGAGTAGCCGAAGCTGCAGTCGACGCTGCGACCGTCGCGCAGCGCGCACAGACTGGCGCCGCTGCCCAGATGGGCGACCACGACCCGGCTTGCGGCCGGATCGATTTGCGCCAAGCGGCGGGCGATGTAGGCGTAGGACAGCCCGTGAAAGCCGTAGCGGCGATAGCCCTGCTCATGGATGCGGCTAGGCAGCGGGTAGCGATAGGCCAGCGGACCCCAGTGGGCGTGGGCGGCGGTATCGAAGCAGGCCACCTGCGGAATCTCCGGAGCCATCTCCATCAGCCGCTTGAGCGCGCCGACGTTGTGCGGCTGATGCAGCGGCGCCAGCGGGGTCAGCGCCGCCAGCCGCTCGACCACCTCGTCGTTGACCACGACCGCGCCATCAAATTCGCCGCCACTGTGCACCACCCGGTGCACCGCAGCGACGATGCGCACCCGACGTTCGCCTATCCACTCGAAGATCCGCTCCAGCGCCTCGGCCTGCGTCATCGAGCGGTGCAGATCCAAGGCCTGGCGCTCATCACCGACGCGCACCTTGAAGCGCGCCTGATCGCTCAGATCCTCGATCTGCCCACGAGCGATGCGCTCGCATTGCGGCGCACTGAACAAGCCGAACTTAAGACTCGACGAGCCCGCATTGATCGCCAACAGCACCGGCAGGCGCGCGTCGTTGTCAGTCGCCTCCGAGTTGTTCCGCATGGATTCCACCTCCGTGGCCGATGATGACCGGTCTGCAATGCTCTTTGCCGCTTTCCTGGCTACTGGAACTGGCTGCTGGCACTAGGCCCTAATGATCCTCATCCCCTTTGTCCTTACGCATATTGCAACCCACCACCGCCAGCGCTACCGAGGCCATCCGGGTGCGCAGGCTGTCGGCGCGCGAGGTCAGGATCAACGGCACCCGCGCGCCCAGCACCAGACCGGCGGCATCGTCGTCGGCCATGAAGGTCATCTGCTTGATCAGGATGTTGCCGGCTTCCAGGTCCGGCACCAGCAGGATGTCCGGCTGACCGGCGACGCGGTCGGGCAGACCCTTGATCCGTGCCGCTTCCGGATCGATCGCGTTGTCGAAGGCCAGCGGACCATCGAGCACGCCGCCCTTGATTTGCCGCCGATCGGCCATCTTGCACAGCGCGGCGGCGTCCAGGGTGGCCTGCATGTGCAGATTGACCTTCTCCACCGCAGCCAGAATGGCGACCTTCGGTTCGGCGATGCCCAGGCCGTGGGCGAAGTCGATGGCGTTCTGGCAGATGTCGACCTTGGTCGCCAGGTCCGGTGCGACGTTGATCGCGCAGTCGGTGACCATCAGCGGCTTGGGATAGTCGGGCGAGGAGACCAGATAGATGTGGCTCATCCGCCGATCGGTGCGCAGCCCGGCCTCGCGGGCGATCACCGCGCGCAGGAACTCATCGGTGTGCAGACTGCCCTTCATCAGGGTGGCGACCTCGCCATCCTTGGCCAGCGCCGCACTACGCTCAGCCGAGGCGTGCGAGTGCGGGGTGTCGATCAGCTGCAGGCCGCTGATATCCAGTTCCGCAGCGTCAGCGATGCGCTTGATGCGCTCGGCCGGGCCGACCAACACCGGTCGCATCAGGTCTTCTTTGGCCGCGTCCAGTGCACCCTGCAGCACCACGGCGCTGCAGGGGTGGACCAGCGCCACCGGCAGCGTGGGGTAGGACTTGGCGGCGCGGATCAGCCGGTCGTAGCCGGCGCGGTCGCGAAATTCGATATCCGGCAGTTCCTGCGCCTGATGGGATATCGCACGGTCTGGTGCAATCACCAGCGCGCTGCCTTCGGCGACGCTGACATTGTCCTGATTGCGGCAGCTGCAGCGCATCAGTACGCGCCTATCAGCCTGCTTCTCGGCGACCTCTACCTTGACCTCAATGCGGTCATCGGGACGGACCGGCGCGAGGAACTTCAGATCCTGCGACACATACTCGGTCCCCGGCCCTGGAAGGCGGGTGCCGATCAGCGTGGAAATCAGCGCCCCCAGCCACATGCCGTGCCCGACCACGCCCTCAAAGCGGGTTTCCGCGGCATAGGCCGGATTGAGATGAGCCGGATTGATGTCACCCGACATCACCGCGTAGAGCTTGATGTCGCGCGGGGTCAGCATGCGCACCAGCGAGGCACTATCGCCCACCGCCAGCTGCTCATAGGTCCGATTCTCCAATAGCGCCATCGGCTGCACTCTCCTGCTGTCAGTAGCGGCACAGGATAGCGGGAGGGGATGAAGGGAATAAAACGAGGGCGAGTTCCAGTAGCCAGTTCCAGTAGCCAGAAGAGCGTCGGGTCAACGGCGCTGCCTGCGCCCTAAGCTCTTCTCAGCCCTCAGCCCTCAGCCCTCAGCCCTAAACGATCAGGCCAGATCGCCCCGCATCGCGCGCACCTTCGCCTCCAGCGTCTCAGCATCGGCCTGCTCGGGCGCAATCGGCTGGTCGGCGATCAGGCCGATGCGAGACCACAGCTTGCGCGGCCACATCCGACCGCCGCTGCGGTGGTAACGGCTGAACAGCGAGCCCCACAGGCCGGTCAGCG
Organism: Gammaproteobacteria bacterium; assembly: GCA_030430155.1. GTDB lineage: Bacteria > Pseudomonadota > Gammaproteobacteria > Xanthomonadales > SZUA-5 > SZUA-5. The sequence continues at coordinate 35,754 of JAUIFV010000013.1, forward strand.
CCAGCGGAACCACCGGGACCGGGTCGCGTTCGAGGATTCTCTCCACGCCGGGGCGGAAGCCGGCGATTTCGCCGTCGGCGGTTAGCGCGCCTTCGGGGAAGATGCACACCACATTGCCTGCGCGCAGCTCCAGCGAGACCTGCTCGAAGGCCTCTTCCATCAGCTTGGGGTCTTCCTTGTAGCCGGCGATGGGGATGGCCCGGGCGGTCTTGAACAAGAAGCTCAGCACCGGCAGCTGGAAGATTTTGTAGTACATGACGAAGCGCACCGGGCGTCGAATGCAGCCGCCGACGATCAGCGCGTCCACGTAGCTCACGTGGTTACAAACCAGCAGCACCGGGCCTTCTTCGGGAATCTGATCCAGACCCTTGGGGCGCACCCGATACAGCGCGTTGATCAGCAGCCAGGACAAAAAGCGCAGCAGGAATTCCGGGACCAGCGAGTAGATGTAGAAAGCCACCACCGCGTTGAGGATGGCCACGATCAGCAGCAGCACCGGGATGCTGGTGCCAAAGACGCTGGTCAGGGCGATGGAAAACAGCGCCGCGGCGACCATGAAGGCGGCGTTGAGCACATTGTTGGCAGCAATGATCCGCGAGCGTATGGCCGCGGCGCTCTGCTGCTGGATCATCGCGAACAGCGGCACGATGAAGAAGCCGCCGAATACCGCCATGCCGAACAAATCGAACAGCAGCCGTCCGGTCCCTGGCGCGGCCAGGAATGCGGCTACGCCGATTTCATCGCCCAACGGCGCCAGCGGCGTGGCGAAATACAGATCGATGCCGAAAACGGTCATGCCGATCGAGCCGAAGGGCACCAGTCCGATCTCCACCCGATGTCCGCTCATCCGCTCGCACAGCAGCGAGCCAACGCCGGTGCCGATGGAGAACACGGTCAACAGCAGGGTCAGCACCGCCGAACTGCCGCCCAGCACGGTTTCGGTGTAGTAGGGCAGCTGGGTGAAATAGATCGAGCCGTAGAACCAGAACCAGCTCACCCCCAAACAGCTCAGGAACACGGTGCGATGCCGGGTCAGCTCGCGGAGGATGTCCCAGGTCGCGGTTGCCAGGTTGTAGTTGACCTTGAGTAGCGGGTCGGGCGCAGGCGCCTTGGGCATCTGCCAGGCCGCAATCATCCCCGCCACAGCGACGGCGATGACGATCCCATACACCGCCCAGGCGCCGTAGCCTTTCCACTCGATCAGGCTGCCGCCGATGATGGTGCCGATCAGAATGGCCAGGAAGGTGGCCATCTCGATCATGCCGTTGCCGCCCACCAGCTCGCGGTCATCCAAGTACTGCGGCAGCACGCCGAACTTGATCGGTCCGAAGATAGAGCTCTGGGTGCCCATCAGGAACAGCATCAAGATGAGCAGGGTGATGTTGCCGGTGACAAAGCCGATGCCGCCGATCAGCATGATCATCAGCTCCAAGGCCTTGACCCAGCGGGTCATCTGGGCCTTGTCGAGCTTGTCGGCCAGCTGTCCCGCGGTGGCGCTGAACAGGAAGAAGGGCAGGATGAACAGGGCGGCGGCGACCTGCACCAGTACCTGCCCCTGTTCCTGTGTCACGGATGTGGTGACGAAGGTGACCAGGATGATCAGCGCTTGCTTGTAGATGTTGTCATTCAGCGCTCCGAAGGTCTGGGTCAGGAACAGCGGCAGGAAGCGGCGTTCGCGAAGCAGGGCGTATTGGCTGCTGCTGGACATGGGCGCGGTCTTGGATCGAAGTTCCGCGCAGACTAGCAGAGCGGTGGGGCCGCGCGACCGACGGCGTGGCATCGGCGCTGGTGGCGAGTCCGGCGGGGGCGTGGGGTGATACTTTCGGGGAGGGCCCAGGGTCGAGGGCCCAGGGCCCAGGCGACTTTTCCGAATCAGCTCGCTTGCCCCGTCGCGCGCCATCACCGACCATTGCGACATGAAAATTCTTCTTGCCAACCCGCGCGGCTTTTGCGCGGGCGTTGACCGGGCGATCGACATCGTCGAGCGTGCCCTGGATCTGTTCGGCGCGCCCATCTATGTGCGTCATGAAGTGGTGCACAATCGCTTTGTAGTCAATCGCTTGCGCGAGCGCGGGGCGATCTTTGTCGACGAGTTGTGCGACGTACCTGATGACGCCACGGTGATCTTCAGCGCCCACGGGGTCTCTCAGGCGGTGCGCAAGGAGGCCGCCGGACGCGGTCTGAAGGTTTTCGACGCCACCTGCCCGCTGGTCACCAAGGTGCATATGGAAGTGATCCGCCACGCCCGCGCCGAACGCGATGTAGTGCTGATCGGCCACGCCGGGCACCCGGAGGTGGAAGGCACACTTGGGCAATGGGACAAGCAGCTGGCCAAGGGTGAGATCCATCTGGTGGAGACCGTCGATGACGTCGCCACGCTGCCGGTCAAGCGCCCCGACCGACTCGCCTACACCACCCAGACCACCCTCAGCGTGGACGACACCAAGGCCATCATCGAAGCCCTGCGGGCGCGCTTTCCGCTGATTCAGGGGCCGCGTCACGATGACATCTGCTACGCCACCCAGAATCGTCAGGACGCCGTGCGCACGCTGGCCGAGCAGGCCGAGCTGGTGCTGGTGGTGGGCTCGGCCAACAGCTCCAACTCCAATCGCCTGCGGGAATTGGCCGAAAAGCGCGGCAGCGCCGCCTATCTGATCGACGGTCCGGAAGACATCCGTGAGCAGTGGTTGGATGGGGTCCGCAGCGTCGGCGTCACCGCCGGTGCGTCGGCGCCCGAATCGCTGGTGCAGGCGGTGGTAGAGCGCCTCAGAAGCGCTGGCGGCGGGGCGGTGGAGAATCTCGAAGGGGCCAAGGAGAATATGGTCTTTGCCTTGCCCAAGGCGTTGCGGGTGGTGGTGGAAACGACAAGCTGAGGGCGGAGAAGGGGCCCAGGATTCAGGGCCCAGGGCCCAGGGCCCACACCGATAGATTGGCCGTATGTCGTGGAATGCGCGGGGATAACGGTACGCGGTTTCTCAGAACTGCGATGGCAGAGAACCTCGCAGCCTGAACGCGGCGGGCACGCTTCGCTTTGCCCACCCTACGGTTCGCTTGCGGGACCACGGGGAACGCTCTTCGTAGGTTGTACAAAGCGCAGCGTGCACGACATGAGCGCAAGGGCAGGGCATCGGGCAAGTGGGTTCGAAGCCTGAACCTCATGGCTTGGCAAAACGCTTGCGATGCAGCTTGCCCACGATTACGCTACGCAGTTCCCCTGTGCCGATGTAGCTCAGTTGGTAGAGCAACTGATTCGTAATCAGTAGGTCGGAGGTTCGACTCCTCTCATCGGCACCAGTTCCGACTCCTTCAATCCGGTTCACTGCACCGGACTCCCGCAGCGACTGTCACATCTGATCCCGGTATCGGCATGAGCGAAGCCAGCGATCGTCAGTTCATGCAGAGTGCCCTGGAACTGGCCGCACTCGGCCGCTTCACCACGCGCCCCAATCCAATGGTCGGCTGCGTGCTGGTGCAGGGCGGCGTTGTCGTTGGCGAAGGCTGGCATCGCCGAGCCGGCGAGCCGCATGCGGAAGTGCACGCCTTGCGCGAGGCCGGCACGAATGCGCGCGGCGCCACTGCCTTTGTGACTCTGGAGCCCTGCGCCCATCACGGCCGTACGCCGCCCTGCGCCGATGCGCTGGTCAAGGCTGGTGTGGCTCGGGTAGTGGCGGCCATGGTCGATCCCGATCCACGGGTGGCCGGGCAGGGGCTGCAGCGGCTGCGTCAGGCCGGAATCGAGGTCAGCAGCGGCGTGCTGGAAGCCCAGGCGCGGGAGCTGAACTGCGGATTCCTATCTAGAATTGAGCGCGGCCGGCCCTGGCTGCGGATGAAGATCGCGATGAGCCTGGACGGCAAGGTGGCGCTGGCCGACGGCTCCTCGCAGTGGATCACCGGGCCGGCGGCGCGCGAGCATGGACATCAGTGGCGAGCGCGGGCCGGGGTGATCCTGACCGGCGTGGGTACGGTGATTGCCGATGATCCGCAGCTGACAGTGCGAATCGACCAGGGTCGCGGAGCGACCGTTCCGCTGATTGTGGACAGTCAGGGGCGCTGTCCCAGCGACGCCCGGATCTTTTCCCTGCACCCGCAGGTTTGGCTGGCCGGTCCAGCTGTCGCGTCTGCAGCGCAGTATCCAGCCAACGCCAGGCAACTGGATGTCGCGAAACAAACGTCGGGCAGGGTCGATCTGGCCGCGCTGCTGAAGATACTTGCCGACGAGCACATCAACGAGGTCCATGTGGAGGCCGGGCCGCGCCTGAACGCAGCCCTGCTCAGCGCCGACCTGGTCGACGAGTTGCTGCTCTACCAGGCCGGCAAGTTCCTGGGCAACCAGGCTCTAAGCGCTGTACCGATTGATTCCCCGGTGCAGATTCCAGGCAGCGATTGGGAGTCAGTCGAAGTCCAGCTCATGGCAGGCGAATGCTTCAGCCGCTGGCGAAGGCGGTCGCGGGGTTAGCCCGCATTTCTCATACCTCTCCTTCTGCGGCCCTTTCTCTTCAGGGTTGGCGCGCTGTGGCGCGGCGTGCTCCCTCCAGCCCGCTTGACGTAGAGTCCCGCCGCGTCGCGGCTCACACGCTTGCGCGGTCTTCCAGTCCGCGCGCCGCACCACAGCACCCATTTCTTTACAACGGCGGGCGGCGGCCTCGCTACGGACAGTTATGAGAAATCCGGGCTAGGGGCTACGGTCGCTCGCCTTTGCTCTTCTGGCTACTGGTACTCCGATGCCCTATTGCTGCACTGCGCAAACTCTGTTAGCTTCGGTCCCATGAATCGTCGCAACCGACCCGTCGCCAAAGTTCGCATCGCCTCCGCAGGCGCAGGCGAGCGTTTGCCGTCGATGCTGCTGTCGGCCTCGATTATTGCCGCGCTCCTTCTCCTCCTTCTTCGCATCGGGGGCGTAGGTTAGCGAGCGTGTAGGCAGTAAGGACACGAATCGAAAACCCCGCCCCCGGCAACGAGGGCGGGGTTTTTTTATGCACCAAATCCATCATCCAAGGCTGTAAAGGGACGCAACGATGAGCACGCAGGGCGACAAACAGGATCGGATCATCATCTTTGACACCTCGCTGCGCGACGGCGAGCAGGCGCCGGGCTTCGGCATGAGCACCAGCCAGAAGATTCGCCTGGCGCACGCCCTGGCGGCGCTCAAGGTGGACGTGATGGAAGCCGGCTTCCCGGCAGCCAGCCCGGGTGATTTTGAGGCGGTCAAGACCATCGCCAGCGAGGTCAAGGGGCCGACCATCGCGGCCCTGGCGCGCTGCAACGGCGGTGATCTGGCGGCTGCGGCCCGAGCCCTGGAAGGCGCAGCGAATAGGCGCATTCACACCTTTATCGCCACCAGCCCGATCCATCGCGAGTTTAAGCTGAAGATGAACCGCGATCAGGTGATCGAAGCCGCGGTCAAAGGCGTCAAAACGGCCAAACTGCTGTGCAACGACGTCGAGTTCAGCGCCGAGGACGCTTTCCGCACCGAGCCGGAGTACTTGATAGAGGTGTTCAGCGCGGTGATTGAGGCCGGCGCCACCACCATCAACGTGCCGGACACGGTGGGCTACGCGACCCCGCAGGAGATCAAGGCGCTGTTTGCCCGGCTGCGGCGGGAGATCAAGGGTGTTGACAAGGTGGTGCTGTCTGCGCATTGCCACGATGACCTGGGCATGGCGGTGGCCAACTCGCTGGCCGCGGTGGAGGCCGGGGCGCGGCAGGTGGAGTGCACCATCAACGGGGTCGGCGAGCGCGCCGGCAACGCAGCGCTGGAAGAGGTGGTGATGGCGGTGCGCACCCGGCAAGAGAAATACCGGCTGCACTGCGGCGTGGAGGCGACCCGGCTGTACGGCACCTCGCGTCTGTTCGCCAGCCTGACCGGTCAGGCGGTGCCTCGCAACAAGGCAGTGGTGGGTGAGAACGCTTTTGCTCACGAGTCGGGGATTCATCAGCACGGCATGCTGGCCAAGCGTGAAACCTACGAAATCATGCTGCCCGAGGACGTCGGCTTCCCGCGTTCCAATCTGGTGCTGGGTAAGCACAGCGGTCGGCACGCTCTGCGCGAGCGTCTGAAGCGCATCGGCTTTACCCCGGAAGAGGCGGAGATGGACCGCATCTTCAGCGCCTTCAAGCGTTTGGCCGATCGCAAGCAGGAGGTTTACGACAGCGATCTGGAAGCACTGGCCCTGGGTCATGACCCGGAAGCGCAGCGCCCGTGGACCCTGAACGGCCTGCAGATCCACAGCGCCACCGGCGTCGATGCGGTGCCGATCGCCTCGGTTGCCTTGGAGCATGAGGATGGCCACACCGTGCGCGAGGCGGCGGTGGGCGATGGCCCGGTGGATGCGGCCTTCTGCGCCATCGCGCGGGTGGTGGGAATCAGCGGCAGCGTGGTCGACTACCAGGTGCGCAGCGTCTCTGCCGGTACCGATGCCCAGGGTCAGGCCGATGTGCGGGTCAAGGCCAACGGCGAGAGCTTCCACGGCCGCGGGGTCAGCACCGACATCATCGAGGCCAGCGCGCTGGCCTATCTGGACGCGATGAATCGCGCCGCCCGACGCTTTGCCCGAGTCGACGCCGAGGAGACCGTCGAGGACGAGGCGGAAGCGGTAGACGCGCGCGACAACGTGTCCGCGGTGGCCTGAGCAAGGAGGCGTTTATGAGTACTGCAGAACCAATAGTGAGCGCCGCGCCGCAAACCCTGTTCGACAAGCTGTGGGCGCTGCACGAAGTGGAGCCCGAGGCGGTTGACCGGCCGGCGCTGATCTACATCGATCTGCACCTGATCCATGAGGTGACCAGTCCGCAGGCCTTCGCCGAACTGAGCCGTCGCGGCTTGAGCGTGCGCCGGCCGGATCGCACCTACGGCACCATCGATCACTCCACGCCGACTACGCCGGTGGCCGAGGACGGCAGCCGGAACTGGGTCAGCAGCGACGCCGAGCATCAGGTGGCTACCCTGCGCAGCAACTGCAAGGCCTGGGGCATCGCGCTGGAGGACTGGGATTCGCAGCGCCGCGGCATCGTCCACGTGATGGGCCCCGAACTGGGTCTGACCCGGCCAGGGATGACCATCGTTTGTGGCGATTCGCACACCAGCACCCACGGCGCCTTCGGCGCCATCGCCTTCGGCATCGGCACCACCGAAGTCGGCCACGTGCTGGCCACCCAGTGTTTGATGCAGCGAAAGCCCAAGACCATGGCCATCGAAATCGACGGCCCGCTGGCGCCCGGCGTGGACGCCAAGGACGTGGTGCTGCACGTGATTGGCCAGATTGGCGTCGGTGGCGGTCGTGGTCACGCCATCGAGTTCTGCGGCAGCACGGTGCGGGCGATGTCGATGGAACAGCGCATGACCCTGTGCAATATGTCCATCGAGGCCGGCGCGCGCTGCGGGCTGGTGGCGCCGGACCAGACCACCTTCGATTATCTGCAGGGCCGTCGCTACGCGCCCAGCGGCGAGGCTTGGGAGCAGGCCCAGCGCCACTGGCGTGCACTGGTCAGCGATGCCGATGCCGTTTATGACAGTCACGTCCGCATCAACGCCCGCGATATCGCGCCGACCTTGAGCTGGGGCGTGCACCCCGGTCAGGTCATGGCGGTGGATGCGCACACGCCCGCCAGTCCGGATGCCGATCAGCGTCGCGGCCTGCGCTACATGGGATTCGGCGCCGGCGATGCGGCCATTGGTCGGCCGGTGCAGGTGGTCTTTGTCGGCTCCTGCACCAACGGCAGGCTGTCGGATCTGCGTCAGGTGGCCAGCCTGCTGCGCGGTCGGCGGGTGCATCCCTCGGTGCGCATGCTGGTGGTGCCCGGTTCGGCCCAGGTCAAGCGCGACGCCGAAGCCGAAGGCCTGGATCGCATCTTCATCGAAGCCGGAGCGCAGTGGCGCGAGCCGGGCTGCTCGATGTGCATCGCCATGAACGGCGACCTGGTGGCGCCGGGAGAGCTGGCGGTGAGCACCAGCAATCGCAACTTCGAGGGTCGGCAGGGGCCGGGTTCGCGAACTATTCTGGCCAGCCCGCTGACCGCTGCGGCCTGCGCCATCGCCGGTCGGATCACCGATCCGCGAGATTATCTGCAGGAGGCCGCGGCATGAGGACCCCGTTTAGTCGCTTGGTTTCCAAGACTATGGTCATCGATCAGTCCGACATCGATACCGATCAGATCATTCCGGCGCGCTTTCTGACCACCACCCAGCGTGAAGGACTGGGCAAGCATTGTTTCGCCGACTGGCGCTATCAGGCTGACGGCAGTCCCAATCCGGAGTTTGTGTTCAATCACGATGATGCCGCCGGTGCGGCCATTCTGGTCGCCGGCGCCAATTTCGGCTGCGGTTCCTCGCGTGAGCACGCGCCTTGGGCGCTGCTGGACGCCGGCATCCGCGCTGTTCTGGCGCCCAGTATCGCCGACATTTTTCGCAACAACGCGTTGAAGAACGGCTTGCTGGCGCTGCCGGTGGATGAATCGCTGTACCAGCGCTTGCTGCAGCGCCGTGGCCACGCCGTGGAAATCGATCTGCAGCGCCAGGGCATCGTTCTGGACGACGGCACCGTTGCGCTGTTTGAACTGGAGCCCTTCCTGCGCCGCTGTTTGATGGAAGGCTCCGATGACTTTGATTTTCTGCTGGCCAGACTGCCAGCGATCGCCAACTTTGAAGGAGAACGTGCATGGACGCCGTAATCGCAATCTTGCCCGGGGACGGCATCGGACCGGAGGTTGCCGCCGCAGGGCGGCAGGTGCTGGAAGCGGTCGCCGAGCAGTACGGCCACTGCTTCACGCTGACTCAGCACGCCATTGGCGGTGCCGCCATCGACGCCTTCGGCGATCCGCTGCCGGCCGGTACCGAGGCCGCCTGCATCGCCGCTGACGCGGTGCTGCTGGGTGCGGTTGGCGGGCCGAAGTGGTCTGATCCCAATGCCAAGGTGCGTCCCGAGCAGGGTCTGCTGCGGCTGCGCGCTGCGCTGGGTGTCTACGCCAACCTGCGCCCGGTCAAGCCGCATCCGCAGATGGTCGATGCCGCGCCGCTGAAGGCCGAGCGCTTGGCTGGTGTCGATCTGATGTTCGTCCGCGAGTTGACCGGCGGCAGCTACTTCGGACGCAAGGGTCGCGACGCCGAAGGCGCATTCGATGAATGCCGCTACAGCGAGGCGGAGGTCGAGCGGGTTACCGAGGTTGCCGCCAAGATCGCCCGCCAGCGGCAGGGCCGAATCACCCAGGTGGACAAAGCCAACGTGCTGGAAACCTCCAGGCTGTGGCGCAGCACCGTGTCCAAGCATCTGGCTGCGAAGCACCCGGACATCAACCTGCAGCACCAGCTGGTCGACTCGATGGCCATGCATCTGCTAACCCAGCCGGCCAGCTTCGACGTGATTCTGACCGAGAATTTGTTCGGTGACATCTTGACCGACGAGGCGGCGGTGCTGGCCGGGTCCATCGGGCTGTTGCCCTCGGCATCGGTCGGCGGTGAGCGCGGCGGGCTATACGAGCCCATCCACGGCTCGGCGCCCGATATCGCTGGCACCGGTATGGCCAATCCCTACGGCACGATCGCCTCGGTGGCGATGTTGCTCCGTCACGGCCTGGATCTGAGCGCCGAGGCGGACACGGTGGAATGGGCCATCGATCAGTGCCTGAGCGCTGGCGTGGGCACCTGCGACGTGTTCGGCGGCAAGGGCGTCAGCACCCAGCAGGCCACGGCGGCGGTACTCGCCGTGCTCGCCGGTGCGGCGCGTCAACGAGTTGCCGCCTGATCCGTTAGGTAGCGGCATACGCTCCCCCGTCTCGCGCGTGGCTGCACCTCCCCAGCAGTCGCGCGCGGGGCGCTTTGCCTGTGCAGTCTCTGCCGCGAGCTTCGATGGGCTCGTTGCAAGCTGCGGCAGCGCTGTATCACCCATTAAAGCGGACTACGCCCATGTCTCCCATCACCATCCGCCACTGCGAGCCGGATGATGCCGACGCCGTCCGGCGCATCTACGCCGAAAGCGAAGGCTACGGCAATACTCTGCAGCTGCCCTTCCCGCCGCTGCATCTGTGGCAGCAGCGGCTGCAGCAGTCGGCAGTCGGTGTGCATCGACTTGTTGCCGAGCGAGGTGGCGAGCTGATCGGCGAGCTGTCCTTGGCGGTCTGCCAACACCCGCGGCGGCGGCACGTGGCCGAGATCGGCATGGGCGTCGCCGCTGCGGCGCGCAGGACCGGCGTCGGCCAGGCGTTATTGGGCGCCGCGATTGAACTGAGCGATCAATGGCTGCAGGTGCGGCGTGTGGAGATCAGCGCATTCGTGGAAAACGCCGCGGCTATCGCGCTGTATCGAAAGATGGGCTTTGTCGAAGAGGGGCGGGCCCGCGACTACGCGTTTCGCGACGGGCGCTATTGCGATGTGCTGTTGATGGCGCGGGTTTCTCCAGGCGCCGTCGAGGCGGCCTGACTCCAATCGCCGCCGAGCGGTCTGCGCAGGGAAGGGCGTTGGAGGGTCGTCGTGGTGCGGACCGCGGAGCGGAGAGCGACGAAGGCGTACTGTAGTACGTCGAGTCAGGCGGAGTGAGCAGGCCGTGCCACGGCGGCCCTCCGGCGCCCTCCTACTGGACTGGCGGTCGCTGCACCAGCGTCACCGACAGCGTCAGCGGCACGCCGGCGCGCAGTGCGGAGACTTGCACGGTGCTTCCCGGCGCCGTGCCGGCCTGCAGCTCGTTCAGCTGAGGCACGCCGTAAAGGTCGGTTTCGGCGAAGCGCAGGATCAGATCGCCCGGTCGCAGGCCGGCCTGTTCCGCGGGGCCGCCGGCATAAACCCTGGCCACCTGCAGCACCGGGCGCACCTCGCCGGACAGGGTGTTGCGCAGTTCCAGCGGAATCACCTCCACGCCCAGCCAGCCGCGGGTGACGAAGCCCTGGCGGATCACCTCATCGAGCACCTGTCGGGCGGTCTGGTAGGGGATCGCAAAGCCGATGCCTTCGGCGCCCAGGGCCAGATCGTCGTAGTGCGCCGTGTTGATGCCGATCAAGCGACCCTCCACATCGACCAGAGCGCCGCCGGAGTTGCCGAAATTGATCGCGGCATCGGTCTGGATCAGGTTTTCATAGGTCGACAGGTTGAGGCCGTGCCGGCCGGTGGCGCTGATAATTCCCATCGTCACCGTCTGGCCGATGCCGAATGGGTTGCCGATGGCCAGCACCACATCGCCGATATGCACCTGGGTCTCTTCGCTGAAGCTGATCGCAGGCAGGTTGGTACCCTCGATCTTCAGCACCGCCAGGTCGGTATCCGGATCGCTGCCGACGATCTCGGCGCGGATCACCCGGCCGTCCCAGAGCACCGCCTGGATCTCTACCGCGGCGCTGATTACGTGGTGATTGGTCAGCATGTAGCCGTCAGGCGTCACGATGACCGCCGAGCCCAGGCTTTGCTCCACTCGATGGCGCGGCCGACCGGCCGGGCTGATGCCCATGATCCGCCCAGCCAGCGGGTTGCCGCGCAGATTGCTGGCCGGTTCGGTGACCAGTTTGTTGGCGTAGATGTTGACCACCGCCGGCCCGGCCAAGGCCACCGCGTCGGAGTAGGAAGTCACCGTGGGCGCAGCCGGGCGCGACCGTCCGCCAGCGTCGCTATACAGCGTGCTACGCACCACCATGAGTACGAAAGCCAGCGCCAGACCCACCGTTACCCAGCGCAAAAGGAAGTTCAAAGTGGCTTGAAAGCGGCCATGGGTTGGGTCTGTCGGCATCAAGGCGAGGGTAAATCGATGTGGCCGTCGATTGTCCGGGGACGGAGCCATCCTGTAAACTCGCATGCTTGGCAGGGGGGAGCCTTGTCGATCAACTCATTGAATGAACCGGAGTGGTAAATGGCCGAGCAGCCAGCCGATCCCGGCCGTCGTCGTTTCCTGACCGCAACCACCGCAGTGGTTGGTGGCGTCGGGGTAGCGTTCGCGGCAGTCCCTTTTGTCAGCGCCTGGAAGCCCAGCGCCCGTGCCATCGCGGCCGGCGCCGCGGTCACCGTTGATATCTCCAAACTGGAAGCCGGAGCGCAGCAGCTTGCGACCTGGCGCAAGCGGCCGATCTTCATCATCCGCCGTACGCCGACCCTGCTGGAGGCCTTGCCTGGAGAGGATGGTCGACTGAAGGATCCGGGCAGCGAGGTCGTGGACCAGCAGCCCGATTACGCTCGCAACGGCTATCGTTCGATCAAACCGGACGTGCTGGTGCTGGTCGGTTCCTGCACCCATTTGGGATGTGCGCCCAAGTTCCACCCCGAAGTTCAGCCCGAGCCATGGGACGACAACTGGCAGGGCGGTTTCTTCTGCCCCTGTCACAACTCCAAGTTCGATATGGCAGGCCGGGTCTATGAAGGCTCGCCGGCACCGACCAATCTGGTTGTGCCCCCGTATCGCTTCGCTGACGACAGCACCTTGGTCATCGGCGAAGACCCAGAGCAGGAGGCAGCCTGATGGCCGGACAGCGCACCAGTACCGCAACAGGTTTGCTCGGCTGGCTCGACCAGCGCATGCCGGTGGTCGATTTCTGGAATAAGCACGTCGGCCAGTACTACGCGCCGAAGAACTTCAACGTCTGGTACTACTTCGGTTCGCTGGCGCTGCTGATGCTGGTCAACCAGATCGTTACCGGCATCTGGCTGACCATGCACTACAAGCCCT
>JAUIFV010000014.1 GCA_030430155.1 Gammaproteobacteria bacterium
AACGTGCGTTTGGGGGCTCGAACGGCGGCAGCGCAGGCAGGAAACGTAAGTTTTTACAGCCACTTGCATCACCGTAGGCGAGCCACCGCACTGGTTCAACAAATCGTAAACGAATCGCCTTGGAGGGCATTTTGGCGAACAGATCCTGCCAGATTCGCAGCGCTCCGGAACCGCCGGTCAAACCGCTGGGTTGGTTGTCATCCCGGCCCAACCAGACCACGCCAAGGTGCTCGCCGGTGTAGCCGGCGTACCAGCTGTCGCGCAGGTCGTCACTGGTCCCGGTCTTGCCCGCCGAGGCGATCTGCATGCGGCCGTCGCTGGTCAGACGGCTGGCAGTACCGGAGACGGTGGTCTCAACCAGGGCCAGGGTGAGCAGCTTGATCACCTCCACCTGGGTCGGCAAACCGGCTCGCATGGGCACTCTGGACAGCACCTCGCCCCGTGCATTGGTTACCGCGCGCACCGGGGTCAACGGCAACACCCGCCCCCCGCTGGCCAAGGCCTGGTAGAGCTGCGCCACCTGCAGCGGGGACAACTCAACCGCGCCGAGCACCGCCGAAGGGTTGGGTGGGCTGCCGATATCCACGCCCAGGTTGCGGATCAGATCGCCGAAGGCCGGCATGCCCAGGTTCAAGCCCATCCGCGCGGCGGCCTGATTGTAGGACTTGGCCAGAGCGTCGATCAGCAGCACCTGACCGTGACTGCGGCGATCATAGTTCTGCGGCTGCCAGCGCTGGCCGGTAGGCAGCCGATGATTGACCGGATCATCGGAGACCAGGCTGCCCAAAGCGAAGTGCTGCGGCTGCGATAGCGCCAGCAGGTAAACGAAGGGTTTGAGCAGGCTGCCCACCGGGCGGCGCGCGGTCAGCGCGCGATTGAAGCCCGGTACACGCGGCTGACGACTACCGACCAGGGCCAGGATCTCGCCGTCGCTGGCTCGGGTCAGCACCAGGGCACCCTCGACTTGATCGTCCTTATCGAGTTGTTGCAAGCCCTCGCTGAGCGCCGCTTCGGCCATGCGCTGAGCGCTGGGGTCCAGAGTGGTAAGGACGTTCAAACCCTGTTCGGCAAGCACCTCGGCGCTGTACTGCTCAGCCAGATGGGTGCGCACCAGATCAACGAAGGCCGGATGCCGTTCGCGGGCTGCGCTGGGTCTGGGCGCGACATTGAGCGGCTGCGCCTGCGCGGCGAGCAGCATCGGCTCGTCGATCAAGCCGGTTTCGGCGAACTGGCGCAACACCAGGTTGCGCCGCTGCATGGCGCGCTGCGGACGGCGTCTGGGGTCATACAGCGACGGACCCTTGACCAGCCCGATTAGCAGCGCCACCTCGCTGAGCTGCAGCTGATCCAGATCACGGCCGAAATAGAACTCCGCCGCGGCGCCGAAACCCTGCACTGGCCGCGCGCCCAACTGACCCAGATAGACCCGATTGAGATAGGCCTGCAGGATCTCGCCCTTGTCGAAGCGGGCCTCGATGACGATCGCCATCCCGGCCTCCTTGAGCTTGCGGCTCAGGGTTCGTTCGGGGGTGAGCAGGGTGTTCTTGACCAGCTGCTGGGTCAGTGTAGAGCCGCCCTGAACCATCTGTCCGGCGCGCAGATTGGCCCACATGGCGCGGGCGATGGCCCAAGGATCGATGCCGTGGTGACTATTGAAATCGCGATCTTCCACCGCCTGGATACCGGCCACCAGCAGGGCCGGCATTTCGGTCAGCGGCAGCGGGCGGCGTTCGTTGGGATCATTGACGAACAGGGTGCCGATCAGCGCCGGATCCAGGCGCTTGAGCGCCACCGCCTCCCCCTGCGCGTCGACCAGCCGGCCAACCTTGCCACCGGCCAGACTCAGTTCAATGCGCTGCGCCGCCTCGGCGCCGTCGTCGAAACGGAAGGCCCGGGTGTGTATAAGCGCGCGGTTGCCGCTCAAGCTGTAGCTGCCGGGCAGCGCGGCCGTCGGGTCGCTGCGATAGCGCGCGGCGGCCAGCTCCAGTTCCAGCGTCGCCGCGCTCATTGCCAGCCCGGGATAGAGCTCCAGGGGCCGTGCGTAGACCCGACTGGGCTCGGGCTGGCGGCCCAGATCGAAACGCGTATCGATCACCCGACTCAGATACCACCAGGACGGCGGCAGGAAGCCGATGGCGAATCCCAAGCCCAGCAGCAGCAGGCGCAAGCCCCACCTCAACCACATCGATCGCCCGTCCCCTCGATAGCCAAACACTGATTGCCTACACCGCCAAACCGCGCCCAGCGGCGCCGATGGAGGCTGCCCAAAAGTGGACCATTGTTTTCCACAGCGTGACATGAATGCCTCCGCTGCCGATAATCGCGCGCCACAGCTGCCCGAAAATCGCCCGATAGCCTACAGCGCTGCAGGCGGCGCCGGTGGTACACGGCGTAGATAGCTGCTGCATCCACCGCAACGAAGACTATCCATCTTGGCCCGCACTATCGCCACTGCCGCTTACGCCCGCCGTAGCTCAAGGACCACCCAGCTGGTCCGTGCTCGACGGCGCTCCTTCGACGCGTTGACTGGCGCGTGAGCAGCACTGATAACGACCACAGCGTGGCTGAAGCGGCGACGCTGCAAATACTCTGCCCGGATCCCGCGGCAGCGGCCGGCGTACGCGAGTTCTTTGCCGCCTTGGACATCTCGGTGACCGTGCAGGAGGCCGCAGATCCCTGGCAGTCGCCGGCAGATCCGAGCGTTGAGCGGCTATGGCTGCGCGGCGTGCCCGCGCACTGGCCGGCCTACGCGCTGCAGCGCTTGCGTCGGGCGGCAGCGTCCAACGCCGCTGCGGTCACCGCGTTGGGTGCCGGCTGCGCCCTGCCAAGGCCGCTGACTGCCGAACTGAGCCCGGCCCAGGTTGATTCGCTGTGTTACCTGCTGGGCGAGGATCGGCTGCTGGATGTCGATCCCGCGCAGCCCCCGGCACTGCTCTACTTGCCGCCGCACAGTGACGCGGAGGGGCGCCGGATACTGCTCTGCGAACGCCTGCATATCGAGATTCCGGGCCAGCCGGCGCCGGCGGTGACACTGCCGCTGACCGCCAATCTGAGCGCCAGGTGGCCGACCTCGCTCCACGACTTCGAACCGATCCACCCCGGCCTGTCAGCGCAGCCTGTGGTCCTCCACGTGCTCCACGACTGGGGCGGCGGCATCGCTCGCTTTGTCGCCGACCTGGCCGCCGCGGACCCGCAGCGCTGTCATCTGGCGCTGCGCGCTCGCGGCAGCTGGAGCAGTCGCCGCTACGGCATCGATCTGGAGCTCAGCCTGATCAATGGCGGGCTGGTGCTCGGCAGCTGGCCGCTGTCGCCGGCAATCGGCAGCATCTGCGAGCACCACCCGGGCTACCGCGATCTGTTTGCGCAGTGCGTTGCGCGCTTCGGGGTCAGTTCGGTGCTGATCTCATCACTGATCGGACACAGTCTGGACGCGCTGGACAGCGGCCGGCCCACCGCCGTGGTGGCCCATGACTATTTTCCGCTGTGGCCAGAGCTGCACTGCAATTTCGGCGACCCCTCGCGGCGCTTCGACGCTGACGAGCGGGCCGCCACGGTGGCCTCCATGGCCAGTGACGGGCTTTTCGGGGAGCGCGATCCAGCGTTCTGGCAATCCATCCACGGCGCCTATGTGCGGCGCCTGGCGCAACCAGAGCTGCAGATGGCCGCGCCCAGTCAATCGGTGATCAGCAACCTGGCCAGGCTGGCCCCGGAGTTGGCGGAAAAGCCAATCGCCCTGATTCCCCACGGACTGCGCCCCTGGCCGCAGCCGGTTCCCGAGATCTGTGCCGGTCCCGACAGCGAGAAGCTGCGCCTGCTGGTGCCGGGGCGCATCGACGGCGGCAAGGGCCTGGAGTTGCTGCGCGGCGCACTACCGGAGCTGACCCGACATGCTGAACTGCACCCGCTGGGCTGTGGCAAGGCCGGCGAAGAGCTGTTCGGCGTTGGCGGCGTGCATATCGAGCTGGACTACCAGCACCGGGATTTCCCGACGAGAGTTGCCCGCATCCGTCCGCATGCGGCGCTGTTGCTGTCAACGGTGGCGGAGAGCTTCAGCTACACCCTGTCGGAGGTATGGAGTTTGGGCGTGGTGCCCTTGGCGACCCGCACCGGGGCCTTCGCCGAACGCATTGCCGATGCACAGACCGGCCTGCTGTTTACGCCCGACGCGCGAGCTTTGATCAGCCTGGTGCGCGGGTTGGCCAACGACCGCGGAGCGCTCGCTGAGATTCGCCAGCGACTGGCGACGCAGCAGATCCGCAGCGATCAGAGCATGGCTACGGACTATCGCCGTTGGCAACAGGCGCAATCTGCCCGCGCCACGTATGATCATGCGCAGCCGCAGGCGAACGACTATCTGCAGCTGCAGCTGCTCGCCGCACGCGACCAGCTGCGCAGCCAGAACAAGACGCTTGAGGTTAAGACAGCCGAGCAGCAGCAAGAGCTGGTGCGCCGTGCGGAGTGGGGCTTCAACCTGGACCGACAGCTGCGCGAGCGCACCGAATGGGCGCGCCGGTTACAGCAGGACATTGCCGACCTCAAGGCCGAGATCGAGAGCCGGGAACGCAGCTCGGCCGAACGGGTCAATGAGCTGGAGTTCAGACTGCGTCAGCTGCAGGGCGAACTGGAGCAATCCACTGAAGCACGCCGCAAATTGCGCTCCCGGGCCCGTGAGCGCCTCCGCGAGGAGCGGCGACTGGTGCGCACGCTGACCGTGGAGCTGGCCGATTTGGCCGATCAGATCAAGCAGTTGCTGGCCGACCGTCTGGCCAAGGAAAAGGCCTACAGGGCCGATTTGGCCGCGTTGGAAGCCGAGCGTGACGGCCTGGGACTAGTGATAGAGGAGCTGCAGTTGGCCAAGCGAGAGCTGTTGACCAGTACGTCCTGGCGCATCACCGCACCGCTACGCGGCGTCGTGCTCAGCGCGCGCCGACTGGTGCCGGGATTGAACTTCCGCATGGCCCGAGCGCGTGCGCTGCTGGGCCGGGTGCGCGGCTCGTTGGCTCGCCGCGGCCTGCGCGGGACCATCGCCAGAGCCAGCCAGGAGCTGCGCCGATTGCCGCCACCCACGGCTGCGATCAGCCCGCCTGTTGCCGATGAGCAGGCCGAGTTCACTCCCTTTGCCGTCCCCTACAGCGTGCAACCGCGGGTGTCGGTGGTGATTCCTGTTTACGGCAAGCTGGCCTACACGGTCACCTGTCTGCAGTCCCTGGCCGCTTGCGGCGATGGCGTGGCGATGGAGATCATCGTCGTCGACGACTGCTCCCCGGACGACAGCGCCGAGCGATTGCAGCAGGTCGATGGCCTGCGCCTGATTCGCAATGAACAGAATCTGGGTTTCATCGGCGCCTGCAACGCCGGCGCGAAAGCGGCGCGCGGCGAGTTTGTGTGCTTCCTCAACAACGACACAGCAGTGCGCCCGGGCTGGCTGGACGCCCTGGTGGAAACCTTTGACAGGCGCGCCGATTGCGGCCTGGCCGGATCCAAGCTGATCTATCCCGACGGGCGGCTGCAGGAGGCCGGCGGCATCGTCTTCGCCGACGGCGACGGCTGGAACTATGGGCGCTTCGAACAACCCAACGATCCGCGCTTTGACTACGAACGCGAAGTGGACTACTGCTCGGGTGCGGCGATACTGATCCGCGCCGCGTTGTTTGCGCAGTTTGGCGGCTTCGACCAGCTCTATCAGCCGGCCTACTACGAAGACACCGATCTGGCCTTCAAGGTGCGCGACGCCGGACTCAAGGTGATTTATCAGCCGCGCTCGGAAGTGGTGCACTTTGAGGGTATTTCCAGCGGCACCGATACCAGCAGCGGGATCAAGCGCTTCCAGCCGATCAACCGCAAGAAATTCCTCAAGCGCTGGGCCGACGCGCTAGCCAAGCAGCCGCCGCACGAAGGCGACCAGGTCCGCCTGCATTGCGAACATCGGGTCGCCGGGCGGATCCTGATTGTGGATGCCACCACGCCCACGCCGGATCAGGACTCCGGTTCGGTGCGGATGATGAACCTGCTGCGATTGCTCGTCGACGAGGGCTGGAAGGTAGTCTTCTTCGCCGACAATCGGGCCTACGTCGAAGGCTACAGCGAAGCGGTGCGCGATCTCGGCGTGGAAGTGCAGTATCACCCCTGGCTCAGCGACCCGGTGGAGTTCTTCAAACGTCGCGGTGCCGACTTCGATGCGGTGATGGTCTGCCGCCACTACGTGGCCACCCACTACGCCGAACTGGTCCGGCAGTACTGCCCCAAGGCTCGATTCCTGTTCGACACCGTCGATTTGCACTATCTGCGCGAGGAGCGCGCGGCCAAGGTGGAGGACGACCCGGCGCTGGCCAAGCAGGCCAAGGCGACCCGCAAACAGGAACTGGGTCTGATCAGTGCCGCCGATATCACTCTCGTGGTCAGCCCCACAGAGCAGACCCTGCTGGCCAGCGAAGCGCCGCAGGCGCGGGTGGAAATCCTGAGCAATATCCACAGCGTGCCCGGGCGTCGGCAGGAATTTGAGCAGCGTGACGGGATCCTCTTCGTCGGCGGCTTCCAGCACACCCCGAACGTGGACGCGGTGCAGTGGTTTGTCGATGCGGTTTGGCCGCGCGTGCATCACGCGCTGCCCCAGGCGCGCTTCCACATCGTTGGCTCGCGGATGCCCAAATCGATCGAGGAACTGGGTCAGCGTCCGGGCGTGATCGCCCGCGGATTTGTCGAAGAGCTGACGCCGCTGCTGGACGGCTGCCGCATTGCGGTAGCACCGCTGCGCTACGGCGCAGGCGTCAAAGGCAAGGTGAATTCCTCGATGGCCCACGGTCAGCCGGTGGTGATGACCCAGATCGCCGCCGAGGGCATGCACCTGGAAAACGGCAAGCACGGCTTGATCAGCGACGATCCGGTGGAGTTTGCCGATGCGGTGATCCAGCTCTACAGCGATCCGGAGCTCTGGCTGCAGATCAGCGATGGCGGCATCGCCAACGTCACCGAGAACTTCTCATTGGAGAGCGCCAAGGCTGCCTTGCGTAAGATTCTCTACCAGTAAGCGACCGCACGCTGCCCGAGAAAAGGCTCTTGTCAAGCGCGCAAAGCGCTTTACACTGCACCGCAACATCGAATCACCTCAGGTTGACCCATGCTGCAGCCCTTCTCCGCCGCGCGCCGCCTCGAACAGGTCCGTTACGACATCCGAGGACCGCTGCACGCCCGCGCCGGTGAGCTGGAGGCCGAGGGTCACCACATCACCCGGCTGCACATTGGCAATCCGGCGCTGTTCGGTTTTGAGGCGCCGGCGCACCTGCGCGCCGCCATCTCGGCGCGACTGCCGGAGGCCGAGGCCTATTGCCACCAGCAGGGTCTGGCGGTGGCCCGTGAGGCGGTGGCCAAGGTGCAGGCCGACAGAGGCGTCATCGGCGCACATCCCGACCAGGTCTACATTGGCAACGGGGTCAGCGAGCTGATCGATCTGTCGCTGCGGGCAATGATCGAGCCCGGCGACGAGGTGCTGGTGCCGGCGCCGGACTATCCGCTGTGGTCGGCCGCGGTGCTGCTCAACGGCGGCCGCCCGGTCTATTACCCCTGCCCGCCTGAGCGCGACGGACTGCCCGATCCGGAGCAGTTGGAGGCCCTGATCGGTCCGCGCACCCGTGCGCTGGTGCTGATCAACCCGAACAACCCCACCGGCGCGGTGTATCCCAAGGAGCTGCTGCAGCGACTGGTGCAGCTGGCCGAACGCTTCGGGCTGGTCATCTTCAGCGACGAGATCTATGAGGGGCTGACCTTCGATGACGCCGTGTTTCATCCGGTTGCGCCGCTGGTACGCGATACCCTGTGCGTGACCTTGAGCGGGCTGTCCAAGGTCCACCGTGCCTGCGGCTACCGAGCCGGATGGCTGGCCATCAGCGGCCTGCTGCGGCCGGCGCGGGAGTTCTTGAATGGTCTGAACCTGCTCGCCGCGCTGCGCCTGTGTTCCAACGTCCCGGCGCAGTGGGCGGTGGTGGCCGCGCTGCAGGGGCCGGATACGCACACCGAACTGGTCCGCGAAGGCGGCCGTTTGCAGCAGTCGCGAGCCGCGGTGCTGGAGGCGGTCAGCAGCTCCAGCTATCTGCAGTGTGCGCCGCCCCAAGGGGCCATCTACGCATTCCCTGGTGTCGATCCACTGCGCTACCCGGAGTTCGACGATCAGCGCTTTGCCATGCAGCTGCTGGAAGACAAGCACATCCTGGTGGTCCCGGGTTCCTCATTCAACGTGCCCTATCGCAACCACTTCCGCATCACCCTGCTCCCCGACGCGCAGGTGATGCATAGGGCGCTGGCGGACATTGATAGCGTGCTGCAGCAGCAGCTGGCGCCGGCAAAGGCGGACGCAGCCGCGTAGGCGTACGCACATGGCGCAGCTGAGCATGCTCGCACTAGGCGACTCCTACACCATCGGCGAACGCGTCGACGAAGCGCTGCGCTGGCCCAATCAGCTGGCGCAGCTGTACCGCCATTCCGGGGTAACGATGTGCCCGCCGCTGATCATTGCGCAGACCGGATGGACCGCAGACGAGTTGGAAGCGGCCCTGGACGACACCGAACAGGCCCTGATCGAATCCCCCTATGATCTGGTCAGCCTGCTGATCGGCGTCAACGATCAGTATCGCGGCCGCTCTACCGCGCACTTCGAGCCCGCCTTCAGCCGTCTGCTTGAGCGCGCCATCGCTTATGCCGGCGGCGACACACGGCGGGTTGTGGTGGTGTCCATACCGGATTGGGGCGTGACCCCATTCGCCGCGGCACAAGGGCGGGATTCAGCCCAGATCGCCGAGCAGATCGATGCCTACAATGCGCTGTGTCAGCGTGAGAGCGAGTCCCGCAAGGTCAGTTTCGTCAACGTTACCGATTTGACTCGACAGGCGGCGCAGCGACCCGAGCTGCTGACCGACGATGGTCTGCACCCGTCCGGCGTCGACTACGCGCGCTGGGCCGAGCGGGTACGACAGCGGCTGGACGCGCTGGGCTGGCCTCACGCATAGGCACAGATTCAGTGAATGGCTGTCGTGGGTCCGATCTGCGATCGGACGCTTGTCGCCGTGCCGCTCCGGCTCCCGCCGATCCTGATCGCCGATCAGCAGCCGGCGGCTAGGAGCCATCACGCCGTCTATCAACAAAAAAGGGCGCCCGGTGGGGCGCCCTTTGCTTAACGCTTTGCGGAAGCTCAGCTTTGTGCTGCTTCCCCTTCGCCCTGCTCGCCGTCAGCCTGCTCGCCTTCTCCAGGCGGTGCTGGGCCTTCATCGGCGGCGTTCACGCTTGGCTTGGTCTTGCTCGGAATGGCCAAGGCAGCCGGCACTTCCTCACCCGGAGGCGGCTCCAGCATGAAATAGACGTTGGTGACGTACTCGGTGTTCGGGTCCTCATCGGCGGCATCACCTTCGGACTCGCTCTGATCCATTGAGGCATCCAGCGGCTCGTCAAGATCCTCACCGTTGCCGTTGGGAATGGGCAACTCACCCATCAGCTCCTCGAACGGGCGAGATACCTCGCGCATGCCGCGCACGCTCAGATAGGCCTGCAGCTTCTCGCCAGTGACCTTGCTCAAGTTGCGCCGACCCCAATGAGCCGCGGTCACAAAAGTGCCGGCAAAGGTCTCGCTGACTTCGATCTCCTTGGGCGGATTGAGGTCTTCGGTGCTCTCCACCGGCAGGTAGACGTCGAAACTGGCGCTGTAGCGATCACGGCTGAGCATATTGACGATCGGCCGGCCGGTGACGTTGGCTTTGGCCCGGACCGCATACTCATTGAGCTTGGCCACCGACTCGTCGATTGCCTTGGGCACATCCAGCACCTCTTCGGCGCTGTAGACGGTGATCGAGCCGGTAGTGCGCAGCGCCGGCCGGGCGGCGTGCTTTCCAGCAATGCCTTCAGCCGCATCAGGCCCATCTGAAACTCATCGCCAATGGCCGCATCCAGATAGATGCCGCGATAACGCATGATCGGATTGACGCCCAGATCAATGTCATAGGACCAGGTCGTCTGCACGCCCAAATCATTGGGCTTGAAGCGATAGGACACCGTCGCCGGCGCGAAGCGCTCCCAGTTGTGCGCGATCTTGACCAGCTTGTAGGGGTCCGATTCGATGATTCGCTGATTGCCGGAAGACACCTCGGGATTGGCCGAGGCCCACTCATAGGTCGCGCCGAAGCCCTGCTCGGCACCGCTCAATGACGAGCGCATCTCCGGCGATAAGCGGTGCCAGGGCGACCACTGATCGAAGCGCTTGAAGCTATTGACCATGTCAAAGACATGGCTTGCCGGGCGCTCAATGACAATCGTCCGCTCGACGTGGCCGGTCTGAGGCAGAAAATACGCCAGACCGAAGAAAAACAGCGCCACGAGTAGAAGCGCGATCAACAGTTCAACAATGGAGCGCATCTGGCCAGACTCCCCTTCAATGCGTACCGTGGATAGATGTAGCGGTCAATGGTAATGGCACAGCAGGCACCATGTCATGCGAACCCACTGGCCTGTTTGCAGCAATGTGACAATGCCCCTGCAGGCTAGTCCTCGTCTTTGAGCAACTGCGCATAGGCATCGGCGTCGAGCATCGCGGCGATCTCGTCCGGATTGCTCGGCGCCAGAGTGAAGATCCAGCCCTCACCGAAGGCATCTTCGTTGATGATTTCCGGGCGATCGCTGAGCGCGTCATTCACTGCCAGCACGCGGCCGCCAATCGGTGCGTAGATGTCGCTGGCCGCTTTGACCGACTCCACCACCGCGCAGGCGCTGCCGCTGTCGAACTCGGCGCCGACCTCCGGCAACTCCACATAAACCAGATCGCCAAGCTGCGACTGGGCGTGAGCGGAGATACCAACCCTCACGCTGCCGTCGTCTTCGACGCGCGCCCATTCGTGTGATTTGAGGAAACGTAGATCGCCGGGTATTTCTGACATGCGTGCACTACTGCAGTTGCGGACAGACAAGGGGCGCGAGTTTACATCACCTGCGCAATTTGCGCCCATCGCTTCGCTAGGGACTCCCTGACCAATGCACGCGAGCCGCGTTGCGAGTCCAAATCGCCTGCCCACGTTACCAACAAGCGGGGGCGCAGTCCCGAAAGGCATAGTCACTCTATGCCCGAGGCTGCAACGCCGCAGCAGGCGCTGGGCCTCCAGAACTTACGGGACAGCACCTGAGAAGCCCGCCAGCTGCGTTGGACGTCTTGCCCTTAAGCGCCCACTATGACCTGCGACGCCCGCCTTACTGGCGAACCCAACCTTGCTAAGACATGGAGGTGCCGTCGCGGCCACGTGCATTGTTCAGGGCGTCCTTAGGCAGGATTGGACTTGCTGCGCAGCGGCTCAGGGATCGATACCGGGCGCCGCTTTGCCGGCCTTGACGAACGGAGCCTTGACCAGTCGCAACGGCAGCCAGCGCCCGCGCATGTCCACTTCCAGCGACTCTCCGTGCTCGGCCGGTAGCAGTGCGAAGGCGATGGACTTGCCCAGCGTCGGGGAGAAGCTGCCGCTGGTGATCACGCCCTCACCCGCGGCACTACGCACCGTTTGGCCATGGCGCAACACGCCGCGTTGATCGAGTACCAGCGCGACCAGTCTCCGCGCTACGCCCTGGCTACGCTGCTGTTCCAGCGCGCCGCGACCGATGAAGTCGCGCTCGGGCGGATCGAAAGCCACGGTCCAGGCCAGGGCACACTCCAAGGGCGAGACGCTCTCGTCCATGTCCTGACCGTACAGATTCATGCCCGCTTCCAGGCGCAGCGTGTCGCGCGCGCCCAGGCCGGCCGGTTTGGCGCCGGCGCCGAGCAATCGATCCCACCAATGCTCCACCTGGGCCGACGGCAGCACGATCTCAAAACCGTCTTCGCCGGTGTAGCCGGTGCGGGCAACGAACAACTCGCCGACCTGGGCCGCGCTGAAGCGGGTCAGCGCCTCGACGCTGGCGCGGTCTTCGTCGTCGAGCAAACCGAGCAGCAACGCTCGCGCCTCCGGCCCCTGCAGCGCGACCATGGACAGATCATCGCGCTCGGAGATCTGCAGTCCGCTGCCTTCGGCCTGCTCGGCGATCCAGGCCAGATCCTTGTCGCGAGTGCCGGCATTGACCACGATGCGGTAGTGGCTGGGATCGATGTAATAGACGATCAGATCGTCGATCACCCCACCGCTGTGATTGAGCATGCAGGTATACAGCGCCTTCCCGGACTGTTTCAGCTTGGCCACGTCATTGGCCACCAGTCGGCGCATGAAGTCGGCACAGCCCTCGCCCTGCAGATCGACCACGCACATGTGGGAGACATCGAACAATCCCGCGTGCTGGCGCACCCAATGATGCTCATCGACCTGCGAACCATAGTGCAGCGGCATGTCCCAGCCGCCGAAGTCCACCATCCGCGCGCCCGCCGCGCGGTGCGCAGCATTCAATGCGGTTTGCCTCATGAGCCTGGCTCCTGTCCTCCCAGTGGGCGCGAACTATAGCGCGTACATCGACGCATTGCGTTGTAGATGGATCGATCCCATGTGCAATGCAGCACAAGCATGGCGCACAGCTTTCTGGCTCAATGGCGGCTTCATTGTTGCGATTGATGGAGACCGGCAGATGATCAGATTCCGAGCCACGGTACCGCTCTGGCTGCTACTGTTCGCGACCACGGTTGCACAACCTCAGACCATTAGCGATGGCCACCGCTCGGTGACCTTCAGCGAGGAGGTCCCGCGCGACCGCACCGGCTATGACAGTCCATGGCAGTTCTCGCACGCGATACGCGCCGGCGACTATGTCTATCTCTCCGGCATGGTCCTGGGCGTGCCGCCGCACTACGACAAACCGATGGGCGCCGAAGCCTTCAAGGCGCGTGCCGAGGATTTGTTTCGCTACATGCAGCGCTACGCGCGTTCGGCCGGGGCGGAGCTGTCGGGAATCGTCAAGATCAACACCTTCCATGTCGAGAATCCTGAACTGACCCCGCTGGACAAGACCGAACAGGCGCGGCTGATTGCCGAGGTCAAGAAGGCCTATGTCCCCGAGCCGCATCCGGCCTGGACCGCGGTGGGTACCACCGGATTGTTTCCGGCCAACGGGCTGGTCGAGATCGAGGTGGTGATCTACGCACCGCAGCAAGCCGCGCAGCCGGACGACGATCAGGAGTAGCCGGGTAGCAGGTGATTGAGCGGGCCATGGCCGCCGCCCAGTCCCGGATTGTTGGCAATCGCCTCGGCCACAAAGCGCTTGGCCAGCACGAAGGCCTTGGGTACGGCCTCGCCCCTGGCCAGGACGGCGGTCATCGCCGCGGCGAAGGTGCAGCCGGTACCGTGGGTGTGCCTGGTGTGGATACGCGGGCTGGTTTCGCGGTGAAAGGACTCACCGTCGTAGAGCAGATCGGTGACTTCATCGCCATCGGCATGGCCGCCCTTGAGGACCACCCAGCGTGGACCCATGGCGTGGATGCGCCGTGCCGCCTCGGCGCGGTCGGCCTCGCTGCGGACGGTTGCGCCCAGCAGCGCCTCGGCTTCGGGCAGATTCGGCGTCACCACCAGCGCCAGCGGCAGCAGGTCCCGACGCAGCGTGTGCACCGCCGCCTCATCCAGCAGCTTTGCGCCGCTCTTGGCGATCATCACCGGATCCACCACCAATCGCGTCAGTTTGGCCTCGGTGATCAGCGCGCTGACCGCCGCTACGGTGGCCGCGTCGCCGAGCATGCCGGTCTTCAGCGCGTCGACGCCGATATCATCGACTACCGCAGCGAACTGCGCACGGATGAAGTCGACGCTGACCGGCGCAATGGCGCTGACGCCAAGGGTGTTCTGCGCGGTCAAGGCGGTGATCACGCTCATCCCGTAGCAGCCGAAGGCGCCGAAGGTTTTGATATCAGCCTGGATGCCGGCACCGCCGCCGCTGTCGGAGCCGGCGATGCTCAGCGCGCGGGGGATCTGGATCTGCCGCATTGCCACGGTCTATCGCGGCGCCGGCCCGACCTGGAAGGGCACCACCTTTTCGCCGGCCACGCCGTCACGGATCTTTGCCGCGCCGCGCTCTTTGACCTCCTCGACGCGGATTACCGCGTGCATGGGCAGGTGCAGGGCCTCGGAGTTGCCGAACTCTTCCTTCAGCCGCTCTTCGCTGGGATCCAGCACCACGCTGTTGGTCGCAAAGGAGAGCTCGCTAACGCGGACGAAGCCGTACAGATCGCTGGCCGCAACCGCATTGGCATACAGTTCGTAGACCTTGGCGCCGTTGCTGAACACCACTTTGTAGAGAGGCTTTTTCTTCGTCGTCATGCGTTCAGTTTGGCACATTCAGCGCAGCGGCAGACTGTTGGGACGACGTCGATGCACCCAAGGCCGAAGCAGCCAAGCCAGGGTCATGCCGCTGGCGAAGCCGAAGATGTGTGCCGACCAGGCCACGCCTGCGCCCTGTTCGCCGACGGTCAGCAGGATCTGCAGCAGCAGCCACACGCCGAGCAGATAGAGCGCGGGAACGCGGACAAACTGCACGTAAAGACCCAGGGGCAGCATGATGCCCAGATTGGCGCGAGGAAACAGAAACAGGTAGGCACCGATCAATGCCGACACCGCGCCGCTGGCACCGACGATAGGCGCCCGCGGGTCGCCGGCGATCCAGGCCGCGCCCAGATTAGCCAGCGCTCCGGAGAGCAGCCACATCAGGCTCCAGCGCCAGCCGCGCAGGATACGCTCGGTGGCTACGCCGAAAATGGCCAGAAAGAGCATGTTGCCGAGTAGGTGAGTCCAGTCTGCGTGCAGGTAGAGCGCGCTGATCAGGTTCAGCCAACTCGCCGGTTCATTCAGGCTGAGGCGCTCGGGCAGCGTGGCAAATGCGGTCAGGATCCGATTGCGTACCGGCGCGTCGGCCAACTGCAGCCAAACCGCCAGACCCATGCAGATCAACAGTGCCAGCGGCGTGGCCCAGAGCCAGGTGCGTCGGGGTCGTTCCTCGAGTTGGACGAACATCGGCCGGACGGGACCCTGTTTCGACCTGTTACATGCCCTGCCGCGGCAGCAAGAACTGGGTGCCGCGGAAGGTCAGCACCGCACCGGTACGGCTGATGGAGACCAGCTGTACTTCCGATTCGGCGGCGGTCGATCCCTCCTGCAGGCGCTTGCCATTGAGCACGATGAAGCGGGCCGCGCGGTCGGCGCTGTACACGTGCATGCTCATGTCCAGCTCCGGCAGCTCTCGGCGTATCTCGTAGCTGAGGTCGTAGACCAACGGCACCGCCGGCTGTACTTCGGGCAGCGGGTTTTGCGCGGCCGGCGGCGGCGCAATGGAGGCCACCTGAGCCGGCGGGGGCGGCGGCGGTGCGGCGGCCGCCACGGGCGCAGGCGCCACCGGCGGTGGCACCGCTGCAGGCGCTGCGCTGGTTACCGGCGCGGGAGTTGCGGCAGGAGTGACCGGTGCGGCTGCCGCCTTGTCCGGCACCGCTGCCAGGGCTGGTGGCGCGGCAGCCGGCGCCGCGGGTGCGGCGGCCTGCTGTGCTGGCGCGGCCGCGCTGGGCGTATGTGGACGCATCCGCTGCGGCGGCGGCAGATCCTGTGAAGCAGCAAAGCTGCCGCCCATCAGGGCGGTTTGATTGG
The DNA here is from genome assembly GCA_030430155.1 of Gammaproteobacteria bacterium. Lineage (GTDB taxonomy): Bacteria > Pseudomonadota > Gammaproteobacteria > Xanthomonadales > SZUA-5 > SZUA-5. The sequence goes on from JAUIFV010000014.1 coordinate 15,567, forward strand.
CGCCCAAAGCCCGCGCCTCGGGGTCGATTGCGGCATTGACATTGGGCGGCAACGCGCTGGCGACGGGACGAGTTGCCGTGTCATTGGCTGCCGCTGCCGGAGCACTGGGCGCAGCGGCCAGCTGCGTTGGGCTGTCCGCAATCACGTCGCCCTCCTGCAACGGCGGCAGCAACGCAGCCAGACTGGTATCGACGCTGCTTTCGGCGAATTCCGGCGCCACGCCGCGGTAGATGAACCAGCCCGCCGCCGGCGCGCCCAGGACCAGCAGCGCCAAACCCGGCGCGAGGCGCTGTCGGCGCCGCGTAGGCCGCAGCATCGGCGAGTCCAATCGCGGTGGCATGCCGCGATGACGCTCAGCCTCGGATTTGCGCAACGCTTCCAGTATCAGCGACATTCAACTTCCTTCGTGCCGACGACGCATTCGCCGATCGGTGTACATAGCCAGCAGCAGCGCTGGTCTCTAGTCGGCGGACAATGCCGCTTCCTGCTTGGTTTCCTTGACCGCCGGCGCACTGGCCGCCGCGATCGGCTCGTCTACCGGCAGCAATCTCGGCCCACCCTCAGCATAGCGCGACAGGGCGAATCCGGTTTCCGGGCCAACGATACCATCGGCGAGCAGACCGTGAATCTCCTGCAGATCTCTCACTCGCCGCTCTACCGCCTGATCAAATACCTGTTCCTGATCGAGATTGGTCTCGTCGATCTCGGTTGCTGCTACCGCCTGCTCACCGAGTGCATTGTCCAATCGCTCCCGTACCCACACCACCGCCTCGCCCTGGTCAAACAGCCGCAAGGTGCTGGGAAAAGCGCCCGGCAGCCGATACAGCGCGCGATACTCACCAGACCAGTAGCTGCGCAGCGTCTCCCTTTCAACGACCACGGCGGCGCCCGCAAGTTCCAGCCGCGCCCGTTCACGATCGATTCCGGTCAGCAATACCGGCAGGATCTGGCCCTCGTGGCGCAGCAGCAGCAGCACCGGACGGCCGAACTGGCGCAGCTTGCTGAACGAACCGCTGCCGCGGAAACAGACCACGTCTGCAGCCAGCCCGGTTGGACAGCCCTGCTCCAAAGCAACTTCCTCACCGAGGTCGATCTCCCAACGCACCGCCAGCGCACGCCAGGCATGGCTGGGCTCTGACTGGGCCAGCCGATTCGCGAACTCACTCTCCTCAAGTCGTTCGGGCAGCTGCACCGTCGGCGCCGGTGGAGGCGGCGGTGGCGGCGCTTCCGGGCGCTGGCTATACCAGACGGCGATCGCGGCCAGCAGCAGCACCGGCGCACCCCAGGCAACCCAACGCCGCCACGGCGCGCGAGCCTGACCGGTCAGCGCTTCGTCGGCAGCGTCATTTACCGTACGCTCGCCGATACGATCCAGCGAATGCGCATAGGCCGCCACCAGCGAGCGATCGGCGATCACGTTGATCAAGCGTGGAATGCCGCTGGACCGCCGATGCAGGGCGCGCAAACCCAGTCGCGAGAAGGGCTGTCGTTCGCAACCGGCCACGCTCAGTCGGTGACGCACGTAGAGTTCGGTTTCCTCGGGCTCCAGCGGAGTCAGGTGGTAGCGCGCGGTGATCCGCTGGGCCAGCTGCTCCAGCTCGTCGCGACCGAGAAGCTCGCGCAACTCGGGCTGGCCGAGCAGGATGATCTGCAGCAGCTTCTGGGTTGCGGTTTCCAGATTGGTGAGCAGGCGCACCTGCTCCAGCGACTCCACCGACAGGTTCTGCGCCTCATCAACGATCAGCACCACCCGCCAGCCGTCGCCGTAGGACTTGAGCAGATATTCGTTGAGCTGATCGGTGAGCGCCTTCTGGCTGCCGGCGCGGTCACCCACTTCCAGCCCCAGCTCCTCGCTGATCGCTTCCAGCAGTTCCACCGGGCCCAGTTTGGGGTTGAGCACCAGGGCGACTTTGGTCTTTTCCGGCAGCTGCTCCAGCAGCAGCCGGCACAGCGTGGTCTTGCCGGTGCCAATCTCGCCGGTGAGCTGGACGAAGCCGCCACCACCGCCCTGGCCGACGCCGTAGAGCAGATGCGCCAGCGCATCACGATGGCGCTCGCTCAGATAAACGAAGCGCGGATCGGGGGTGATCGCAAATGGCGGCTCGGAAAGGCCGTAGTAGCTTAGATACATGGGCTCGCCTTGGCGGCGTACACGCTCAGCCTACTCCGAAAGCGCCAGCAAACTGGCGTTGCCGCCGACCGCCGCGGTATTGACGGTGAAGGTCCGCTCGCTGGCGAAACGGGCCAGATAGTGTGGACCGCCGGCCTTGGGACCAGTTCCCGACAGCCCTTCACCGCCGAAGGGCTGCACCCCGACTACCGCGCCGATCATGTTGCGGTTGACGTAGCAGTTGCCGACCCGGGCGCGAGCCTGGATGCGTTCAACGGTGGCGTCGATGCGGCTGTGAATGCCCATGGTCAAACCGTAGCCGGTGGCATTGATCTGCTCCACCAGGGATTCCAGATCCTTGGACTTGTAGCGCAGCACGTGCATCACCGGCCCGAAGACCTCACGATTGAGCTGGCTCAGCGAGCTAATCTCGAAGGCGTGTGGGGCGACGAAGCAGCCGTGCTGGAGGGCATCGCCCAACTCGATCTTACCGATCAGCTGGGCCTCGGCGTTCATCCGCTCGATGTGCTGTAGCAACATCTGTCGCGCCTGGTCATCGATTACCGGACCGACGTCGGTGCTGAGCAATCCGGGATCGCCGACGCTGAGCTCGGCCATCGCGCCGCGCAGCAGGTCCAGCGTGCGCTCGGCCACATCCTGCTGCACACAGAGTATGCGCAGCGCCGAACAGCGCTGGCCGGCGCTGCCGAAGGCGCTCATCACGGCGTCCTTGATCAGCTGTTCGGGCAGCGCGGTGGAATCGGCGATCATCGCGTTCTGGCCGCCAGTCTCGGCAATCAACACGCCGATGGGCGCGTCGCGGTTGGCCAGCGCCCTGTTGATCGCCCGCGCGGTTTCGGTACTGCCGGTGAAAGCCACCCCGGCGATGCGCGGGTCGGCGACCAGCTTGGCGCCCACCGAGGCGCCGTCGCCCGGCACCAGCTGCAGCACCTCGGGCGGCACCCCGGCGCGATGGAAGATCTGCACCGCGCGGTGTGCGATCAGAGTGGTTTGTTCGGCCGGCTTGGCCAGCACGGTGTTGCCGGAAACCAGCGCCGCGGCGACCTGGCCGACGAAGATGGCGAGCGGGAAGTTCCACGGGCTGACGCAGACGAAAACGCCGCGCCCGTGCAGCCCCAGATGGTTGGATTCGCCGGTCGGCCCCGGCAACAGCTCCGGCTGGCCAAACAGCTTGCGCGCCTGCGAGGCGTAGTAGCGGCAGAAATCCACCGCTTCACGCAGCTCGGCGACGCTGTCAGCCAGGGTCTTGCCGGCCTCGCGGGTGGTCAGCGCGATCAATTCGCCGCGTCTGGCCTCCATCATGTCGGCGGCGCGCTCGAGCATCTGGGCGCGCAGATCCACCGCGGTGGCGTCCCAGCCGCGCCAGGCGCTGACCGCCGCACTCAGCGCGTTCTCAACCTGCTCGGCGCTGGCGCTGTGCCATTCGCCCAGCCGGCGGCGACGGTCGGCCGGATCGTGTACCGCCACCGCCTCGCCGCTGGCGGCCTTGCTGGCGATCAGCGGCTGCACCGAGCAATCCTGCGGCGCCGCACGGGCGACTTCGTCCGCCAACGCCTGCAGTTCCAGATCGCTGGCCAGATTGCAGCCGCGGGAATTCTGCCGCAGGCTGCCGTAGATGTTGATAGGCAGCGGAATGCGCGGGTGCGCCGTGGGCTGGGTCTGTTTGGCCAGCTCCACCGGATCGGCGATCAGCTCCTCGACCGGCAGCGCTTCATCGACGATGCGGTTGACGAAGGAGGTGTTGGCGCCGTTTTCGAGCAATCGACGGACCAAATAGGGCAGCAGGTCCTCATGGGTCCCCACCGGCGCGTAGACCCGGCAAGGCACGCTGAGGCGCTCGACCGGGATCACCTCGGCGTACAGATCGGTACCCATGCCGTGCAGGCGCTGAAACTCGAACGGCGCACCCAGCGCCTGCGCGTGGGTGGTGATGGCGGCGATGGTGTGCGCATTGTGGGTGGCAAACTGCGGGTAGAAGGCGTCGCGATGGACCAGCAGCCGCCGCGCGCAGGCCAGGTAGCTCAGATCGGTGTTGTGCTTGCGGGTGAACACCGGATAGCCGGGCAGACCGTCGACCTGGGCGCGCTTGATCTCGGTATCCCAGTAGGCGCCTTTGACCAGCCGCACATTGAGCAGTTGGCCAACCTCGCGGGCCAACTCGGCGAGCCAGTCAATCACCGCCAGGGTGCGCTTCTGATAGGCCTGCACCGCCAAACCAAAGCCATTCCAGCCGGCCAGCGAGGGCGAGCGGATCACCGCGGCAATCACCTCCAGCGATAGCTCCAACCGATCGGCCTCTTCGGCGTCGATGGTCATCGGGATGCCCTGCGCCTTGGCCGCCTCGGCCAGCTCCAGCACCCGCGGCACCAGTTCGGCAAGCACCCGGTTACGCTTGGCCTTCTCGTAGCGCGGATGCAGTGCGGACAGCTTGACCGAGATACTCGGTGCGGCATGCACGTCAGGATGCGGTCCGGTGGCGCCGATCTTGCCGATCGCACCCAGGTAGGCGGCGTGGTAACGCTTGGCGTCGGCTTCGGTCATCGCCGCCTCGCCGAGCATGTCGTAGGAATGCCGATAGCGTCGGTGATCCTTGCTGCGCGCACGCTCCAGCGCTTCGCCGATGTTGCGACCCATCACGAACTGATGGCCCATGATGCGCATCGCCTGGCGCACCGCCATGCGGATCACCGGCTCGCTCTTGCGCCCGATCATGCGCTTGATCGCGCTGCCAAAGTTGCGCTTGGTGTCATCGGCCAATGAAACCAACCGACCGGTCAGCACCAGCCCCCAGGTGCCAGCGTTGACAAAGGTTGAGGCGCTCTTGCCGGAATGGGCCTGCCAATCGGCGTCGGCCAGCTTGTCACGGATCAACTCATCTGCGGTATCGGCGTCTGGAATGCGCAGCAGCGCCTCGGCAACGCACATCAGCAGCACGCCTTCCTCGCTGGAAAGGTCGTACTCGCGCATGAAGGACTCCACCGCACTCTGCTCCGGCGCCCGCGCACGCACCCGCTTGACCAGATCGGCAGCCAGCGCATTGACCCGAGCGCGCTCGTCGGGATCGGTGTCGGCAATGCGGATCAGATCGGCCACGGTCTCAGCCTCGTCGCGCAGATAGTTCTGCGCGATCCGGGCGAAGCTCGGGTCTTCAATAGGACCGCGGTCAAAGCGCAAGATCGCGTTGTTGTCGCTCATTGGATGCTCGCAGGTGGAATCGGCGTCATGGCCGGGTGGTCGGGACGGCGCAGTTTACTCGGGCGAGGGCCCTGGGCCCAGGGCTCAGGGCCCAGGGCCCAGGGCCCAGAATGCAAACACCCGCGCCGGGCTCGGCGCGGGTGGTCGGTTTCAAAGTGTGCCGATACTGGGCCCTCTTCCCTGGGCCCTCGACCGCGCGCCGGCAGGCGCGTGGTCGCTAAAGCACGTAGACGAAGACGAACAGCCCCAGCCAGACCACGTCCACGAAGTGCCAATACCAAGCCACGGCCTCGAAACCGAAGTGGTTCTCGTTGCTGAAGTGGCCGGCGATGCAGCGGCCCAGGATTACGCAGAGCATGATCGCGCCCAGGGTCACGTGCATGCCGTGGAAGCCGGTGAGCATGAAGAAGGTGGAGCCATAGACGCCCGAGCCCAGGGTCAGGTTCAGCTCGGAATAGGCGTGGATGTATTCCTCAGCCTGGAAAAACAGGAACAGGGCACCCAGGGCAATGGTTGCCGCCAGCCAGAAGATCAGCGCACCGCGCTTGTTCACCTTCAGCGCCCAGTGGGCGGCAGTGATGGTGGCGCCGGACAGGAGCAGCAGGATGGTGTTGAGCAGCGGCAGGCCCCAGGCCGGAATGGTTTCGAATCGACCACCCACATCGGCCGGGCCATTGGTCGGCCAAGCAGGGCTGAACTCTTCCCACAGGAAACGATTGGTGTTGAAACCGTCGCCGTCGCCGCCCAACCACGGAATAGAGAATTGACGCGCATAGAACAGCGCGCCAAAGAAGGCGGCAAAGAACATCACCTCGGAAAAGATGAACCAGGCCATGCCCTGGCGGAAGGAGATGTCGACCTGATCGGAATACAGCCCCTGCAGGCTCTCCCGGATCACGTCGCCAAACCAGCCGAACAGCATCACGATGATCAGCACCGAACCCAGGATCAGCAGCGGACCGCCAGTGGCGGCCTCGTTCATCAGATTGGCTGCTCCAAACATCATGATGAACATGGCGACCGAGCCGAAGATCGGCCAGCGGCTGCCGTGCGGAACGTAGTATGTTGCGGATTGGGCCATGACTATTGCTCGATTTCGTTGCTGAAGGAGGCCGCTGCGGCGGCGCTGTCGCTACCGCATTCGGCGCTTGGCATCAGGAAGCAGGATTATCGGTTACCGAGTGTTCCTTGGCTACCCGCTGGGTGGCCAACTCGTTGAGGAAAAAGGTGTAGGACAGGGTCACCGTCTTCACGCTGGCCGGAATGTCCGGATCGATCACGAAACGCACCGGCATCTCGCGCTGTTCGCCGGGTTCCAGCAATTGCTCGGTGAAGCAAAAGCATTCGGTCTTGTTGAAATAGATGGAGGCGACGTTGGGCGCCACGCTGGGCACCGCCTGGCCGACCAACGTCTGCTTATCGAGATTCTGCGCATAGAACAACGCGCTGCTCAACTCGCCAGGGTGCACCTTCATCTCGCGCACTTCCGGTTTGAACTGCCAGGGCAGCGAGCTGTGCGAGGTGCCGTCGAATTGCACGGTGATCGTGCGGCTGGTGTCCACCAGCACCGGCTGCTCGCCGCTGATCTGCCCGGTCTTGCCGTTGACCCCGGTGATCTCGCAGTAAATGGTGTAGATCGGGATCAGCGAAAAGCAAAAGAAGAACGCGCCCGCACAGGCCAGCAAGGCACGCTTGACCACTCGGCGATTGTTCGCAGAGACGGCGGCCTGCGGATCAGTGGGTGGATTCACCATTGCTCCTTAGCTGTTGAGGATGGCGCGCAGGAAGAACGCGCCGTAGATGCCCAGAGCAACCAGCCCCATGATGATCGCGGTGCGCAGTGCGGCAGACCTGCGCGGATCCTCTGCGGGGCTGGCCGACTGGTCGGCCGGTTTAGTGGGTGACGTCACCGTGAGCCAAATCCTTGTCGTTGATCACCGGCGGGGTGCTGAAGGAGTGGTGCGGCGGCGGCGAAGACAGCGTCCACTCCAGACCCTTGGAACCTTCCCAGACGTGGTCCGTGGCCTTGGCGCCGCGGCCGAGGAAGGCGCACTGGATCACGATCCAGGCGAAGATCAGCTGGGCCAGACCGAAGCCGAAGGCACCGATCGAAGAGATCAGATTGAAGTCGGCGAAGGCCACATTGTAGTCCGGGATACGCCGCGGCATGCCGGCCAGGCCGAGGAAGTGCTGCGGGAAGAACAGCACGTTGACGAAGATGGTGGACAGCCAGAAGTGCCACTTGCCGAGCGCCTCGTTGTACATCACCCCGGTCCACTTCGGCAGCCAGTAGTAGGTTGCGGCCATGATCGAGTAGATCGCACCGGTGACCAGCACGTAGTGGAAGTGGGCGACCACGAAGTAGGTGTCGTGGTACTGGAAGTCGGCCGGCACGATGGCCAGCATCAGCCCGGAGAAGCCGCCGATGGTGAACAGGATGACGAAACCGACTGCGAACAGCATCGGCGTCTCAAAGGTCATCGAGCTCTTCCACATCGTCGACACCCAGTTGAACACCTTCACCCCAGTGGGCACGGCGATCAGCATGGTGGCGTACATAAAGAACAACTCACCGCCCAGCGGCATGCCCACGGTGAACATGTGGTGGGCCCAGACGATGAACGAGAGGAAGGCGATCGAGGCGGTAGCGTAGACCATCGCCTGGTAACCGAACAGCGGCTTGCGGGCGAAGGTCGGGATGATCTCGCTGACGATACCGAAGGCAGGCAGGATCATGATGTAGACCTCGGGGTGACCGAAGAACCAGAAGATGTGCTGGAACATCACCGGGTCACCGCCGCCGGCAGCGTTGAAGAAGCTGGTCAGGAAGAACTTGTCGGTGAGCAGCATGGTCACCGCGCCAGCGAGCACCGGCATCACCGCGATCAGCAGGAAGGCGGTGATCAGCCAGGTCCAGCAGAACACCGGCATCTTCAGCAGATCCATCCCTGGCGCGCGCATGTTGAGGATGGTGGCGATCACGTTGATCGCGCCCATGATCGAACTGACGCCCATCATGTGAATGGCGAAGATGGTGAAAGCGACATTGTTGCCGCCCTGCAGCGACAGCGGCGGATACAGCGTCCAGCCGCCCGCCGGCCCGCCGGCACCTACGCCGAAGAAGGCGTATTGGATCAGCGGCAGCAGCAGCATGGTGAAGGCGAAAGGCAGGATCCAGAAGGACCAGTTGTTCATTCGTGGCAGCGCCATGTCCGGCGCGCCTACCATCATCGGGATCATCCAGTTGGCTAGGCCGACGAAGGCCGGCATGACCGCACCGAAGATCATCACCAGCGCGTGCATGGTGGTCATCTGGTTGAAGAATTCCGGATGCACCAACTGCAGGCCGGGCACAAACAGCTCGGCCCGGATCACCAGCGCCATAAAGCCGCCGATGAAGAACATCACCAGCGAGAACAGCAGATACAGCGTACCAATGTCCTTGTGGTTGGTGCTGCAGAACCAGCGCATGAAGAAGCTCTGCTGGTGGTCGTCGTGATGCTCGTCGTGGGTATCGTGAGTCGCGTGCTCGGCCATGACTAGGTTCGTCCTTCTCTTCAGCTTTAGCTCTTGGTGATCGGCGCCGGTGCGGGCGTCTGCGCGGTGGCGCTGACGTCGGGCAGCGCGGCTTGCTGCTGGGCCAGCCAGGCTTCGAACTCGGCCTTGGGCTTGGCGATCACCACAATGGGCATGAAGCCGTGATCCTTGCCGCACAGCTCGGCGCACTGGCCGCGGTAGGTTCCGGGTTCATCGATCTGGGTCCAGGCTTCGTTGATGAAGCCTGGAATGGCGTCCTGCTTCCAGCCCAGCGCCGGCACCCACCAGGAGTGGATAACGTCGTCGGCAGTAATCACGAAGCGGATCTTGGTACCGGTGGGCACGATCAGCGGCTTGTCCACATCGAGCAGGTAGTTCTCGATGGCGGTCACATCCACGCCGGAGCCCAAACGCCGGGCGGCGTCGGCGTCACGGCTCAAGCTGGAGATGAAGTTGACGTCGGTACCGACGTACTCGTAGCGCCATTTCCACTGATAGCCGGTGATCTTTACCGTCATCTCGGCATCACCGGTATCGGCCATGCGGATCAAGGTGCCGGTGGCGGGGATCGCCATGCCAACCAGGATCAGTATCGGGACCACGGTCCAAATGATCTCGGCAGTGGTGTTGTGGCTCCAGGTCGCGGCCACTGCACCCTTACTCTTGCGGAACTTCCACATTGAATAAAACATCGCCCCGAACACGATCAGGCCGATCACGCAGCAGATCCCGAAGATGATCATGTGCAGCTGATAGACCTCATGCGAACTGGCGGTCGCCCCTGGGGTCATGTTCAGCTGCCAACGCTCGGGATTGGCCCAGGCCGCAGTCGATGCCAGCGCGGCAAGCAGCATGCCCAGTCCGGTGCTCAAACGCCTCATAGTCATAACCCCTTACTTGAAACTCACATTGGCTTCCAGCGGAGGTGCAGGGTGAATGCTCAGCACGCTCCGAATCATCTTCAGCAGTCGCTTGCGCTCATCTTCCGCAAGAAAACTGCCCACCTCGACCGCTTTGCCGTGCGAACCCACCAACACCCGCCGCGGTCGCCCTGGAAACTGCCCTGGCTCGGTCCAGGCCCGCGCCCAATACACATTGAATTCGATGTGGTCATGTCGCTGCCGGCGCCAGCGCTCAACAGTCAGACTATCGCCACGACGCGCTATACGGTCCTCATCTTCCCCACTGCGCCAGCTCAACAGCAAACAGGCGCCCACCGCAAGCAGATTGATCAGCGCAAACGGCAGCGCCAGCCAGTTGCCCTGCATGACGCTGAAACTCACCACGCCCGCCGAGGTCAGCACCAATCCGAAGAAGGTCCCCGCCAGCAAGGCTGGCGTCGCTGATCGATTGGGCCGCGCCACCAGGATGGAGTCATCCTGGTTGAGCGGGAGAGTAGACACGGTCATCAAAGAGTGCTCGCGCAACCGCCGCATGATACCGATGCGTGCGCCCTAGCAGCAAGGCACCGCACCACGGTTAGCATGCCACCAACAGCCCTGCACATGGGTCAAGATGCGGAGAAGTGGGCCAGATCGCGGTAGAAACTGCCGCCTCAGCAGCGCAGCGCCCCGACCGCGGGGCGCTGCGTGCATAGCTCACTGGGGCACGGTGAACACCGTGTCGCCATTCTGATCCAGCAGCCGCAGGCGCAGATCACGCGCGCCGCTGGCGCCGTAGCTGGGCGCCGAGAGCACCCGGATGCTGGTGGTGTGCGGGGTGGAGATGCAGAATCCGGCGAAGCCGGACACCCCGCCGGCCGGGTTGGTGGCGTGGTAGCCGCCAACCACCGCGCCGCCCTGGAAGCCACCGCCGGGTCGATCCACAAACTGGGTGGTGAGTGAGAAGAAGAACTGCCCCTCGGGAGCGCCGCCGGCGGCGCTGGCCGGGAACCCTTCCACCGTCACGGTCGACACGTAGTAGCCGGGCTCAACCACCACCGAATCATCGAAGGCCTCGGCCAGGGTCAGGTTTGCGGCCGATTCGTACACCGTGACCCGGCCGCTTTGGGTCTCCCTGGCAATGGTGATGCGCACCGGCAGGGTGCCATTGTTGTCGCTGGCCGGACTCCCGCGCAGGGAAAGATTGAGGCGCTGGTTCTCCTGCGCCGGGTTGGCGATGTTGGCGCCGGCAAATCCTTGTTGGCTGACGTCTACCAGCCCACCGAAATTCAGGCCGCCCTGCAGATCACGGGTGCCTGGCGAATCCAGCAGCAGTTCCATGCCGTAGATGCCGTTGCTCACTCCGCTGCCGGGGCCATCATCGATGGCGGCGGTGAAATAGCCGCTGGGGCAGTTCGGATTGGGCGGATTGGGCGCGGGCAGGCCGGCATTTACCACCCCAGGCTCGTCCACCCCGTTGCCACCACCGCCGCCGCTGGCGGTCAGCGCGACCTGATAGGCGCCGCCGGAGGCGGCGTTGAAGCTGGACACGCGCAGGAAGTAGGTGCCGGCGGCCACCTGACCCTGAATCCTGAAGTTGCGGTTGTTCTGATCGCCAGCGCTGTCGTCGTCCTGGGCGATCTGCGAACAGTTGGCGTCATAGAGCGTACCGAAGGAGTCGAACTGCGAGCTGGCTTCGGCGGTCAGCGTGGCGCTTGCCGATAGCGTGAAGCGGAAGAAGTCGACGTCGCTGGTCGGATCCAGGTTGCCGCTCAAGGTGCTGTTGACCGAACTGTTGGTCGCCGCCGCGCAGCTGTCGCCGTGGTCGTCGCCACCGCCACCGCCGCCACCGGCGCTCAGTTCGGTGACCCAGACGCTGCGCCCGTAGGTGGCCGCGGCAAGCAGATTGGTGTTGGCGTTGACCGCCAGGAAACTGACTCCCGCGTTGGGCAAGCCGTTGTTCATCCTGGCCCAGGATCCGCCGCCGTCGGTGCTGATGAAGACGCCGGTATCGCCGCCGGCGTAGATCTCGTCGGGCTGATCGGGGCGTATCGCCAGCGCGTTGATGGGTGCATCGGGCAGGTTGGCGGAAACGTCGGTCCAGCTGCCACCGGCGTCATTGGTCCTGAACACGTGGCCGGGCGTTTGCGGAGTAGACCCGTTGAACCCGGAATAGGCGACGTAGACCGTACTGGGATTGCTGGGATGCACCGCCACCGATGTGGCGTAGCGGTTCGGCAAGGTCGCGCTGTTGATGACCCCGAAGCTGCCGTTGGCGCCGCGAGCGACCGTCCCGTCGTTGGCGGTGGTGTAAATGATGCTGCTATCGGACGGCGCGACCGCGATGCGGGTCAGTGCGGCGCCCTGGCTGCGGGTCAGGTCCGAACTGACCGGATTCCAGGTGTTGCCGCTGTCGGCGGTTCGATAGAGTCGATTGGTGCCGGCGTAGAGCACTGAGGAGTTGCTCGGGTCCATCTGCAGCGGCGCTATGAACTCCACCGGCTCACCTTCTGGCGGCTGGAAGATGGGCTGAAAACTGTTGCCGCCATCGGTGGATCGGTCGATGCGCAGCTGCTGGGTGGAGCTGAACACAATCTGCGGATTGGCAAAGTCGATCGCCGAATCACCGCCGTCACCGCCGGAGACCTCGGTCCAGACGTTGCTGGTGGTGCGGCGGGTGGTGCCGTTGTCCTGATTGCCGGTGAAGTAGATGTTGGCATTGGTCGGGTGCAGCGACACGTGATAGGGCTGTAGGGTCGCCAGGGTGCCGCCTATGGAAGTCCAGGTGGTGCCGCCGTTGGTCGAGCGGTAAATGCCGCCGTCGTTGCCGTTGTAGACCACCGATGGGTTGTTGGGGTCGTGCAGCATCACGTGATGATCGACGTGCACCTGGCCGGGGTTGCCGTTGTCGGCGTTGTTGTTCTCGCCCACGCGCAGGAAGCTCTGCCCGCCATCCTGAGTGCGGTAGCTGCCGACGCCGCCGAGCAAGACGTCGTCGGGGTTCTGAGGATTGACTGCGATCACGTTGTCGTAGTCGCACTGCCCTTCGCAATAGCTGAGCGGATTGCCCAGATCGTTGCTATTGGGATCGGGGATGGCGGTTTCCACCGGCGCGCTCCAGTTTTGGCCGCCATCGGTGGACACCTGCAGCACCACGTTGTTGCCCCGCTGACCGCCTATAAACACTCGCGAACCGTCACTGGAAAGACCAATGCCCAGGCGATTGACGTCCTCGCCGCTGACCGTCCCGGCGACCCGACCCCAGGTTGCGCCGGCGTCGGTGGAGCCGTACAGACCGTTGTCCGCGCCTACGCCGGTGGCGGAATGAAACATGACGTTGAAGTTGTTCGGGACCGCGCGCAGCCCGGTACAGAAGTTGGCCGCGGTGCGCTGGAAACTCTGCCCGCCATCGGTTGAACGATAGATGCCGCCGACACTGGAGTTGGCGGCGCTGCCTTCCAGGGTTTGCCCGCCTTTGGCACAGACCACCACCAGATTGCTGTTACTGGGTGAGATCAAGATGTCGGAGATCTGACCACCGATGAACTCGTTGACCCCGAGTACGCTCCAGCTGGCGCCGCCATCGACACTCTTGAGGATTCCCACCCCGTAGTAGGCGCCGTTGCCTTCACCGGTGCCGACATAGAACACGTTGGAATTGCTCGGGTCGATGGCCACTGCCCCCACCGCCAGCGAGGGCTGGCTGTCGGTCAACGGCGTCCAGCTGCCGCCGGCATCGTTGCTCAACCAGGCGCCGCCGGTGGCGGTACCCAGCAGCAGCCGACTGCTGTTGTTGGGGTCGATCGCCAGGGCCCGCACCCGGCCGCTCATCGGGCCCCAGCTGGGCGCCACGTTGGAGTTGAAGCCCACCGGCCCCACCAGCGTCCACAGACTGCCGCTGCTGGCCTTGGCCCGGCCCTGCACTTCAGCGATCTTCTCGGTCTGCGCCAGCGCCTTCAGTCGCGCACCGACCGGGATGTGGTCGAGCGGATAGGCGCGTTGACGATAGAAGTAGTCCGCCCGCTTCTCAGGCCCGCTCATCCCGCCCGGCACCCGCTTGGGCTTGGCCGTGCGCACCGGCAGCCAGGTTGGGCCGCTGACCGCCAGCGCCGTGTAGAGGGTTGGCAGCGGCGGCGTGGGCTCGACCACATGGGTGCCGGAGTAGGCTCCGAATTGCCAGCTGTTGGTGGTCGCCTTGGCCCAACCAGCCGTGGCGGTGAACGCAAACAGCAGCAATGTCACGGTCAGCGCACGCGCCGTCGCCGCAACGGTGCCGGCGCCTGACAGCGCACCCGCACTCCGTCCTACGCTCCCCCAAGCCTTCATTCGCATGCTCTTCTCCCCGTCGCCGCAGTTGCAAATCACGATCTTCCGGTCCTGCCGGACCGACTTACCTGATCGAACGCTGATTTACTGCTGATGAGGACACGGCTGGCGCCGCTTGCTGACCGGTTCAGGGGTCAGCGCCCGCTGCGGCAGTGCGTCAGGTCGTCAACCCAACGCTAGCACCGTGGCAGGACGGCCACGCGCTCCGCAATGATTGGCAACAATCGGCAACTTGGCCTGGGGCGGTCCGCGCTAGTGAGCCATTTCCCTGACTGCGGCGTTGTCCGTCGTCACCATAGCCCTGCTATGACTCCTCCTCTCGCCTTACCTCAGGAAAAAATCCATCGGAACCAGATCCAATGAACTAATGGGTCACCACACTAGCGATTGGTCAGCTGGATCTCGATCCGCCGATTGACGGCGAAGGCTGCCTCGCTGCTGCCGCTATCCAGCGGCCGATGCTGGGCAAAGCCGTTGGCGGCCAGGCGCTGCGGCGGGATTCCGGCGGCGACCAGGTATTTGACGATGGCAATGGCGCGCGCGCTGGACAGCTCCCAGTTGGAGGGGAAGCGCGGCGTGCTGATCGGGCGGCGGTCGGTGTGGCCGTCGATGCGCAGCACCCAGTCGATTTCGCTGGGAATCTCAGCGGTGAGCTCGCGCAAAGTCTGCGCCAGCTTGTCCAGCTGCGGCCGCGCGGCGATGGTCAGCTCGTCTGAGGCTGAGGCGAACAGCAGCTCGGAGGAAACGATGAAACGGTCGCCAACGATCTGGATGTCGTCTCTATCGCCGAGCACTTCACGCAGCCGGCCGAAGAAATTGGAGCGATAGCGCTGCAGTTCGTTGACCTTCTCAGCCAGCGCGCGATTGAGCTCCTTGCCCAGATCGGCGATCTGCACATCCTTGGCCTTGCTCTGCGCGCGGGCCAGATCCAGCGCCGAGGACAGCTCGGCCAGCTGTTCGCGCAGCGCCAGCAGCTGGCGATTGAGCAACTCCACCTGGGCCTGGGTCTTGGCCGAAACTTCCTTTTCGCTGCTCAGCGCCGCCTCTTTTTCCTCCAGCTGGGCCAGCCGCGAGGCGATCTCTGCCTCCAGCTGCGCCTTGAGCTCGCTGAGTGCGCGCAGATCGGCGCTGATCTTGGCCAGCTCGGCCTGATTCTCATCCAGCGCCTGCGCTGTCTCATCCAGAGTCGCCTTGGTACTGCCCAGATCCAGACTGAGCTGATCACGCTCGGCGCTGGTGCTGGACAGGGACACCGACAGTTCGCTGGCCTGCGTTTCCGCGCGCAGCTTGGCCTCGCGCTCCATCGACAGCACGCGGGCCAGCTCGGCCAGCTCGGCATTGAGCTGCGCCAGCGCCTTGTCGCGCCCGCTCAGGGCATCGGACAGGGCGAACTGGCCGATGGTGAAAACCAGCAGCAGAAAGACCAGCACCATAAGCAGCGCACTGAGCGCATCGACGAAGCCCGGCCAGTAGTCCAGGGCGCGACGGCGGCGTGAGACCAAAGAGCTCATCGCTGACTGTTCTTGCCTTCCATCGCCGCGGCAATCGTGCGGGTGAGCAGGCGGAACTCGGCGCGCAGCTCATCGCTCAGGTTCGACCCACCGCCCTGATTGGCGGCAATCTGCTTGATCGCGGCGCGCAGCTCGGTTTGGGCCTGGGCCAGATCACCAACGTCGCGCGCCTCGCGCATCAGCAGTTCGCTAAGCTTGCCGAGCTGCTGGTTGAGTTCGCTGAGCTGTTCGGCGCTGGCGCGGCGCTCGCGATCGCTGTCACCCAGCGCCCGCTGCATCCGATCCAGTCCGTCGGCGGTCTGCTCCAGCAGCGCCTGCACATAGGCCGGCACGCTGGTTTCGCCCTCGATGGCCATGCCGCCACCGGCGCTCAAGTGGGTCATCGACGACAGCCAGTTCTCCACCTCGGTGTAGAAGCGGTTGGCAGTGCGCGCCGACTGCAGGTCCAGAAAGCCCAGCACCAGCGAACCGGCCAGTCCGAACAGCGAGGTGGAGAAGCTGGTCGCCATCCCCGAAAGCGGCGCCTGCAATCGATCCTTCAAGGTCTCGAACATCGCCGCCGCATCGCTGCCGGCGGTCAGCCCGCCGATGATGTCGCTGACCGAGGCGATGGTGCGCAGCAGCCCCCAGAAGGTGCCGAGCAGACCGAGAAAGATGAGCAGGCCGATCAGATAGCGGGACAGATCACGCTGTTCCTCCAGGCGCAGGTGGATGCTGTCCAGGATTGAGCGCATCGAGGCGGTGGAGAGCGACAGCGGGCGCCGATCGCTGCGCTTGAGCATCTGCGCCATCGGTGCCAGCAGCACCGGACTGCCGATCTTGCGATCCGGGCTGGAGCGGCGGTAGGTATCGATCCAATCCACTTCCTGCTGCAGCTTGGTGACCTGACGCAGATTCACCGCAATGCCGATCACAAAAGCCAACAGGATCACCCCGTTGAACACCGGCGTGGCGCCGAAGGCCTCCACCAACGGCCGGGCCAGGACCACGCAAACCGCGATGATCAGGGCAAGAAAGCCCAACATCCAGATCAGGGCGCGATTGGGTTGGCTCATGTTGACTCCGGCGGTGAGGTGCGGCTCATCCTGCCAAAGAGCAGCTGAACGGTTACTTCGGTCGCAGTGATTTTCCCTGTGCTGCGTTGCTGCAGATGGTGAACCGACAGAAATCGAGCGCTCGCCAATGCGCGCTCTTGACTTGCTGGGCCCTGGGCCCTGGGCTCTGCGCCCTGAACCTTGCAAATAGTTGTTGAACCGGCAACAGGCCCCGGTTATCATGCCGGGCTCGCTTCCCTCGGTCGGGGTGTAGCTCAGCTTGGTAGAGCACTACCTTCGGGAGGTAGGGGCCGGAGGTTCGAATCCTCTCACCCCGACCAACTTGTCTTCGTCTGCGGCCCCCATCTGGCGGGCCGTTTTCGTTTCTGGCGATTGGCTTTGACTCAGGATCCGCCCGCCTGCGCTACTCTTGCAGCCCAGTTTGGTTAGCAAGGGCCGCACAGCGATGAAATGGAATCGCGCTCGCCGCAGCAGCAACGTCATCGATAGACGCGGAGGCGCGGCCCGCAAGGCCGGCGGCCTGGGCATTGTCGGCATTCTGGTAGTGCTCGCCATCGGCTACTTCACCGGCCAAAATCCCCTGCAGCTGCTGGGCCAGCTGAATCAAAGCGGCGCTTTGAGCAGCGGCGGTGCGCAGACCCAAAGCGGGCCGCCACAAAACGATCAGACCAGCATCTTCATTCAAAGCATCCTCGGCGAGACCGAGGACGTGTGGAGCGGCATCTTCCGCGCCAGCGGCAGCGAGTATCCGGCACCCAAGCTGGTCCTGTTCTCCGGCAGCGTGACCTCCGCCTGCGGTCGTGCCGGTGCCGCCAGCGGACCGTTCTATTGCCCCGGCGACCGGCAGCTCTATATCGACACCAGCTTCTTTCAGGAGATGCGCGCGCGCCTGGGCGGCGGTGGTGATTTCGCCGAGGCCTACGTGATCGCCCACGAGGTCGGCCACCATATCCAAACTCTTACCGGCGTCTCCGCCAAGGTCAACGACATCCGCCGTCGCGGCGGCAATGTCGAGGGCGCCGACGGTCCGCTGGTTCGTCTGGAGCTGCAGGCCGACTGCTACGCCGGGGTCTGGGGTCACGTCGCCCAGCGCCGCCACAGCTGGCTGGAGCCGGGCGACATCGAAGAAGCGCTGAACACCGCCACCGCCATCGGAGACGACCACCTGCAGCGCCAGGCCGGCCGCAGCGTGATGCCCGACTCCTTCTCCCACGGCACCTCCCAGCAGCGCGTGCGCTGGTTCAAGCGCGGGTTTGAGAGTGGGGATCCGCAGCAGTGCGATACCTTTAGCGCGCAGCGGTTGTAGCCGCTGCGCGCAGGGCTGAGGGCTGAGGGCTGAGGGCTGAGGGCTGAGAAGAGCGTCGCGGGTCCCGGCGCCTGGAATCTGAATGAAGCGATTTCTTTGCTCGCAGTTCACTGGCGGGCACGCTGCGCTTTGCCCACCCTACGCTGTGCCGACTTTCCGGATCGTAGGTTGGGCAAAGCGCAGCGTGCCCGACTATTGACGACTTCAGTGCCCGGCTGATTTTTTTTGATTCCTCTGCGCAGCCGCGAACCACAGAATCTCCTCTCAGCCCTCAGCCCTCAGCCCTCAGCCCTCAAAAGCTACATCTGCTCCGGCGCCCCCATCCCCAACAGCTCCAGCCCATTCGCCAACACCTGTTTGACCCCCAGACACAGACTCAGCCGTGCGTTGCGCTCGGCTTCGCCGGCGGGGAGGATGGGATGGGCGTTGTAGGCGGTGTGGAAGGCGGCGGCGAGTTCGCGCAGGTAGGTGGCGAGCAGATGCGGCTCCAGGTTGGCCGCCGCAGTCTCCACCACCTCGGGGTAGCGGCTTAGCTCGATCATCAAAGCCAGGCTCTGCTCATCGGTCAACTGGCTAAGCCCAGCCAGACCAGCGCCATTGTCGTGGGCAATGCCCTTCTCGCCTGCCTGCCGGAACACGCTGCAGATGCGCGCGTGGGCGTACTGGATGTAGTAGACCGGATTGTCGTTGCTCTGCGCCCGCGCCAGGTCTATATCGAAAGTCAGCTGTGAGTCGGACTTGCGCGAGATCAGGAAATAGCGAGTGGCGTCGCGACCGACCTCGTCGATCAGATCGCGCAGGGTCAGGTAGCCGCCGGCACGCTTGCCCAGTTTGACCTCGGCGCCGCCGCGCATCACGGTGACCATCTGGTGCAGCACGTATTCCGGATAGCCCTGCGGGATGCCGCACTCCAGCGCCTGCAGGCCGGCCTTGACCCGGGCCAGCGAGCCGTGGTGATCGGCGCCCAGCTCGGTAATCGCCCGCGCATAGCCGCGCTGCCACTTGCTCAGGTGGTAGGCCACGTCGGGGACGAAATAGGTGTAGTTGCCGTCGGACTTGCGCATCACCCGGTCTTTGTCGTCGCCGAAATCGGTGCTGCGCAGCCACAGCGCGCCGTCCTGCTCATAGGTGTGGCCGGCCGCATCCAGCGCGCGTACGGTTTCGGCCACCTTGCCGTCGGCATACAGCGAGGATTCGAGGAAGTAGACGTCGAAGCTGACCCCGAAGGCGGCCAGGTCGTCGTTCTGCTCGCGGCGCAGCCAGCCGACCGCGAAGGCGCGCACCGCGTCCAGGTCGTCGAAATCAGCGCTGCCGACCAGATGCTTGCCGTCCACATCGATCTGCTCACCGCGGGCGTAGCCATCGGCAACGGCCTGGATGTAGTCGCCTCTATAGCCATCCGCCGGCCAGTCGGCGTGATCCGGAGTAATGCCGCGGCCTCTGGCCTGCACCGACAGGGCCAGATTCTCGATCTGCACGCCGGCATCGTTGTAGTAGTACTCGCGCGCCACCGACCAGCCGGCGGCGGCCAGCAGCCGGGCCAGTGTGTCGCCGATGGCCGCGGCGCGACCGTGGCCGACGTGCAGGGGTCCGGTGGGGTTGGCTGACACATACTCCACCCCTACGCGCACGCCTTGGCCGGCGTCGCCGCGGCCATAGTCGGACCCTTGCGCGATCGCTGCCGCGATCTGCGCATGCCAGGCGGCATCGCTCAAATACAGATTGATGAAGCCCGGACCGGCGATCTCCACCTTGGCGACCAGCGCGTCAGCGGGGATGGCGGCGACCAAAGCCTGGGCCAGATCGCGCGGCTTGGCCCGCGCCAGCCTGGCCAGCTGCATCGCCACATTGCAGGCGAAATCGCCGTGTTCGCGGGTCTTGGTGCGCTCGATCTGCACCTCGGGCAGGTCCTCCACGCCGGCCAGCGGACCGTCGCTGCGCAGGGTGGCCATGGCCCGCGCAATCAGCTCGCGCAGGTGTTGCTTCAAGGGGGTGGGAATACTGTTCAAAGGTGCAGATCGTCGCGACAAAGCGGGTCAGTTTAGCTGCCGGCATCCGCGCCGTCAGTAGTAGTGACCCCGATCGGCGGTGCTGGCGACGGCGCGGGTGATCAAGTCGCGTGCGCCGCCGGAGAAAGCGCGGTCGAAGTACGCCTTGGAGGAAAACGGACTGCAGCCGGCCGCGCGCACCTCGGCGAACATCTGCCCGAGCACGCGCTGGCCCGATTCATTGCGCATCAGGTGGTGAATGATGGACCAGGCCAGCGCGTAATTGAGCTCGCTGCGGCCGGCACGGCGGAACTCGACTGCATTGGCGTCGAGCATCTCCAGCGCCGCCTCCACCCTAGCCACGCGCAGCAGGGTCGCGAGCAGCCGGCGGTGGTGGGCACTGACGCCTACGGTACCGCCGGAGCCGCTGACCTTGAGATTCTCCAGGTACTCGGCCAGCCCCTCATTGAGCCAAATCGGCGGCGCGCCGATAAACTCGTGGAGCAGCGCGTGCACGCTCTCGTGACGGACGGTGGCGAAAGTCTGCGCCGAGTCCGGCTGGCGCCAGATCACCATGCGCTGCTGCAGCGGCAGATAGACCCCGGCGGCCGCGCTCAGACCCAGATCCTTGCCGACGTCTTCGGCGCGGCTGACGAAGCTCAGATTGAGGGTGAAGTCGTCGGCCACCGGCACGCCCAGCTCCTGGCGCAAAATGGCGGCAATGCGATAGATGTCGGCGGTGGATTGATCGCGCAGCTGTGGCGGTAGCGGGCTGCCATCGCCGGCACCCACGACCAGCTTGAACTGCGCACTGTTGCTGCTGCTGACCACCACCCGCTGCGCGCTAACGCCCTGCGGCGGCTGCCGACCGAACTGCAGCGCTCCGTCGGCGTCGCGCCACTTGTACATCGGTGCGGCCTGCTTGGGCTCGGTCGCTGCCGAGCTGATTCGGCAGTTCGGCTCCAGCACCGATTCAGAACGCCAGCCCGGCGGCGGTCGCGGTATGCGGCGAGTCGTGCCGGCGCTGGGGCTGGCTGCCTGCGCACCGGGTGCGTCGACATCCCCGGGGTCAACTTCCGCTGCCGGCTCGACGCCGCCGTATGCACGCTCCATCGCCGCGATGGCCTCATTTTGCGCCTTGACCCGGGCCAAGTTCTCGTCGGCCTTGATGCGCAGATACCAAACGCCGCTGCCGCCGATGATGGCAATGGCGAACAGCACGCCCCAGCGGATCCGCGGCCGGCCGGTATCGACTTGGCGCTGCGCCGGCTGGCGCGGCTGGCGGCGCTTGCGCTGTACCTTGGCCAGTGCCGCCTGGGCTTTCGGGCTCAAGACCGGCTTGGGTGGCTGCTTCGGCGGTGGGGTCTGGCTCACGCTTCGAATCTGGCTGTGGGTCAGGGAGGAACGACAGGGTTACTCCAGCGCCGTCGATGTGCAAGCGAAAAGGGCGGCCAAAAGGCCGCCCCGTGTTTCGCATCCGCCCGCTTGCTACGGGCTACCAGATGGCGATTCGATCATCGCCGCTGCGCACCATCGCATCATCGTCGCTGCATTCGAAGGCGGCAGCGAAGGCAGGCATGTTCTCCAGCGGGCCGACCGCACGGAACTTGCCGGGAGCGTGCGAATCGGTGGTCAGGCGGACTTCCATTTCCTTGTCCGTGTAGTTGCGCCGCCACACCGTGGCCCAGTTCATGAAGAAGCGCTGGTCCTGACTCAATCCGTCAATGGTGGGATCGGCGTAATCCTCGCCCTGAGCCAGCTTGAGCGCGTCGTAGGCCACGGTCAGACCACCCAGATCGGCGATGTTCTCGCCCAGGGTCAGGTTGCCGTTGACGAACTTGCCGGGCAGCGCCTCGTAGGCGTCGAACTGCGCCACCAGCTGCTCGGTCTTGGCCTTGAAGCCCTCGGCATCGCTGGGCTCCCACCAGTTGTTGAAGCTGCCGGCGGCGTCAAAGCGGCTGCCCTGATCGTCATAGCCGTGCAGCATCTCGTGACCGATCACCGCGCCGATACCGCCGTAGTTGCGCGCATCATCCGCTTCGGCATCGAAGAACGGCGGCTGCAGGATCGCCGCGGGGAAGGTGATCTCGTTCTGCAGCGGGTTGTAGTAGGCGTTGATGGTCTGCGGGGTCATGCCCCACTCGGTCTTGTCCTTGGGCTTGCCGACCTTGGCCATCTCGAACTGATGGTTGAAGGCCTGTGCGGCAAGGAAATTGCCCACGTAGCTGTCGCGGCTGGTCTGCAGTCCGGACCAATCCCGCCACTTGTCCGGGTAGCCGATCTTGGGGGTGAAGCTGGCCCATTTCTCCAGCGCCTTGGCCTTGGTTTCCTCGCTCATCCAGGCCAGATTTTCCAGCCGCACCTTCAGCGCCGCCGACAGATTGGCCACCAGTTGCTCCATCGCCGCCTTGGATTCGGGCGGGAAGGCCACTTCCACATAGAGCTCGCCCAGGGCCTCACCCACCGAGCCGTTGACCACATTGAGCACCCGCTTCCAGCGCGCCAGCTGCTCCTGCTGACCGCGCAGGGCCTTGCCATAGAAGGCGAAATTCTGATCGGCGTAGGCCTTGCTCAGATAGGGCGCAGCGTTGTCGATGGTGTGGAAGCGCAAATAGGCCTGCCATTGCTCCATCGGCACTGACGTGTACAGCTCGTTGAGCTTGGCGAAGAAATCCGGGTTGGACAGGGAGAACTGCTCGGGCGCCTGCAGTCCGCTGGCGGCGAAGAAGTCGGTCCACGGGAAGCTGGGGGTGATCGCATCGGCATCAGCGACGCTGACCGGGTTGTAGAACTTGGACACGTCGCGAGACATGTCTTCGCGCGAATAGGAGACCTCGGCCAGGGTGGTTTCCAGTGCCATGATCGATGCAGCCTGGGCCGCGGCCTCTTCTTCACTGGCGCCGGCGATGCTCAGCAGCTTGGCGATATGATCCTGATATGCCGCACGCGCCTCGGCGTGCTTGTCGTCGCTGTAATAGGTCTTGTCGGGCAAGCCCAGGCCGCCCTGGGTGACGTAGAGGATGACCTTGTCGGAATCCTTGAAGTCGGACTCCGGACCGAAGCCGAACAGCATGCCGCGACCTTCGCTGTGACCCTTACGCAGGTAGGCGACCAGATCCTCCGCGCTGCTCAGCGCCGCGACCTCATCAAGCATCGGCTGAATCGGGCTCAGACCGGCAGCTTCGATCGCCGCCTCGTCCATGCCGGTGGCCCAGAAATCGCCGATCAGCTTGTGCAGACCGGTGGCATCGGATTCACCCGCGGCGGCCTCAACGATCTGCCGCTGCACCGCCAGCGAGCGCTCCTGCAGGACCTCAAAACTGCCCCAGGTGGTGCGGTCGCCGGGAATCGGATTGGCTGCCAGCCATTGCTTGTTGACGTGGCCATTGAAGTCCACACAGGCGGCAATGGAGGAATCCAGATCGCTGGCTTTGAACTCCAGGTAACCCGGCAGCTTGGATTCATCGATCTGCAGCTTGGCCGCTGCTGGCTCAGCCTGCGCGACCGGCTCGCTGGCCGCAGGCGCTGGTGCCTGGTCCTCGCTGCAGGCGATCAGGGTCAAAGCGGCGGCCAGCGCCAGGGTCAGGGGCTTTAGTGCAAATCGATTCAGATTCATTGGTCCTTCCACAGTTCGGTATCCGCGAGGGCGGATTTGGGGACGCACACCATACTCGGCTTGACAGCAAAAGCCAGCCGCCACAGGTCACGGCTACTTCGTGCTGTGCGCCGAGCGCTGCAGCGGGATAACCTCGGCCGAACGATTGGCCGGGCAGCGCGTTCGTGCGCCGCAGCCGGCGCAGGCGCTGTTTGGGACGGCCGCGGCGCGCGCGATCCCCGGCAGCAAAGTCGCGGCCGGCGTATCTGAGCAGCGGCGCTGCAGACGGCGGACCAGGGCGACCCGCAGATCGGCGGGGCAAATGAACCAGACGCAGTAAGCCGCCGCTATCAGCACAATCAGGCCCACCAGCAGCTGCTCAACCATCAGCCCGCTCCCAACGCCACGGCGATCTGGTAGGTGAAAAAGGCGGCCAGCCAGGCCAGCCCGAACAGATAGCCCGCAGCCAGCAGCGGATAGCGCCAGGACTGGGTTTCGCGCTTGATCACCGCCAGCGTCGGCAGGCACTGCGGGGCAAACACATACCAGGCCAATAGTGCGAGCGCGGTCGCCAGAGACCACTGCTGGGCGACGATGGTGCCCAGCGCGGCCGCTTCGTCGGCGCCGCCGGAAACCGCGTAGACGGTGGCCAGCGCGCCCACCGCGACCTCGCGCGCGGCAAGCCCGGGGACCAGGGCGACACAGATCTCCCAGCTGAAGCCCAGCGGCGCGAACAGCGGCTGGATCAGGTGGCCGATCATCCCGGCGTAGCTGTGGTCGATGGCCGGCCCGATGGCGTCGATGGGCGCCGCCGGGTAGCTGGACAGCGCCCACAGCACGATCATCATCGCCAAGATGATCCCGCCCACCCGACGCAGGAAGATCTTCACCCGCTCCAAAAGGCCGAGCAGCAGATTGCGCAGATTCGGCAGCCGCCAGGTCGGCAGTTCCATCATCAACGGATGGTGCGCCAAGCTGCCGCCGAAGCGCTGCATCACCCAGGCTACGGCCATCGCGCTGACGATGCCGGACAGATAAAGCCCGAACAGCACCAGCCCCTGCAGATTGAACACCCCGGCCACGCTTTGCTCGGGAATAAAGGCGGCGATCAGCAGCGCGTAGACCGGCAATCGCGCCGAGCAGGTCATCAGCGGCGCGATCAGTATGGTGGTCAATCGATCGCGTGTATTGCTGATCACCCGCGTCGCCATGATCCCGGGAATGGCGCAGGCGAAGCTGGACAGCAGCGGGATGAAGGAGCGACCGGACAGCCCCACCTTGCCCATGAAGCGGTCGAGCAGGAAGGCCGCGCGCGGCAGATAGCCGGAATCCTCCAGGGCCAGAATGAAGGCGAACAGGATCACGATCTGCGGCAGGAAGATGATCACCCCGCCGACCCCGGCAATGATGCCGTCGACCAGCAGGCTGCGCAGCGGGCCCTCGCTCATCATGCCGCCGACCTGTACGCCGACCCAGCCGGTCGCGGCGTCGATGGCATCCATCGGCAGGCCAGCCCAGCTGAACACGGCCTGGAACATCAGCAGCAGCACCGCCGCCAGGATCACCAGGCCTAGCAACGGATGCATCACCACCCGATCGATGCTCTCGTCCCAGCGCCGCTCGCCTTCGCCGCTGGCAACCACCTGTTCCAGGATCTCCCGCACCTGACGGTGGGTTTGGGTGACCTGGTCCAGTGAAGGGGTCTTCCATTCCGGCGCATGCTCGGCGACTGCGGCATAGTCGATTTCATCCAGACTGGCCAGCAGCCGGTCGGCGCCGTGTCTGGCGATCCCGACCGTGCTCACCACCGGCATGCCGAGCAGCTCGCTGAGCTTGTGGGTGTCCACGCGGATGCCGCGACGCTCGGCCAGATCGCTCATATTCAGCGCCAGCAGCATCGGAATGCCCAGCTGACGCACTTCCAGCACCAGGCGCAGATTCAGGCGCAGATTGGTGGCGTCGGTGACACAGATCAGTAGTTCGGGACGTTCCTCATCGCTCAGTCGCCCCAGCAGCACGTCCCGAGTCACTGCCTCGTCGGCGCTGTCGGCATTGAGGCTATAGGCCCCCGGCAGATCCAGCACGCGATAACTGCGCCCGGACGGCGAGGCGACGCGCCCTTCCTTGCGCTCCACGGTGACCCCGGCGTAGTTGGCCACCTTCTGGCGACTGCCGGTGAGCAAATTGAACAGCGCGGTTTTGCCGCAGTTGGGATTGCCCAATAGCGCCACCCGGCGCGGCGCATCCAATGCGGCTGTAGCGGCGGTCATTGGCCCTCATCCAGCAAATCGACCAGCACGTGCTCGGCCTCGTGCCGACGCAGCGCGAACATGGTGCCGCCCACGCGCACCGCCAGCGGCTCCCGACCGCCGGGCCCCAGCGCCATCACCCGCACCGCCTCGCCGGGCACAAAGCCGATCTCCAGCAGCCGCAGCACCAGCTGCTCACCGTGGCCGTGGGAAGGGGACGGCAGGCGCAGCTCGCGTACCCGCGCTCGCTGACCCAGCTTCAGCTGCGAAAGCGGCAGCGGCGGCGCCGGATGGGCCACATCGAGCGGCGTCTTGTCGACTTCGGAGGCAGCAGACCACATGCAGCGAGCCCAGCGCGGGGAGGGGCTACATGTTACGACGAGCGCGAGTCAAAATGCGAATGACTCTCGTTTGTGGAGAGGGGCGAGGGCACAGGGCCCAGGAAGAGCTGGCAAGTACGGCGCTCGTTTCTCGGCCCTGGCAAGAAAGAGGGCCCAGGGCTCAGGGCATAGGGCCCAGAAGTGCGGGCAGGTCTGGCGCTCTTTTCTGGGCCCTGGGCCCTAGCAAAAAGCCACCGCCGCCACCGGCGGCAGGTGACCGCTGATCTGCTTCCAATGGTCGCCCTGGTCCTCGCTGACCCAAAGATTGCCCGTCGTGCTGGCGAAGGCCAGACGTTGGCCGCTGGAGTCGATGGCCAGCGCGTGCCGATACGTCAAATCGTAAGACGGACCCTCCGGAAGGCCGCTGCGCAACTGCTGAAAACTGCGCCCGCCGTCGCGGGTGCGAACAACGCAGAGTCGGGCGTCGACGGGCACCCGCTTTTCGTCCTTGACCGCAGGGACGAACCAGGCGCTCTGGCCATCGTTGGGGTCAACTGCGACGGCGAAGCCGAATGAGGAGGGTGGCACCTTGATCTCCTCCCACAGGGCGCCCCCGTCAGTAGAGCGAAACACGCCGTTGTGATGCTGCACCCACAGCTGATCAGGATCCTTGGCGCACTGCACCATGCAGTGTGGGTCCTGGATGGCTTCGTCCTCGCTCAGCTCGGGCGGCATGTAGTCGGCGCGCATGCCGCGGCAGCGGATAGTCCAGGTCTGGCCGTCGTCCTGGCTGTGCCAAACGCCGCCGCAAGACACCGCAACGCGCAGCTCCGAACTGCTCCGGGGATCGACGCAGATGGAGTGGATCCCAGGCCAGTCATAGCCGCCGCCGAACCAACGCTCGCGTTCCGGCCGCTCCCATAGACCGCGCAGCAGATACCAGCTGGCGCCGTGGTCATCAGAGCGAAACAGCCCACCGGGAATGGTGCCTGCCCAGAGCCGGCCGGGTTGATCGGCACCGCCAGCCGCCAGCGTCCATAGCAGCTGCAGGGCGGCCGGCTGCGGCTCCTTTCCATCACCTCCACCAACGCGGTCCTGCTCGGCATAGGCCGGCACTGCAATCTCGGTCCAGCTTTCGCCCTGATCGCTGGAGCGATGCAGCTTGCAGCCGAAATGGCCCAGGTTAAGCGCCGCATACCAGCTGCCGTCACGCTGGTCGCAAAGCGTGTAGCTGAGGTTGTCGCCAAGAAAGTGCACCGCCTGCTGCGCCCAGCCTTGGGCGCCGCGATCGAATACGAATAGACCCTTGCGGGTGGACAGCAACAAACGCTCGCTCATCTACGACCTCCCGATTGGCTGGGCCCTGAGCCCTGGGCCCTATGCCCTGAGCCCTGGGCCCTGGGCCCTGATCAATACCCCAGCCTGCAAATTTCATGAGTCTTCTACTGCGGCCGCCGGAGAGCAACTGTGGCGCGATCTGCTCCCTCCTATCGACTCGACGTACTGTTCAAGTACGCCTTCATCGATCTCCAGTCCGCGGACCGCACCACAGCAGCTCTCCAACGCCCTCGCAACGAACACTCATGAAACATGCGGGCTAGCCGCCCGACAATGCCTGCATGATATAGACCTCCGAATCGACCTCCAGCGGTTGGCTCAAATCGGTCTTGCTGGGCACGACTGTGTTGTTGACAAAGACCGTTACGTGATGACGCAGCCGACCGTGCTCATCGACCACGTAGCCGCGTAGCTGCGGCGAGTGGGCGAACAGCGCTCTCAGGAGCTCGTCCAAGTTGGCCGCATTGAATCGCAGCTGATCGGCCGGCTGCTCGTCAGCCGACGCAATCCAGCGTCTCAAAGCCGATCCCAAGCTGACCTTTGCCATCCTTTATACCCCTCCGCCCGAGCGGAACCCCCTTCCGGGGAAATCGCCACCATCATGCCGCAGAGCGTTCGCCGCTGTCTCCGTTGGCGACCAATCACTGCCTAACCGGCGATCGCGGCGGGCGAACACTCTTCGCAGCCCTCAGCCATAATCTGCCTCACCACTGCCCAGCTCCTTGAGCAGCCACGCCCGCGCCTGCACCCAGCGGCGGGCGACGGTGCGCGCTGACTGGTCCATCAGCGCAGCACAATCCTCCACGCTCATCCCGCCAAACCAGCGCAACTCAACCACCTGCGCCATCTGCGCGTCGAGCGACGCCAGGCGGGTTAGGGCAGCGTCCAGCTCCAGCAGCTCAGCCGGATCGCTGCCCAGTTCGGCACCGGCCGCCGACAGCGATGTGCGACTGTAGTCGCCGCCCCGCTTGCCGCGACTAATTGCCCTCGCATGGTCGACCAGCACCCGGCGCATGGCAATGGCGGCCACGGCGATGAAGTGCTGGCGATCCTGCAAATCCGGCAGCTCGCTGCCGACCATGCGCAGATAGGTTTCGTGGACCAACGCGGTCGCGCTCAGCGTGTGCCCTTGGCGCTCATTGGCGATGCGTGCGGCGGCCAGGTCCTTCAGCTGCTGATAGACCACCGGCATCAACTGGTCCATCGCCGCCGAATCTCCGGCGCCGATCTGGGCCAAAAGCTCGGTAATGGGGGTGTCGTCGCTCATCGAACTCAAGGCAGTGACCGTCGCTGAAGTTTACTTTGCTTCACCGAAAGCTTGCGCGGCGATCTGTGGGGAGGGAATCTGTGGCACTTGGCGCAGGAGAGGCGATGGATTCGGGTCGTTGGCAAACGCTGTGGAAGCTCTTCGATATGGCCCTGGCTCAGCCGCAAGAGCAGCGTTTGTCTTGGCTGCGGGAACAGTGCGCCGACGACGCCGAACTGCTCGCCGAACTGCAGGCATTGCTCGCCGCCGAGGCGCAGCGCGACGCCATACTCGATCGGGCACCCACGCCACCCATACGCTCTGAGCGCCTGCACCCGGGTGACCAGGTTGACCGCTATCGCATCGTCCGCGCGCTGGGCCAGGGCGGCATGGGCAGCGTCTATCTGGCCGAACGTACCGACGGTGAGTACGCCCAGCGCGCGGCGCTGAAGGTGATCGCGCCCGGTCACGCCCATCCGGTGCTGGTCGAGCGCTTCCGCCGCGAACGCCAGATCATGGCCGCCCTGGGCCACCCCGGCATCGCGCGCCTGCTCGATGGCGGTCACACCCAGGCCGGCTGGCCCTATTTGGTGATGGATTTTGTCGACGGCGTCGCCATCGACGCCTATTGCGAGCAGCAGCGTCTGGGGCTCGGCGCCCGCCTGGCGCTGCTGGCCCAGGTCTGTGATGCGGTCGACTACGCCCATCGTCGACTGGTAGTGCACCGGGACTTGAAGCCCGGCAACATCCTGGTGACTGCCGAGGGGCGTCCGGTGCTGCTGGATTTTGGCATCGCCAAGTTGATCGATCCGGACGCGGCCGACGACGCCACCGCGCTGAGCGGCTTGCGCCCCTACACCCCGGGTTACGCCGCGCCTGAACAGCTGGAAGGCGAGCCGGTCGGCGTGGCTGCGGATGTCTACGGCCTCGGCATACTGCTGTTTGAGCTGCTCAGCGGTAGCCGACCCTTTCAGCCCGAGCCCAAAGAGCCGCTGCGCCTGGCCGAGCAGATCCGCAGTCGGCAGATACCGCGACTGCGCGACGGCGCAAAAGCTGACCGCCGCGCCCTGAGCCGGATGCCGGAGCTGGATTGGATCGCCAGACGGGCGCTGGCTGCCGATCCCGACCGCCGCTATGCCGACGCCGCCGACCTGGCCCGCGATCTGCGTGCGCTGCTCGAGCATCGACCGGTCAGCGCTCGTCCGGAAAGCCTGCTCTATCGCAGCGGCAAGTTCTGCCGGCGCCACTGGGTTGGAGTGGCGATGAGCGTGGGTTTCGTTCTCACCGTCGCCGGTTTCGGCGTTCAGCTCCATCGCGAAAGCCAGCGCACCCGCGCGACATTGGTGCAAAGCAGCACCGAACGCGACCGTCACCAGGCCGCCGCTGATTTTCTGCGCGATCTGTTCATTACCGCGGACAGTACCCAGCGCGGCGGCGCCCAGATCAGCGCTCTGGAACTGCTCGACCGCGGTCGCCAGGCGCTTGCCGAGCGCACCGACCTGAGCGCTGCTACACGAATGACGCTGCTACAGACGCTGGCTGAGGTCTATCGCAATAGCGGCCGTTTTGATGCCGCGCTGGAACTGCTGGAGCAGGCGCTAAGCCTCAGCGATGAGGCCGAGCGCGGCGAACGCGCGCGCTTGCTTGCCGATCTGGGGACCGTGCAGCAGCTGCGCGGCGAGCATGCGGAGGCGCAAGCCACTTTGGAAAGCGCGCTGGCGCTGGCTGAGCAACCGCGATTGCAGGCGCTGATCCAGCTGCGTCTGGGTCAGGCGCTGCAGTCGCTTGGAGACCACCAGAGCGCCGGCACCGCCTTTCAGCTCGCCCATCAGCAGCTCAATGCGGTCGATTCCGAGCGCGACCCTCTGCTCGCCGACGCCGCGCTGCGGCTGGGTTCCTGGCACTGGATGGGCGGCCGGCTGGCGCAGGCCGAAGACTGGTATGCACGCGCACTGACGATGCGGCGCAGCGCCGGCGACGCCAATCTGCCCGAGCTGGCTCGCGCCCTGGACGCCTTCGGCGCAGTGCGCCACGCGCGCGGCGATTTCGCTGCAGGCGTGGCGATGTACCGCGAAGCGGTGCAGCTGCGGCGACGGGTGCTCGGCGACGGCCACAGCCACACCGCCGACAGTCTGAGCAATCTGGGCGCGGCCCTGTACGACATGGGCGACGATGCCGGTGCCGAGCAGGCGCTCAACGAGGCGCTGGCGATCTATCAGCAGGTCAGTGCCAAGGCCAACCCGGCACAGGCCAGGACCCTGAACAATCTGGCCCTGGTCCGGCAGCGCGCAGGCGACCGCGGCCAGGCCCGGGAGCTCTACCAACGCGCGCTGGAGATCAACTTGGCCAGTTTCGGCGAGAAACATCGTTCGGTGGCGGCCAATCTGAACAATCTCGGGCTGCTTTCCGAGCAGCTGGGCGATCTGGATGCCGCCTTGGACTATCTGCAGCGAGCAATTGACGCGCAGGAAGCGGCACTGGGCGCCGAGCACCCGTCGTTGGCCTTCGCGCTGGGCAATCTGGGCCGGGTTCAGCTGTGGCGAGAACAGCCGCAGACTGCGCTGGCGCTACTGGGCCGTGCCGCCGAGATCCGGCATCGCGCGCTGGACCCGGAGCACCCGATGCACGCCGAGACCATGAGCTGGTTAGGCTACATCCACTGCGTGGTGCTGGGGGAGCACGGAGCGGGCCTGGAACTCCTGGAGCGGTCGCTGGCGCTGCGCGAAGCGCAGTTGGAGCCTGGCGCAGTGGCCACCGAGGAGAGCCGCGCGCTGCTCGGCTGTTGCCGTCTGGCAGGGGGCGATCTGCCGGGCGCGCGTGCCGACCTGCGCAGCGCCCTCCCGGAATTGCGCAAGCACTGGCCACAAACCAGCCCAAGCTGGCAGATGCTGGCTGAGGCAGCTAGTGAGGCGGGAATCCCGGCGCAGTAGTCCATCGGTTGCCTGATTTGCAGCGGCGTGCGTCACTATGCCAATCCCGCTGGAACTTCACCATGGATCAACCATCAAGCCCCTACGCCGCGCCGACGAGCGCGGTTGCTGATCGCACCGAACGTCCGGGCCGACCAGTTCTGGCCGTACTCGCTGGCGTTGCCATCGACATCATCGGGACGATCATCGTCAGCATGCTGCTCGGCTTCGGCTACGGAATCTTCCTGGCCATCAATGGCGCCAACACGTCGGATATGGAGGCACTACTGACGGCTACTGACAGCTCGCTGTATATGACCCTGGGGATGATTTTCGGCTTTGCGGTATCGGTATTGGCAGGCTACTGGTGCGCGCGCATAGGCAAGCGGCAGATTTACCTGCTGGGATCGATCCAGTTTGTACTGACCAGCGCTTTCTTCATGCTGATCACCCCGACGGAAGCTTCGCTGCTGCATCTGCTGCTGGCATTCATCAACCTGGCTAGCGTGTTCCTGGGCTGTTACCTCTGGCAGCGCAACAACCCACTCACCCGCGCGGCGGCACCCGCATCGCCAGCGCCGTGATGTCGTCGCTCTGCTCGGCACCGCGGGCAAAGCCGTTGACGCTGTCGACGCAGGCGTTGACCAGCGTGGTCATGTCCTCATTGGAGTAGCCGACCAGCAGCTCGTGCATGCGCGCCTCGCCGTATTCGTTGTTGTCGGGATCCATCGCCTCGTTGACGCCATCGGTATAGAGGAACAGCACGTCGCGCTCACGCAGCTTGAGCTGCGCGTTGCCGAACTCGGCGTGTTCTGAGGCGCCCAGTGGCACGGACTTGGCGCCGGCAATCTCGGTGGCCTCGCCTTCGCGGATGTAGACCGGATGGTTGTGGCCGGCGTTGCTGTAGATCAGGGTGCCTTCACGCCGATCGAAAACCGCGGCGAAGACGGTGACGAACATCGCCTGGCTGTTGTTTCCGACAATTCCGGTTTGCCGCCTTATTTTTCCAGTCTGATTGTGGCGAAGTCCGATCAGGCGGTCACCGATGAAG
>JAUIFV010000208.1 GCA_030430155.1 Gammaproteobacteria bacterium
CCCGCTGCCCTCCGCCGATGCCGGGCGCCCGGCGAGTGTTGATCTACCCGCCGACACCGCGCTGATCACCGACGGCCGCCAGCATCTCAATGACGGCGACCCCATCGCGCGCAACCCATGAAGCGCTACCACGGACTGATCACCAATCACCCGCTCGCCAACATCGCCTTTGTGGTGGTGCTGGTGCTGGGCCTGATCGCCTATCTGAACATGCCGCGCGAGCAGGACCCGGAGATCAACTTCAACTGGGTCAACGTCAACACGGTGCTGCCCGGCGCCTCCAGTGAAGACGTGGAAAAACGCATCACCACGCCGCTGGAAGATGCCATCCGCACGGTGCAGGACATCCGTTTCGTGTCCTCCACCTCGCGCGAGGGTGTCTCCAACATCCTGGTGCGCTTCCACGACATGAGCCCGCGGCTGTTCGACAAGCGGATCAGCGATCTGCGCCGCGAGATCCAGAATCGGGCCAGCGCCGAGCTGCCCAGCCAGGCCGAAGACCCGGTGATCCTGGAAATCACCACCAACAACGGCTTCCCCAGCGCCATCGTTGCCCTGGTCGGACGCGCCAACGATGAAACGCTGCGCAGCAATGCCTACGTGGTGCAGAAGGACTTGGAGCGCCTCACCGGTGTGGATCGGGTGCTGGCTTTGGGCTTCGACGACCCCGAGTTGCAGGTCCAGTTCGACCCCGACGCGCTGGCCTCCCGCTCGCTCAGCGCCACCGATCTGGCCGACGCGGTTTCCGGCTGGTACCGGGACATCTTCGCCGGCCGGCTGGAGCTGGAGCGCGGCGAGTGGCTGGTGCGCGCGCCCGGGCAATCGCCGAATCCGGACTATCTGGCCTCGCTGACCGTGTCGCCACGCGCCGATCCCAGCGCGCAGACGCCCATCGACGCGGTGGCCCGTATCGGCCTGGGCCGTGAACGGGCCCGGGAACAGGTGCTGTTTGAGAGCGAGCCGGCGGTGCTGATGTCGATCACCAAGAAGAGCCAGGCCAACACCCTGGAGCTGGTCGATCGAATCAGGGCCTACGTGGAAGAGAAAAACCAGGTCCTGGAGCGCTCCGGACTGCGCCTGGCGCTGGCCGACGACCAGACCATTCCCACCCGTGACGCCATCGCGGTGATGCAGTCCAACGCCTTGATCGGCCTGACTCTGGTGTTCGCCGTGTGCTGGCTGTTTCTGGGCACCGGCATCGCCGCGCTGGTCGCCTCCGGAGTGGTGTTCTCGGTGGCCGGCACCTTCATCGCGCTGGCGGTCACCGGCAATACCGTCAATACCTCGGTCCTGCTGGGCATCGTGATCGTGCTGGGCATGCTGGTCGACGACGCGGTGGTGGTGGTCGAGGACATCTATTACCGCATCGAGCGCGGCATCCGGCCGATCAAGGCCGCGGTGGCGGCAATGCGCAGCGTCGGCACGCCGGTGGTCGCCAGCGTGGCCACCACGATGAGCGCCTTTTTGCCGCTGATGCTGCTGCCGGGGATCATCGGCAAATTCATGTTCGTGATCCCCTTCGTGGTCACGGTCGGTTTGGCGGTCAGCCTGATCGAGGCTTTCTGGATCCTGCCTTCGCACGTGGTCAGTCTGCGCACCAAACGACATGAGGACCCCGAGCACCCCACCATGGCCAGCCGGATGTGGCATTGGCGCACCGAGTTCAGCCACCAACTGCGACTCAAGTACACCCGCGCGCTGCTGTTCGCGATGCGCCGCACCGGGCTGACCCTGTCGGCAATCGGTCTGGTTTTCATCCTAGCCGTCGCTGCGCTGAATTCGGACCTGGTGCGCTACAAGTTCTTTGCCTTCGACCCAATGCGGATCTACTACGTCAACGTCGACATGCCGCCGGACAGCAGCATCGACGAGACCCTGGCCGCCACCGAAGCAGTCGCCAATGAGGTTCGAAAGCATCTCGAACCCGGCGAAGCGCGCTCGGTGATCTCCGTGGCCGGGATCAAGTTCACCGACATCGAACCGCTGTACGGCGACGTCTACGGTCAGATCACCGTTTCGCTGGCGCCGCGCCGCAACGACATGCGCACCACCGATGTGGTGGTCGAGGACATGCGCGAGGCCATCGAATCGCTGGATTCGCCGGGCAAGATCTCTTTCTTCATCGTTTCCGGCGGCCCACCTGCCGGCAAACCGATCGCGGTGAAGGTGCGCAGCGATGACTACTCCGAGCTGCGCGCCGCCACCGACGCCATCCTCGACATCGTGGGCGAGATTCCCGGTGCGCGCGACATCAGTGATGACGACGTGCCTGGCCGCGCCGAGCTGGTGCTGAAGCTGGACATCGAAGCAGTGCGCCGCGCCGGCCTGGATCCAGCGACGCTGAATCGGCTGCTGCGCCTGCATGTGGACGGCGAGATCGTCGCCGAGTTGCGCGAAGGCGGCGAGCAGATGTTCGTCCGCGTGCGTCGCCAGCGCGACGATCTGTTCGACCCCATGGATTTCCTCGCCGACACCATCGCCCTACCCAACGGCGGCAGCACCACCATCGGCGCCCTGGTCGATGCCGAGACTGGCCGCGGCGCGGGAATCATCCGCCATCATCAGCTGCGCCGCTCGATCACCGTGCAGGCCGATCTGGATTTGGAGGTCAACGATACGGTCAGCGCCAATGCGGCCGTGCTGGAAGGCTGGGAACAAGTTCGCTCGCAGTTCCCGGGCGCGGATTTGGACTTCTCCGGTGAGCTGGACGACATCAACGAGAGCCTGAATGCCTTCCCCGCCCTGCTGCTGATGGGGCTGGGTTTCATCTACCTGATACTTGCCGCGCAGTTCCGCAGCTATTTCCTGCCGATGATGATCATCGTCACGGTGTTCCTGGCCTTCATCGGCGTGGTTCTGGGTCTGCTGGTCTCGCGCCTGCCGGTATCGCTGTATACGCTCTACGGTTGCGTTGCGCTGACCGGCATCTCGGTCAATGCATCCATAGTCCTGATCGACGCCGCCAATTCGCGCCTCAAGGCCGGAATGGGTGTGCTGCACGCCACGGTCTATGCCGCTCGTCGCCGCGTAGTGCCAGTGATCATGACCACCAGCACCACCATCGCCGGGTTGTTCTCACTGGCCATCGGCCTGGGCGGTCAGTCGCTGCTTTGGGGTCCGGTGGCCTCCTCCATCGTCTGGGGCCTGGGCTTCTCCACCGGCCTGACCCTGTTCGTGATTCCCCTGCTGTATCGGATGTTCATGCATCGGTCCAATCTGGCGCGGGAGTCTCGGGCAATGCGAGCGCGGAAGGAATCGCGGAGGGCACAGGGCGCAGGGCTCAGGGCAAAGGGCCCAGGGCCCAGCTAGGTCAAGAGTTCTCGTAGGATGCGGTGAGGAACGAACCACATCGGTCGCGTCTACGCACGACACCGATGCGGTTCGCTGCGCTCACCACATCCTACGAAAGCGCGGAGCGATGCCGTTCTTCTGGGCCCTGGGCCCTATGCCCTCCGGAGGCCGAGTCCTCGTGGGATACGGTGAGCAACGAAGCGCACCTGCCGCGTCTACGCACGACACCGATGCGGCTCGCTGCGCTAACCACATCCTACGAAAGCGCGGAGCAACGGCGTTCTTCTGGGCCCTGGGCCCTATGCCCTGGGCCCTCCAGAGGCCGAGTCCGCCTTGGATCCGGTGAGGAACGAACCGCATCAATCGCGCCCACGCACCTTAATGATGCGGTTCGCTGCGCTCACC
The DNA here is from genome assembly GCA_030430155.1 of Gammaproteobacteria bacterium. Lineage (GTDB taxonomy): Bacteria > Pseudomonadota > Gammaproteobacteria > Xanthomonadales > SZUA-5 > SZUA-5. Next base: position 3,697 of record JAUIFV010000208.1, read on the forward strand.
ACATCCTACGAAAGCGCCGAAGCACGACGCTGCAGCTGGGCCCTGGGCCCTCTTGCCCTGGGCCCTCCCAACCTACATATTCCGCCGATACTCCCCACCCACCTCATACAGCGAGTGCGAGATCTGCCCCAATGAGTGGGTCTTGACCGCCTCCATCAGCGCGGCAAAGACGTTGCGGCGTTCGCGGGCGGCGGCCTGCAGGTTCTTCAGCCCATCGGGTGCGAAGCGGTTGCGCTGCTGCTGGAAGGCGGCGACGTTGGCGATCTGCTGGCCTTTCTCTTCCTCGGTGGAGCGAATCAGCTCGATCTCGGTGGCGACCTCGCCGGCGTGGTCCTTGGGCAGGAAGGTGTTGACGCCGATCAGCGGCAGGCTGCCGTCGTGCTTCTTGGCCTCGTAGTACATCGATTCGTCCTGAATCTTGCCGCGCTGGTACATGGTGTCCATCGCACCGAGCACGCCGCCGCGCTCGCTGATCGCCTCGAACTCCTTGTACACCGCCTCCTCGACCAGATCAGTCAGGTAATCGACCGCGAAACTGCCCTGCCAGGGGTTTTCGCAGAAGTTCAGACCGAGCTCCTTGTTGATGATCATCTGGATCGCCACCGCGCGGCGCACGCTGTCCTCGGTGGGCGTGGTGATGGCCTCATCGAAGGCGTTGGTGTGCAGCGAGTTGCAGTTGTCGAACAGCGCGTACAGCGCCTGCAGAGTGGTGCGGATGTCGTTGAACTGGATCTCCTGGGCGTGCAGCGAACGCCCGGAGGTCTGGATGTGGTACTTCAGCATCTGAGAGCGCGCGCTGGCGCCGTAGCGCTCGCGCATCGCCCGCGCCCAGATCCGTCGCGCGACACGGCCGATCACGGTGTACTCCGGATCCATGCCGTTGCTGAAGAAGAAGCTCAGGTTCGGCGCGAAATCATCGATGTTCATCCCGCGTGCGAGGTAGTACTCGACGATGGTGAAGCCGTTGGAGAGGGTGAAGGCCAGCTGGCTGATCGGATTGGCCCCGGCCTCGGCGATGTGATAACCGGAGATCGACACCGAATAGAAGTTGCGCACCTGCTGATCGACAAAGTATTGCTGGATGTCGCCCATCATGCGCAGCGCGAACTCGGTGCTGAAGATGCAGGTGTTCTGGGCCTGGTCCTCTTTCAGAATGTCAGCCTGCACCGTGCCGCGGACCTTCTTCAAGGTGTCGGCCTTGATCTGCGCGTAGGTATCGGCGGCTAGCAGCTGGTCGCCGCTGGTGCCGAGCAGGGCCAGCCCCAGGCCGTCGTTGTGATCGGGCAGCATGCCGCTGTAGTGCGGGCGATGGCGATCGGCGAAGAGCTCGTCGAGCTTGGCCTGCGCGGCGCGCCAGCGCGAATCGTCGGCGCGCAGGTAGAGCTCCACCTGCTGGTCGATGGCGGTGTTCATGAACATCGACAGGATGATCGGCGCCGGACCGTTGATGGTCATCGACACGGAGGTGGTGGGCGCGCACAGATCGAAGCCCGAGTAGAGCTTCTTCATGTCGTCCAGAGTGGCAATGGACACCCCCGAGTTGCCAATCTTGCCAAGGATGTCCGGGCGCTTGGCCGGATCCTCGCCGTACAGGGTGACCGAGTCGAAGGCGGTGGATAGGCGTGCCGCGGCGCTGTCGGTGCTGAGGTAGTGGAAGCGCCGATTGGTGCGCTCCGGGGTTCCCTCACCGGCGAACATGCGGGTCGGATCCTCGCCGCTGCGGCGGTAGGGGTAGACGCCAGCGGTGTAGGGATAGGCGCCGGGAAGATTCTCCTTGCTCAGAAACACCAGCAGCTCGCCCCAACTGCTTATGGTTGGCGCAGCGATCTTCGGAATCGCCTGATGGCTCAGCGACTGGCGGTAGTTCTCGCCGCGAATCGGCTTGCCGCGCACGTGATAGACGTACTCGGCATCGGTGATCCCTTTCAGCCGCTGCGGCCAGGCCTGCAGCAGCTCAACGCATTCAGCATCCAGCGAGCGCACCGCATCGTTGTAACGCTGGCGCAGCGGCAGCAGCACGGCGGCATCACCCTGCTCTTCTGGGCCCTGGGCCCTGGGCCCTGGGCCCTGAACCTCGCTCTCGGCATACCGCGCCAGCGGCTCCGGCAGCGCCGCATCCTCAAGCTCACGCAGCACCTCGTAATGATGCTGTGCCCGCGCCGCGATCTCCGCCTGTTTCTCGATCCGGCCGTTCACCGAGCGGCCCTGCTCGGCAATCTCGGCCAGATAGCGCACCCGCGAACCGGGAATCAGCACCGTGGCGCGCGGTTCCTTCAGCGACGTATCGATCTGCGGCGTCCAGCTGTCCGCGTCCAGATTGAGCTTGTCGCGCAGCAATCGGCACAGCTCGGCGAACATCCAGGTCAGACCCGGATCGTTGAACTGACTGGCGATGGTCGGATAGACCGGCACCTCCTCGTCCTTGAGCTGGAAGGCGACACGATTGCGCCGCCACTGCTTGCGCACATCGCGCAGCGCGTCTTCGGCGCCGCGGCGATCGAACTTGTTCAGCACCACCAGCTCGGCGAAGTCGAGCATGTCGATCTTCTCCAGCTGGCTGGCTGCGCCGTAGTCGCTGGTCATCACATACATTGGAAAGTCGACCAGATCGACGATGGCCGAATCGGACTGACCAATACCGGCGGTTTCCACGATCACCAGATCGAAGTTCTGCGCGCGCAAAAAGGCAATGGCGTCGATCAGCACCGCGTTGGTAGCCTGGTGCTGGCGCCGGGTGGCCATCGAGCGCATGTAGATCCGCGGCGAGCGCAGCGAGTTCATCCGGATCCGATCGCCGAGCAGCGCCCCGCCGGTTCGGCGGCGGGTGGGATCGACCGCCAGCACCGCCACGCGCTTGTCCGGGAAGGCCTGCAGCAAGCGATTGAGCAGCTCGTCGGTGACGCTGGACTTGCCTGCGCCGCCGGTGCCGGTGATGCCGATCACCGGGACCCGCGATCCGGCCAGCTTCCAGGCCTTGCGGCGGTGTTCCAGATCGGCCTCGGCCATCGAGCCGTCTTCCAGTGCGCTGAGCACCTTGCCGATCTGACCGGGATCGTCACTGCGCTCCTCGCTGGGCAGCGACCCGCACTGGCGATGCTTCTCGGTGCGCTGCACCAGATCCTCGATCATCGCCGCCAGGCCCATTTTCATGCCGTCGTTGGGGTGATAGATGCGCTCCACCCCGTAGGCCTGCAGCTCGGCAATCTCTTCCGGGGTGATGGTGCCGCCGCCGCCGCCGAATACCCGCACGTGGCCGGCGCCGCGTTCGGCGAGCATGTCCACCATGTAGCGGAAATACTCCATGTGGCCGCCCTGGTAGGAGCTGATCGCAATGCCGTCTGCATCCTCCTGGATCGCCGCGTCGACCACGTCCTGGACGCTGCGGTTGTGACCCAGATGGATCACTTCGGCGCCCTGCGACTGGATCAGCCGGCGCATGATGTTGATCGCCGCGTCATGGCCATCGAACAGGCTCGCCGCGGTCACAAAGCGCAATGGCGTGGTGTCGGTCTGCGCGCTGGCGGCAGGCATCGAAGTGGCAGGGGTGCTCATGACGATCGTCCTCCCGGACCCGGCTGACAGTGAACGGGCAATTGTAGCCTTATGCCGGTCGTGCCGCCCGCGCACGTCGCCTTGATCGGGTGGCCGGCATCATCGTGCCCATGTCCACAGCGACCCCAGCAACCGAGCAAACACCCGAGCACCTGCTGGTGACCGGCGCCAGCAGCGGCATCGGTTTGGCCGCCGTGCGCCTGCTGCTGCAGGCGCCATCCGGGACTGCCGATGAATGGAGGCCATCAGGGAGCGCCGTAGTCCACGCGGTCGCGCGGCGAGCAAGCCAGTGTCAGGCGCTGATCCAGATGCAAGCCGAGCATGGTCAGCGGCTGCGGCTGCACGATACCGATTTGACCGACGATGATGCCTTGCGGACGCTCGGCGACCGCGTGGGTCGTAACTGCAGCCAGCTGCGGCTGGTATTCAATGCCGCAGGCATGTTGCACAGCGACCAGCTGCAGCCGGAAAAGTCGATCACGCAGATTCGAAGGCAGCAGCTGGCGGAGGTCTTCGAACTCAACGCCTTTGCGCCCATCCTGCTGGCGCAGACGCTGTTGCCGCTGCTCCGTGGCTGCCATCGCTGCTGCTTCGCCTCGCTCTCCGCCCGGGTCGGCTCCATCGGCGACAACCGGCTCGGCGGCTGGTACGCCTATCGCGCCTCCAAGGCCGCACAGAATCAGCTCCTGCGCACCT
>JAUIFV010000209.1 GCA_030430155.1 Gammaproteobacteria bacterium
GGGGCCTTGGCTTACCCCGACACGGACCTCCACCGTGCTGTGTGTGTGCCCCTACGGGCGTACTAGGAGCCTGCCTGCAGGCGATCGGATCTATCGGCCAGCCGGAAACTCCCGTCGGCCAAGCGGCACGTATCGCCAGCGAGGCCTACGAACCCCCTGCTGCCAGCTCAGCCAGCCCCTGCTGTCGAGTAATCACCGCGCGGTAGCCCAGTTCGCGTTCGGCCAGATCGCTGTCGATGGTGCATTCGCGGGAGAGCATGGCGGCGGCAAAGGGGGTCAGCGGCGGCTGGCCGCGCAGGCGCAACAACCGCCAGCACAGATCCATGCCGCCGGCCATGGCCCGGATCACGCTGCCCGGCAGGGACCGGGTCGGCGGATCGACCTTGGCGCTGGCCAACAGCGCGGAGAGAAACTCGCGGTAGGTGGTCTGTCCGGGATCGACGATGAAGTAGCTCTGGCCGCCGCGGCCGGCGCTGAGGGCCAGTTGGACCGCGTGAACCAGATTGGCGATGTGGCAGGTGCTGGTGGCATTGCGGCCATGATCGACCCACCAGAACTGGCCGCTGCGCACCATCTGCACCAGCTCCGGCAGCACGGTCTGGTCGCCCGGCCCCCAGACCAGCCTTGGCCGCAGCGACAGTGTCAGCATGGCATCACTGTGTGCGGCCAGCACCCGTTTCTCCGCCTCGGCCTTGGTCTCGGCGTACAGATAGGGACTGCGCTGCGGGTAGGGCTGACCCTCGTCGATCTGCACCAGCGGCGCGCCATCGAATAGCGCTGCCTCGGTGCCCATGTGGATGAAGCGACGCACACCCGCTCGGCCAGCCGCATCCAACAGCTGCTCGGTACCGACCACGTTGGTCTGCCAGAATTCCTCGCGGCGACCCCATTGGGCGACATGAGCGGCGCAGTGGATGATCGTGTCCACGCCGTTGAGGGACGCCGCATCGACAGCGCCTAGTTCGCCCAGCAGCGGCGCCAGCCCGGCCTGGGCAAGCTTGGCGGCGCTGCTCGGAGAACGCGCCAGTCCCAGCAATTCGTGCTCGGCGCACAGTATCTTGGCGATGGCTCCGCCAATGAATCCGCTGGCGCCGGTGATCAGTATCTTCATGTTTGCGCCGCTCCGGCCAGGCTCGGTTGCCGCTCCGCCCACCAGAGGCTGAACTGTTCGGCGCTCAGCGGTTTGGCGTAGTAGTAGCCCTGGGCATGGGTGCAGCCATGGTCGAGCAGAAACTGCACCTGCTGGTCGGTTTCGACGCCTTCGGCGATGACCTCCCGACCCAGCGTGGCGGCCAGTTTGATGATCGCGCGGACCACCGTCTCGCCGTCCCGATCATTGCCGATGTCGGCGGTGAACTCACGGTCGATCTTGAGCCGAGCCAGCGGCAGCTTCTTCAGATAGCCCAGCGAGGAATAGCCGGTCCCGAAGTCGTCCAGAGCAAAACTCACTCCGGAATTGCCGATCTCCAGCAGGATCCCGAAGGCATCGGGCGATTCCAGGAAGATCGATTCGGTCATTTCCAGCTCAAGTACCTCGGCCGGCACGCCGGTAGCACTCAGGACCCGCCGGATCAACGCGGCCAGTGCCTCACGGTGGAGCTGCTTGACCGAAAGGTTGATGGCGATTCGCGGCACCCGGATTCCCTGCTGCTCCCAGTCGCGCCACTGGCGGCAGCTCTCCTCCAGCACCCATGCCCCGATACGGCCGATCAGACCGGATTCCTCGGCCAGGCCGATGAAATCGGCCGGCGCGACCAGGCCGCGCTGCGGATGCATCCAGCGCACCAGCGCTTCGACGCCGATCACCCGCCCGTCGCGCATGTTGAGCTGCGGCTGGTAATGCAACACAAACTCTTCGCGGGCGATGGCGCCGTGCAGCGCCTCCTCAAGCTGCAGCCGTGAAATCAACTGCAGGGTCATATCCCTGGTATAGAAGCAGTGCGTGTTGCGACCCTGCGCCTTGGCCTGATACATGGCCGAATCGGCGTTGCGAATCAGCTCGACCGGGTCGGCGCCATCGTCCGGGTACAGGCTGATGCCGATGCTGCCGGTGAGCCGGAAGGAGCGACCGTCGACCGTCAGGCTGCTGCTCAGCGCGTCCAGCAGCTTCTCCGCCAGGGCCTGCGCATCGTCGGCGCTGACCAGATCCTCGGCCAGAATCACGAATTCATCGCCACCCAGCCGGGCCAGGGTATCGCCCGCGCGCAGCTCGCTGCTCAGCCGCTTGGCCACGATGCACAGCAGCCGATCGCCCATCGGGTGTCCCTGCGAATCGTTGACCGATTTGAACCGGTCCAGATCCAGGAACAGTACCGCCACCCGGCCGTCCCGCCGCTCCGCGCGTTGCACCGCATTGGCCAGCCGATCGTTGAGCAACAGGCGGTTGGGCAGCCCGGTCAGCGGGTCGTGCTGACTCAGGTAGGCCAGCTTCCCTTCCGCCGCCCGCAGGGCATCGATCTGCTGCTGCAGATCGGCCGACTGCGCTTCGACGGTGTCGCGATAGTTGTGCAGCATCTGGCGCATCTGGTCCTGAGCGACGGTCAGCTCCTGGATCTCGGCGATTCCGCTGTGCACCGGCTCGGCGGCGCGAAAATCCAGCTTGGCAATGCGTGAGCTGGCTGCGGCCAACGACTCCAGCGGCTCGCTGAAGCGGCGGGTGTAGCGCAGCGCGTATAGAAATGAGACCAGCAGGGTCAGCGCGAAGATCAGCAGCAAGGCGTGCGCCAGCGGCTGCCAGTCCGGCACGAAATCCGTTTCCGGCGCAAACACGCTGACCCAGAAGACCTGCTCACCGCGGCGGAACTCCCGAAAGGAAGCGAGCCAGGATTGGCCAGCGGTGCGATAGCTGAGCACATCCGCCGTCGGTCGACCCGCCCGTTCCCACAGCCCTATGCCGGCATCGACCACCGGGTTGCCTAGCGCGCTGGCCGGCTGCAGCGCCAGCGCGCGCACATCCTCGTCGGTCCGCGCCAAGGGTCCTGGCGGCAACGCCAGCAGCCGGCCGTCGCTGGTCAGCACCAGGGCGAAGCCGTTGGCGCTCACCGGCACCAGAGCTGCGGCGCGGGACACGTCCAGCAGTTTGATATCGATCCCCAACACCTGTGCGCTGCCGTCCGCCGTTTCCATCTGTATCGACGCGGTGATTCCGGGATCCCGGGTGGTGAAGAGCACATAGGGATCGGTCCAGTGCACCCGCCCGGCCGACTGCAGCGCGCCGCGATACCAGGGCCGTTGACGCGGGTCGTAGTCGGCGCGTTCCAGGCGAGTCCGCTGGCTGCCATCGGCGGCCCAGTCGACGAACAGCTGCTGGTCGCCACGCTCGGGGATGTTGGTAAACCGATTCATCCAGGCGCCATTGGGCAGCTCCAGCAGCATCCATCCGCGACCGTCGCTGCTGCCGGCGACCACCGAAGTGAACTGTTCCGATTGCGCCAGCAGCGGTTTGGCCAATCGGTTGAACTGGGCCGGATCGGATTCATCGAACTGGGCGCTCAAGGCCCAGCTGCGGGCCAGTACCAGCAGGGTCTGGGCCGGATCCAGATCGCGCCGCAACGCGGCATCCACCTCGGCAGCTGCGATCACAAACTGGCTGTTGGCCACCCGCTCCGCCACCGGGCGCAGGCCAAACTGCAGGTAGCCCAGCGCGAACAGAATCAGCGCGCCGGTGGTCAGCCAGGCGAAGCGCAAAAACAGGCTCTTGCGCAACGGCGTGGTCGCGGGGCCGGTGGTGGTCATTGACGGAGTGTAGCCGGGTTGTGGGCCGAGTTTGCTGCGGCGATTGGCAGCTCGCTCAATCGGCATTGCGAACGCAGTTGCGCCCTGCCCCCTTGGCCCGGTACAGGGCCTGATCGGCACGCTCGAGCAGGCCGGTGGCGCCGTCTGCGGCAGCGGGAATACAGCTGATGGTGCCAATGCTGATGGTCACCGTGTGGCTGTCGTTGCCCAGCGAACGGGGCGGCAAGGCTTCCACCAGGGCGCGCATACGCTCGGCTACACGGGCCACGGTGGCGGCGTCCGCATCGGTCATCAGACAGGCAAACTCCTCGCCGCCAAAGCGCGCGACCAAGTCCTGTTCGCGGGTGGCTGCCTGCAGCGCCTGGGCTACCGCGCGCAGTGCGGCGTCGCCGGCGAGGTGGCCGTGGCGGTCGTTGTAGTCCTTGAAGAGGTCTACGTCGATTACCATCAGACCCACCGGCAGGGATTGATTGCGGGCCCGATCCAGGGCGGTATCCAGGGCCTGCATCAGGCGGCGACGATTGGCCAAACCGGTCAGCGGGTCCTCGAATGACAGTTCGGTCAGTCGCTCGTTGGCCGCGTTCAGATCGGCGGTTCGCGCAGCAACCAGTTGCTTGAGCGCGCGCTGGCGCCGCCTCAGACCGCGGTTGTAGGCCATCACCGCGAGCAGAACCAGGGCCAGACTGGCGATCAATGCGAACAGCTGGGTCATCGGGTGCTGCCACCATCGCGGCGCCAGGCTGAAGCGCAGCGACTGGTCGCGACTACGCGTGCCGGCATAATCACGCCCCTGCACAACGAACTCGTAATCGCCCGGTGGCAAGGCGCTGAAGCTGCGGCTGCGCTCAGTCGTCCAGGGCGTGAAGTCGGGATCATGGCCGATCAAACGGCTGCGGTAGCTGGATTCGCGCTCGCGCATCTGGGCCAGCACCGTGTAGCCGATACGAACTTCGCGAGTACCCGGCGCGAATCGGTAGGCATCCGCGTCGGTCAGCTCGGTCGGGTTTCCGTCGACGCGCAGATCGGTGAAATGGAGCGCTTTGGGGACCGTCGCCTGCTGCTGGATCGCGCTGTTGGGGTCATACAGGCTGAGGCCGCCGAGAGTGCCCAACCAGTATCGATCCGATGCGTCGACGAACTGCGAATTGGTGTTGCACTCGTCGTGGACCAGGCCATCGGCACGGGTGAAGGTGCGCTGCTGGTAGCCGCCGCCGGCATCTGGTGTCAGCTGCTGCACACCGTTATTGGTGCACACATAGAGCCGGTCTTGACCATCGGCAAGAATGCTATAGACGGTCGGGTCCGGGGGCGACGGCACATCAGCGTCGCTGAGCCGGACCGGCGCAGCGGGGTCGCTGACATCCAAGCGGATCACCCCGCTGCGGCTGCTGCCCAGCCAAAGCTCGATCCGATCCTGACGTTCGATCAGCGACAGCGTACGCAGACCGTCGGCCGGCAGGCCCAGTCCTTCGCTGAGCAGTTCCCACTGAGCGCCGTTCAGACGCGCCAGGCCGAGACTGGAAGCGGCCCACAGCCACTGCCGACCGCCGGCGTCGGTATGCGCCAGCAGCTTGTTGACCGACCAGCGGGTGTCGGCCGAGGGCAGCGTGAACTGCTGCCACTGGCCGCTGCGATGGCGCCAGGTGCCGCCGGTGAGCAGGCCGAACCAGTGTTCGAGCTCACCGTCGACGCGGCGACTGATCGCTTCGGTCACCGCTTCCTCTGGCGCACGCGGCCAGGGCGTGGGCAGCACGCTGAGGCGCAGATCGTCATCGATCCTCAGCAGCTCGCCACCATTCAAGCCGACCAGCCGCAGGACCCCGCCGTCGGCGCCGGGCAATCGCCAGATACCGCGGACGCCTTCCCCCGGCAGGCTCCCGTCGGCCTGCTGAAACTGGCGCCAGCGGCGCTGATGCAGCAGGTGCAGACCGCGCTGCTGGGTGCCCAGCCAAAGCCGCTCCCCACCGCTGTCATCGGGCTCCAAGAGCAGTCCCAGAATGCCGTTCTCGCGGGCGCCAGTGAGTGAGACGGTCTGCCACTGGCTGTCGCTGAGCGCCACCCGCACTACGCCGCCCTCGGTAGCCAGCCAGAGCAGATCCACGCCATCGAGGCCGCGCTGCAGCTTGATACCGCGCACCGCGTCCGCAGGCAGCCCGTGACGGCGGTCGAAAACGCCGACTTCCTCGCCGCGGATCCGCAGCAGACCGGCACGGGTACTGACCCAGAGCAGTCGCTCGCCGTTACTGGCATAGGTCACAACGGCCGAGTACATCGCCTCACTGGGCAACTCACCGCTGGCCGAGCGCCAGATGCGCAAATCGTGCTGGCGGATTCGAGCCAGGCCGCCGCCATAGCTAAGGATCCACAGCTCCTCCTGCCCATGGTCGTAGCTGACCGCCAGATCGGTGGCCAAGGTGACTGAGAAGCCCGGCATCGGATGCTGCCGCCAGGGCCCCCAGTTGCGTTCGCCCTCGCGTTCGCGGAAATACAGTCCCGCGTTTGGGCCGGTCATCCACTGCCGAGGCTGGCCGTACAGGCGCTCGGTTTGGGTGATCGCTCGCGCAGTTCCTGGCGGCAGATGGTGGTTGCCGGGGTCAGCGACCCAGCGGCCGTTCACCAGTACCGAGAATCCACCGTCGTGGGCCAGCCAGCCTTGCGAGCTGCCGTCCGCCAACCGGACCTGGCAAAAGCGGTGCATATAGCCGGTGACATCGTCGCGGAACTCCCAACGTCGACCATCGTAGCGCGCCAGCCCCTCCCGCTCGAACACCACCCACAGGTCGCCGTCCGGGTCGCTGTAGGCGTCACGCACCAAGCTGCGCGCGGCTGGCCCGAGCCCCAGCTGCCAGCGATAACCATCGAAGCGAGCCAGTTGAGAAGCGGAACCAGCCCAGGCGAAGCCCTCACGATCGAAGCCGATCGTGCTCCAGATCTCGTCGCTGAGCCCGTCCTGGCTGGCATAGACGTTGAACTTGGGCGCGCGCTGATCGGTGATGTCGATCGGTGTGGGCACGGAAGCGGGAATCGGGCCGGCGATGGCGACGGCGAGAGCCACGATGGACGATCGAAGCAAAGCCATGTAAACGACGAACTCCGCAGGCCCCGGTCGGTCGAGGCACCCTGTTGCGGATGCTGCCACCCTCTGACCCAATCGATCATGCGTAGCAGCAATTCGTCACAAGAGTGCGCGGGAAAACTACGCTTTGAGCCGGGTGATCAAGGAGGAGGTGTCCCAGCGGCTCCCGCCGCCATCCTGGACCTCACCGTAAAATTGGTCGATCAGCGCGGTCAGCGGCAGACGCGCCTTGAGTTGATCCCCGGTGGCCAGGCAGATGCGCAGATCCTTGCGCATCCAATCGACTGCGAAACCAAAGTCAAAGCGTCCCTCGGCCATGCTGGCGGCACGGTTGTTCATCTGCCAGGAACCGGCCGCGCCCTGGGAGATGACCTCAATCAGCGCCGGCACGTCCAATCCGGCGCGCTGGGCGAAGTTGACCCCTTCGCTCAAGCCCTGCAGCACCCCGGCGATGCAGATCTGGTTGACCATCTTGGCCAGCTGTCCGGAGCCGGCTGGCCCGAGCAGCCGAATGGTCTTGGCGTAGCTGCCGATGACACCCTGCGCGCGAGCGAAGCTGTCGGGATGGCCACCGCACATCACCGTCAGCACGCCGTTCTCGGCGCCGGCCTGTCCGCCAGAAACCGGTGCGTCCACAAAACCCACGCCCTGACATTGGGCCTGATCCTCCAGCTCCTTGGCTAGTTCGGCCGACGCCGTGGTGTGGTCGACCAGCACCGCGCCGGTGCTCATGCCGGCAAACGCGCCGTTCTCGCCCAATACCACCGCGCGCACGTCGTCATCGTTGCCGACGCAGACCATGACCAATTCGGCGCCATTGGCGGCCTCTCTTGGAGTTGCTGCCGCAGTGCCGGAATACTGCTCCAGCCACTGCTGTGCCCGCGCCGACGAGCGGTTGTAGACCGTGACCTGATGACCTTTGCTGGCCAGATGACCCGCCATCGGAAAGCCCATCACGCCCAAGCCCAGAAATGCCACCTTCGCCATTGCCCACTCCGATCTGCGACTAGGGACTCCCTGAATA
>JAUIFV010000210.1 GCA_030430155.1 Gammaproteobacteria bacterium
ACACCCGCGCGGTCAAGCACGCACTTTGGGACCACGGAGTTCGCGGCGATAGCGGCGAGGAGATCGACCACGTCGAGCTGTCCGCACCCTCACCCACGCCCGGCTGCGACAGCCGCAACTTCGTGCTCTGTCCGGGCAATGCCTACGACCGCTCGCCCTGCGGCACCGGCACCAGCGCCAAGCTGGCCTGTCTGGCCGCCGTCGGCAAGCTCGCCGCCGGCGCCAGCTGGGTGCAGGAGAGCATCTGCGGCGGGGTATTCCGCGGCCACTACAGCGCAGGGCCCCGCGCCGGCGAGATCATCCCGCACCTCCGCGCCCGGGCCTACATCACCGCCGAGGCCACGCTGCTGCTCGATCCTGCAGACCCTTTCCGATTTGGTCTCGATGGTTAGCGTGGTGCCGATCTAATGGCGGCCACGACTTACGATCTGGCCATCGTCGGCGCCGGCATGGTCGGCGTCTGCCTGGCCCTGGACGCCACCGGTGCCGGGCTGCGCACGCTGCTGATCGACCGCCAGCCGCCGGGTCAGGGCGCCAGTGCAGCGGCCATGGGCCATCTGCTGATCCTCGATAGCGATGCCGACGAGTTGGCGCTGACCCGGCTGGGCCTGCGTCGCTGGCGCGAATACGGCGAACTGCCAGCGGCGCAGTGGAACGATGCCGGCACGCTGTGGATCGCCGCGGCCGAAAACGAGATTGGGCCCCTGCAGGCGCGTGGCGAGGCCTTGGCTAAGCAGGGCATTGCCTGCCAATGGCTGGATGGGGCCGCGCTGGCCGAGGCCGAACCGGGTCTACGTCCCGGGTTGTGCGGTGCGCTGCGGGTGGATGGCGACGCGCTGATCTATCCACCGGGCGCGCTGTCCGACCTGCTGCGCCGGATTCCACGGGATCGGCTGACCCTGATGAACGATCGATCGGTAGTGCAGCTCGAAGAACAGACGCTGCTGCTGGACGACGGCAGCCGAATACACGCCGGGCAGCGCGTGGTCTGCGCCGGACTGCACAGCGCCGCGCTGCTGCCCGGCTTGCCGGTGCTGCCGCGCAAGGGCCATCTGGCGATCACTAACCGCGGCCAGGTCCAGGTCCGTCACGCGCTGGTGGAGGCCGGTTACGTGGCCACCACCCACAGCGGCAGCGGGGTGGCCTGCAACCTGCAGCCGCGACCCGGTGGCCAGCTGCTGATCGGCGCCAGTCGCGAACTCGGTGATAGCCGACAGATCAACCAGCGCCTGCTGGGACAGATGCTGGCCCGTGCGATCGGGTTTTATCCGACGCTGGCGCAAATGCCGCTGATCCGCTGCTGGACCGGGATACGCCCGACCAGCGCCGACGGTCATCCGCTGATCGGGCGCTGGCCGCCGCTGCCCAACACCTGGGTGGCCGCCGGCCACGAAGGCTTGGGTATCACCACCGCACCGGCGACCGCGCAGCTGCTGCTGGCTCAGCTGCTCGGTCGCCCCAGCGGGATCGACGGCGCCCGCTTCGATCCGTCCCGGGCACTGGCATGAGCGAGCACACCGTGCAGCTGTGGATCGACGGCCAAGCTTTGCGCATCAGCGCCGGCGTATCGCTGTTGGCCGCGCTGGAGCAGATCGATCTGGCCTTGGGCAACAGCCCCGGCGGTGCGCCGCGCGGCGCCTTCTGCGCCATGGGCGTGTGCCAGGAATGCCGACTGCGGGTGGACGGTCGCCCTGGCGTACTGGCCTGCATGACCCTGGTGCGTGACGGGATGCGGGTGGAGCGACGGCGATGAGCGCGATCAGACATCAGGGTGATCTGCTGATCCTCGGCGCCGGCCCGGCGGGGCTGAGCGCGGCGGAGGTGGCGCTGGCCTTCGGCATGCGCGTGCTGCTGATCGACCAGCAGCCGGCTGCCGGCGGTCAGCTTTGGCGGCAGGGCGCGGGCAGCCCCTGGCCGCGCTCGCGCCAGCAGCGTTTTGCACCGCTTCTGGCCCATCCGAACCTGCGCTTTCTCCCCGGCCATCAGCTGGCGATGTGGTGCGACCGCGATCGGGCGCTGCTGCAGAACGCGCAGGGCGAGGCGGTTTCGGTGCATGCCGCGCAGGTGCTGCTCGCCAGCGGCGCGCGCGAGCTGGTGCCGCCCTTCCCCGGCTGGACCCTGCCCGGGGTGACCGGCGCCGGCGGACTGCAGGCGATGGCCAAGGGCGGTGTCGACCTGGCTGGTCAATCCGTCGTCCTGACCGGCAGCGGGCCGCTGCTGTTGGCCAGCGCGGCAACGCTGAGCGGCAGCGGCGCACGCGTGCGAGGCATCTTTGAGATGCAGTCGCGGCGCCGGATGCGCGCCTTGGCCACCCGCATGCTCGCCTACCCACGACGACTATGGGAGGCGCTGCAGCTGCGCCGGCGCTGCGCGCGGGTGCCCTATGAATGCGGCTGGCGGCTACTGCGCGCGGAAGGTCGGGGTCGGCTGGAGGCGGCGCTGTTGGCCGATCCGAACGGCCGCGAACGGCGCATCGCCTGCAACCGACTGGGTGTCAGCTTCGGGCTGGTGCCCAATGTCGAAAGCGCCGCTGGGCTGGATCTGCGTATGCGCAGCGACCGCCAGTTTCCGGCCCTTTGGGTCGACGCCGAGCAGCGCTGTTCGGTTTCCGGCATCTTTGCAGCCGGTGAGATCACCGGCGTCGGCGGCGGCGCGCTGGCTGAATTGGAGGGCCGCATCGCTGCCCTGGCGATGGTCGATGCACCGGACCAGATGCGCCGCGCGCAGCGGGCTCGCGACGCGGCGCTGTCCTTCGCCAAGCTCATCGCCGAACACTTCGCCTGTACGCCGGAAATGCTGCCCAACCCCGACCCTGCAACCATCTTTTGCCGCTGCGAGGACGTGCCCTGGTCCGCCGCGCTGCCCGGTAGCCATACTGATCCGGCATGCAAGGACTGGCGCAGCCTGAAGCTGGCCAGCCGCATCGGCATGGGCGCCTGCCAGGGCCGCATCTGCGGCGCCATTGCCCGCGCCTACGGACTTCCCGCCGAGATCAGTTCGCGGCCACCCGTCGCGCCGGTCGCGGCGGCGACATTGGCCCAGCTTGAGACCTTGAACGAATCTGCAGACCAACCACTGGAGTAACCCGATGAGCATGCAATGGACCGGCGTAATGCCGGCAATCACCACCCCCTTCACCAGCCTGGGTCAGATCGATCACGAGTTCCTCGCCGAGCACGCCCGCTGGCTGGTCGCCGAGGGCTGCAGCGGCGTCGTCGCACTGGGCTCGCTGGGCGAAGGCGGCACCCTGCAGCCGGATGAGCGCGAAGCGCTGCTGACCACACTGGTGGCAGCGGTGGGCAAGCAGGTTCCGGTGGTGGCGGCGATCGCCGCGCTGTCGACCGCTGACGCGGTGGCCCAGGCCAAGCGCGCCGAAGCGCTGGGTTGTCGCGGGCTGATGGTGCTGCCGCCTTACATCTACCGCGGCAGCTGGGCCGAGCAGCGCGCCCACCTGTGCGCGGTGATCAACGCCACCTTCCTGTCCTGCATGCTCTACAACAACCCCATCGCCTACGTGGTCGACTACAGCCCGGAGCAGATCAAGGAGATCAGCGAGCTGTGCCCGACCCTGCACGCGGTGAAGGAATCCAGCACCGACGTGCGCCGGATCACCGCTCTGCGCGCGCTGCTGGGCGACCGGCTACAGCTGCTGGTCGGCGTCGACGACGTGGCCGTGGAAGGCGCCCAGGCCGGCGCCTGCGGCTGGATCGCCGGTCTGGTCAACGCCATGCCGCGCGAATCGGTGGCGTTGTGGAACGCCGCCCTGAAGGGCGACAAGAAAACCATCAACCGCATCTACCCCTGGTTCCTGCCCCTGCTCCGCTTGGACACCGTCCCCCACTTCGTGCAGCTGATCAAACTGGTCCAGGCCCAGGTCGGCCGCGGCAGCGAGACGGTGCGAGCACCGCGGTTGGTGCTTGCTGGCAACGAGAGAGCTGAGGCCCTGGGAATCATTAAGAGGGCTTTGGCGGAGAGGCCTGTTGAAGCGAGTTCCAGTAGCCAGTTCCAGTAGCCAGAAAAGCCTCTTAAGAGCGAGTTCCAGTAGCCAGTTCCAGTGGCCAGAAGAGCCTGTTGAAGCGAGTTCCAGTAGCCAGTTCCAGTGGCCAGACGAACTGAAGCTAGAAGCCGCTCTTAGGCACAATCGGTTGCCGAATCGCATCTACGAAGCCAGGTGAGCCGAATAACTGCTTCCCACTGGCTACTGGAACTGGCTACTGGAACTCGCTTCTTGGCTACTGGAACTAGCGGTCACTAAAGCGCATGGCGCTTTAGTGACCGCCATCCATCTCCTTCAACGCCGTCAGCAGCTGCGATACCGCGCCCTGGGCGTCGGCGAACAGCATGCGGGTGTTGTCCTGGTAGAACAGGGCGTTTTCGATGCCGGCAAAGCCAGTGCCCTTGCCGCGCTTGATCACCACCACGTTGCGGGAGTCGGCCACATCCAGGATCGGCATGCCGTAGATGGGGCTGGCCGGGTCGGTCTTGGCGACCGGGTTGACCACGTCGTTGGCGCCGATCACCAGACTGACATTGGTGGTGGCGAACTCGGGGTTGATGTCGTCCATGTCGGCAATCAAATCGTAGGGCACGCCGGCCTCGGCGAGCAGCACGTTCATGTGCCCGGGCATCCGTCCAGCCACGGGATGAATGGCGAATTTCACCTTCACCCCGCGCTTTTGCAGCTGCTGGGTCAGCTCCCAGATCTTGTGCTGGGCCTGGGCCACGGCCATGCCGTAGCCGGGCACGATCACCACCCGCTCGGCATAGGCCATCATCACCGCCGCATCGGAGGCCTCGGTGGGCTTCTGGCTGCCCTCGATGGCCTGCGCTTCACCGCCCGGCCCGAAGTTGCTGAACAGCACGTTGGAGATGGGCCGGTTCATTGCCTTGGCCATCAGCTGGGTCAGCAGCGTGCCGGCGGCGCCGACCACGGTGCCGGCGATGATCATCGCCTCGTTCTGCAGCACGAAGCCCTCAAAGGCCACCGCCAGACCGGTCAGTGCGTTGTATAGCGAGATCACCACCGGCATGTCGGCGCCGCCGATGGGCAGGGTCATCAGCACGCCCACCGCCAGCGCGGCGGCAAAGAACAGCACAATGGTTGGCGTGTTCACCCCAAAGGCGATCAGGATCAGACCGAACAGCAGCGACGCCGCGAAGATCGCGCCGTTGATCAACTGCTGCTTGGGGAAGGTGTAGACCTTGTCCATCCAGCCCTGCAGCTTGGCGAAGGCGATCAGCGAACCCGAGAAGGAGATCGCACCGATCAGCGCACCCAGCACCGCCAGGGTGGCGTGTCCGCGATCCAGACACTCATGCGGCCGGCTCAAATAGTCGTCCGGCGTGGTGCAGGTACCCAGCGCCTGCACCGCGGCGAGCAGCGCCACCGCGCCGATGGCTGCGGCCGAACCGCCGCCCATGCCGTTGTACAGGGCGACCATCTGCGGCATGTCGGTCATCGCCACCCGCTTGCCCGAATACCAGGCCACCGCGGTGCCGATGACGATGGCCAGCACCATCAGCCCGAGGTTGTGCATGTCGGGCAGGAAGAAGGTCGCCAGGGTGGCGATCACCATGCCCACACCGGCCTGGATGATGCCGCGGCGGGCGGTGACCGGCGAGGACATCCGCTTCAGGCCGAGGATGAACAGCACCGCGGCAAGGAAATAACTCAGCTTGACCAAGGTCAGCATCATCGATCAGTCCTCCTTGCGCGAGCTGGTCTTGAACATCTCCAGCATTCGTTCGGTGACCACATAGCCGCCGGCGGCGTTGCCCGCGCCGAGCAGCACGCCGATGAAGCCGATCGCCCGCTCCAGGTCGGTATCGGCGTGACCCAGCGCAACCATCGCACCGACCAGGACAATGCCGTGGACGAAGTTTGAGCCGCTCATCAGCGGGGTATGCAGGATCACCGGCACCTTGGCGATGATCTCGTGGCCGCAGAAGGCCGCCAGCATGAAGATGTACAGGGCGACAAATCCATCAATCATCAGCTTTCTCCTTGCTCCCTTCGCCCTCGACCAGGGTCCGGGTGGCCTCGTGCTTGATCGCACCGTCGTGGGTGATCGCGGTGGCGGCCACCAGATCGTCTTCCCAGTTCAGATTGATCGCCCCCTCGGCGATGATCAGATCGAGGAAGTTGTGCAAATTGCGCGAATACATCTCGCTGGCGTGTAGCGGCGCCATGCTGGGCAGATTCAGCGGACCGGCGATAGTCACATCGGCGTGGGAGATGGTCTCGCCCGGCTTGGTCAGCTCGCAGTTGCCGCCGCCTTCGGCCGCCAGATCGACGATCACCGAGGCCGCCTTCATGCCCTCGACCATGGCCTTGCTGATGATCTTCGGGCTGGGCCGACCCGGCACCGCCGCGGTGGTGATCAGTACGTCGATCTTGGCCAGATGGTCGGCCAGCGCCTGCTGCTGGGCGGCCTTCTCTTCGGCGGTCAGCTCGCGGGCATAGCCACCGCTGCCGCTGGCGCTGACCCCCAGCTCGAGGAACTTGGCGCCCAGCGACTGCACCTGCTCCTTGGTTTCGGGGCGCACGTCGTAGCCTTCGACGATGGCGCCCAGCCGCCTCGCGGTGGCCAGGGCCTGCAAACCGGCCACGCCGGCGCCGATCACCAGCACCCGAGCCGGGCGGATGGTGCCGGCCGCGGTGGTCAGCATGGGGAAGAACTTCACGCACAGCTCAGCGCCGATCAGCACGGCCTTGTAACCGGCCACCGAAGCCTGCGAGGAGAGCACGTCCATGGCCTGGGCGCGGGTGGTGCGCGGCAGCACTTCCAGGCCGAAGGCGGTGATCTTGCCGTCGCGCAGCTTGGCGGTGCGCTCGGGGTCCTTGTGCGGCTGCAGATAGCCCAGAGTGATGGAGCCGGCCTTGAGTCCGCCGATCACCGCGTCTGAGGGCGGCAGCACGTGCAGCAGCACGTCACTGGCGCTGGCCACGGCCTTGCTGCTCTTGACGATCTTGCTGGCCCCGTAGGCCTCGTCGAGGAAACCGGCGGCGATTCCCGCCCCGGATTCCAGAATGATCTCAGCGCCCTTGCCGATCAGCTTCTTGGCCACTTCCGGCACCAGCGCCACACGTCGTTCCCCGGGCGCGTGCTCTTTCACCACGCCAATTTTGATCCCCATCTTTCTCGGGCCCTCGCAGCGGGTTGATGAGCGGGAGATGCTAGTCGGGGACGGAGGAAATAGCTACCTGGGGCCGGAGGCCCCAGGTTGAAGGGCCCAGGGCTCAGGGCACAGGGCCCAGATCGCTCCCCCGCATCAACCCGCGGCCCCAATTGCTCTGGCTCTTGTAGGAGCCTGCCTGCAGGCGATCGGATGATCCGGCCTGATAGGGGGTCTCAAGTCGGCCGCAGAGGAGCGGATCGCCAGCAGGGCTGGTCTCCTAGAGAAGCGGGATTGCGACGCTTCGGGGCACTCGGCCGCGGCTCTTCTGGGCCCTGGGCCCTCCTGCCCTGGGCCCTCGCCCGCCCCTGTCGTATCCTCCGATGCCGGACATCCACGGTACCTCGCCATGCCTACCCCCCTAGATTTCCTCGCCCACCGAGCCTCCACGCCCTCGCGGATGCTGGCCGATCCGGGGCCGAGTGAGGCCGAGTTGGCGAAGCTGCTGACTCTGGCGATGCGGGTGCCCGATCACGGGCGGCTGATGCCTTGGCGCTTTGTGCGGATCGATCGCGCGCAGGGCGCCGGGCTGGGGGAGCGGCTGGCGCAGCGGCTGTTGCAGACCAACCCGGATGCCAGTGAAGCGGCGCTGGACAAGGAACGGGGTCGCTTCGTGCGCGCGCCGGTGACCATCGACGCCAGCGGCC
>JAUIFV010000015.1 GCA_030430155.1 Gammaproteobacteria bacterium
TGGACGAGGAGTTCGAGGTCGATCAAGCGATGTTGAGCAAGCGCCCGGAGATGGTCAAGGACGGCTACAAGGTCGGCGATAGAATTCCAGGGCGAGTGCTACACGCGCGCTATAGCCGCTATATGCAGCGCGTTGCCGAGGTCAATCCGGAACTGGTGGCCAAGCTGGCCGAGCGCGGCGCGCGCTTCACCCATCACAGCTCCATCGCCCCCACCGGCACCATTTCGCTGTCGCTGGCCAACAACGCCAGCAACGGCATCGAGCCTTCCTTCGCCCATCACTATTCACGCAATGTGATCCGCGAAGGGCGCAAGTCCAAGGAAAAGGTGGAGGTCTATTCCTACGAGTTGCTGGCCTACAGGGACCAGGTCAACGCCAAGGCCATGCCGTTCAGCGATGACTCCGAGCAGCAGTTGCCAGACTATTTCGTCGCCGCCGACGACATCACCCCCAAGGCCCACGTCGATATCCAGGCTGCGGCACAAACCTGGGTGGATTCGTCGATCTCCAAGACCGCCAACGTCCCCACCGACTATCCCTTTGCCGACTTCAAGGACATCTACCTGTATGCCTACGAAAAGGGGCTGAAGGGCTGCACCACCTTCCGCTTCAACCCGGAAGCCTTCCAGGGCGTGCTGGTCAAGGAGAAGGATCTGGAAAACACCCTGTATCGCTTCACCCTGGAAAGCGGCGAGGTGGTGGAAGTGCGCGGCAACGAGGAAATCGAGTACGACGGCGAAACCCACAGCGCTGCCAACTTGTTTGACGCGCTCAAAGAGGGCTATTACGGAAAATTCTGATACCGCGATGCGGGAGCAGGCAGATGAGCAAGCAAGCAATCATCCAACTGAGCACGGCGGCCCTGCTGCTGACCCTCACGCTGCCGGTCGCAGCCGAGGAGATGATCCGACCGCGCGGGCAGGCTGCCTACGAGGCCGAACTGAAGGCGCTCAACGCCAAGTACGGACCGCAGGCCAAGGTCAGTGAGCTGCGCGAGAAGGCCAAGGGCGATCCGCCCGTGGCGTCCGCCTCGGCTCCGCCAGCGGCACGCTCGGTCGCGCCCGGCGAAGCAGCGGCGCCAGCGCTGCGGGTGACCCTGCTGCCGGTCGGAGAGAATCAGTTCATGCTCGCCGATCAGGTTTATGACGGCGCCGCGCTGGGTCTGCAGCTGGCGCAGATGCAGGCCAAGCAGCCGCTGGACAGCGTGATCCTGCTCAGCAATGAGGAGCGCCAGATCGGCATTCCGCATCTGATCGAGCTGGCACGGCTGGGCCGAGAACTGAATTTCCCGGCTTTGTACCAGGACGGCGAAGCAATCAAGGCGATCGCTGGACGTTGACATTCAGTACGCTGCGCGCCGGAAGGGCGTCAGCGCAGTACAAGTGGGAGCGAACGGTGCCAAACGTTCGCCCCGGCAAGGAGTTAGAGCATGTCTGTAAAAATCAGCCGCAAGATCACCGCCTTTGAGGTGGTCAAGCCCGAGGATCTGGCCCAGCAGGCCGCTGCCGCCGCAGCCCAGGATGAAGCGGAGGATCTGGCCGAAGTCGTCCATCTGCATGAGCGCGTCGAGCGCCCGGAGACGCTGGAGGGCACCACCTACAAGATCCGCTCACCGCTGTTTGAGCACGCTTTGTACGTGACCATCAACGACATCGTGCTCAATCAGGACACCGAGCACGAGACCCGACGCCCCTTCGAGATCTTCATCAACTCAAAGAACATGGAGCACTTCCAGTGGGCGGTGGCGCTGACCCGCTTGATGAGCGCGGTGTTCCGCAAGGGTGGCGACGTCACCTTCATCGTCGAGGAGCTCAAGGCGGTCTTCGATCCGCGCGGCGGCTACTACAAGAGCGGCGGTATCTACATGCCCTCGGTGGTGGCTGAACTCGGTCTGGTGGTCGAGGACCACATGAAGCAGATCGGCCTGATCCGCTCCGACGACCCGGCCGAACGCGAGGCGCTGCGCAAGAAGAAGCAGGCGCTCAAAGACGCCGTCAAGGCCAAGGCTGAAGCAGCCGAAGCCGGCAAGAGCGTGGAAGATGCTGCCGACAGCTACCCGCCGAACGCTGAGCTCTGCCACAAATGCCACACCAAGGCGATGGTGGTGCTAGACGGCTGTCAGACCTGCCTGTCCTGCGGCTATTCCAAGTGCGGGTAAACGAACAACATGATGTGAAATGGTGATGTGTCGATTGGAAGACCTTTAGGGAAACTGTTGCCTGTATAAGCCGTTGTATGTGCTGCCGATTGGCGCTTGATGGAAGCAAGCACCGACAAGCATCACCGCAGCGGCTGTTTTTCCCAACCCGCCATCGACCTATACCGCGATCACATCGGCGCAGAGGGCGCGCCAAGCGGGTGATGGACACGCCGATGCCGACCATCGCCGCCGCACACGGCAGCGCCAGAACCAAAAAAGCTGCACGCCGGCGCGGTCCGCGCAGGGCCAGCTTGCCGAGGATCCCGTCGCCCACCAGCAGCGCGAGCTTGGCGTCTAGCCATGATTGGCAATCAGGATGGAGAGCTGCATCAGCGCCGCGGCAAACAATACCGTACCGATGACCCCGATAGCGCAGCGATGCCGATAGCGCCCAGGCGCTACGCCCCGCCAACACCAGCGTGCAGCGCAGGGCAACCTAGCTGACGCCAGTGACATCTCTGGTCCATGGCGCGGCGATCAGAAACGACAAAGCCAGCTCCGAAGAGCTGGCTGCGTGGGAACACCGCGACTTGGTTACTGCTTGCGCAGCGCCGCCATCTTCATTGCCTTGACCTGATCGGCGCTCAGCGGCCGGCCTTTGGCGTCTACCACCAGGCTTTCGGTGCCGGGAGCGAGGATCTGCAGCGACTTGAGGAACTCCACCACCTCGTCCTTGCCGTCCTGGTTCAGGGCCATGAAGGCATCACGGCTGACCCTGGCCTCGCCGCCATGCTGCTCGATGGCCTCGGTGATGGTGGTCAGATCGCCGCGATGACCGTAGGGGGCGGTGTTGCCGACGTCCCACAGCTTGCGGGTCAAGAACAGCTCGGTGGAAACGCCGGCTTGCACCACCTGCTCGTTGCAGAAATGACGGATCTCGTCGTCACACAGATTGTGCCGTTTCAGATCGGTGTAGGCGCGCACCAGCGCGCCGCCATCTGGCGTTGCCTCCAGCCGCGGAGCAAAGCCATCGGTGGTCATGTCGAAGCTATAGCTCTCGCTTTCGCCCGGCTGCAGATTGCCCAGCGGGTTGTAGGGATTGGGCTCGACGAAATCGCGGCCGGCCAGCTTCAGCGACGGCAGGTGGCAGTCGGCGCAGCCGATCTGGTCGAATCTGCGCTCGCCGCGGATCACCGCGCGCAGGGCCTCCGCATTGTCGGGCAGCACCTGACCCGGCGTCCCCAAAGCCGCCTGCCACAGCGTCACCGCAGTGATGTCGCCAACGCTGAGCTCGTCGACTACGCCGTCCTGGTCGAAGTCATCGCTGCCGGTGCGCGCGTTGCCGAAACGCTCGATGGACTGCATCCCGTGATGGTGATTCATGGCGTTGTTGCTGAACTCACGCATCGAAATCACCACGCCCTTCTGGTGGAAGGGTTTGACGATCAGATCGTTGTCGATGCCGCTTACGCCGGAATAATCCAGGGTGCGATTGGCGTTGACCCGCAGGGTGCCGAAATGCACGCCCTTGCTGATCAGCTCAACGCTGCCGGTCTCATTCGGGGCCACGGCATCCTGCAGCTGCGCGCGCAGGGACTGCAGATCGGCGGTCATCTCGCGGGCCAGCATTTCGATCGGCCCGCCGCCGTGCATGCCCAGGGTGTTGCGGTCGTTGCTGAACTCCGCCGAGACCGACTGGGTCACCGGATCCAGGGTCTGCGCCAGCACGAAGACGTTGGCCACAATGTCACCGGCAGCGCCGACGAAGGGGTCGTTGTGACAGCCGGCGCAGGAATTGGCATCCGGTGCCGAGGTACGAATGAATACTGGCGCCGAACCGGGGACTCGAGGCGCGCCGCCACCGGTGGTGCCGGGCCGGCTTTGTCCGTCATAGAGGTTGAACTTGGCGCTGAACAGATGCCCGCCAGCACGCAGGATCTCATCGAAGCTGAGGTTGCCGGCGACGATGTCGGCCTGGTCGAGGTGCTCGGTGACTATAGGGCCATCACCGATGGCCATCGCGTTGCTGGCAATCATTCCCAGCAATCCGGCGCCTAGGGCAGCCGACAGATAAGTTTTTCGCATTGCGCGCTCCTTGGGACGAGGATGCGTCGGGACAGGCCCAACTGCGGGACCCTGAGTTTGCCAGCATGTGAAGGGAATGTGTTTATGCCCTCACCAGGGCCAAAGATTCTTTGCGATCTTGCCGGGGCCTGCCTCGGGGAGTCCCGGCAGCGTCGGAGCGATCCCTTGCACACCGTGAGTTCGCAGCCGGTTGATCTGACGCCTTAACCGCCACAACGGCGTATGCTTCGCAGTGTCCGTCAGTGGAGGTCGAGAATGGCCGGTTTCGCGTTGCGTCGCGCACAGTGCCGCTGCCCTGGCTGAAACCGCCACGATGCTGAAACGATTCGCGCTGGCGACGCTGTGTTGCATTGGCGTGCTGGAGGCATTGGCTGAGCCTCTTGACGACCGCCTGCAGCGCGCCGATGAGAACAAGCGCAATGACTTTGCTGCCTTCCTCGACGACCTGGGCTGGCTGGAGCAGCATCAGGGCGTAATGAGTCCTGCGCAACGTGATCATCTGCGCTATTTGATGGGCTGGAAGGCCACCTTTAGCGGTGACTACGAAGCTGCTATCGCCGAACTGCAGCCACTGGGCGCGGTCGCGGTTGATCCCGTTATCGCCTTTCGCAGCCGCATCACCTTGATCAACGCACTAACCCTGAACCAGCGATTCGTTGAAGGCTATCAACAGCTCTATCTGTTGCTCGAACAGCTGGAGATACAAACTGATCAAGGCGCACGAGCACAGGCCCTGGGTGTGGCCTCGCAGCTCTACCATCTCGCCGGTCAGCACGAAGAGGCGATGCGCCTGTCGACGCAACTGCTGGCTGAAACCGAATTGCCGTGGGCACGCTGTGGAGCACTGGCGTTACGCTACGACGCCGCGGTTCGCGCCGGTCAGCTGACCGATGTGAGCGCCGAACTGGATCAAGACATTGCCGCCTGCAGTGGGGCGGGACAGGCGGTCTTCGCCGGCATCATGCGCTGCAACCAGTCGCAGCTGCACCTGAGCAACGGCCGGATCCAGGCCGCCATTGCAAGTCTAGAGCCCTTCGACGCCGAAATCGATGCCACTCGGTATGCCTACTTGCGTGCTGAGCGCTCCGTCCGATTGGCCAACGCATACCTGGCGCTCGGTGATCAGCGCGCTGCCCTCGCTCACGCTCAGAATGCGATTGAAGCCACCAGACCCGAAACCGATCCCGAGCCCCTGGCAGCCGCGTGGCGCCTGGTCGCTGAGATCGCCGAGCAGCGCGGCGACTACGAGCAGGCCCATGCCGCGCTCAAGCGCCATAGCGGTATCGCCCGCGCTCACGCCGATGAAGCGAGTCGCCGCGCCCTGGCCTACCAGATGGCGCTGCATCGCACCCAGCTGCAAACGCTGCAGATCGAAGGTTTGAATCAGCAGAATCAGCTGTTGCGGCTCAACCAGGATGTGGCCAGCAGCGCTGCCAGCAACGCCCGGCTTTGGACCCTGCTGCTGCTCAGCGCGCTGATCTACGCCCTGATCTGGGGTTGGCGTTCGCGGCGCATGCGTAGCCATTACCAGCAGCTGGCACAAAGCGACTCGCTCACCGGCGCCGCTAGCCGGCCGCACTTCATGGCCGAAGCCAGCCGGCAGTTGCTCAAGGCCGAGGCCCGCGGACAGTCGGCCTGTCTGGTGATTATGGATCTGGACTTCTTCAAGTCGGTCAACGACGAGTTCGGGCATAGCGTCGGCGATGCGGTACTGCAGCGCGCAATCCAAAGTTGCCTGCAGAGCGTGGCAATGGATCATCTGTTTGGGCGCTTGGGTGGCGAGGAATTCGCGATACTGATCATCAACCGTGAGCCGCAACAGGCTATGCAGCTGGCCGAGAGTCTTCGTCTGACGGTCAATGAGGTCAGTTTTGGCGACGAGTCCAATCCGCGCCGGCTGGCCGCAAGCTTCGGTGTCGCCATGAGTCAGGATCACGGCTACCAACTGGCCAACTTGTTGATCGCCGCCGACACCGCGTTGTATGCAGCCAAGCGACAGGGGCGCAATCGGGTGGTCAGCGCGGGCGCCGCGAACGACTAGCGAATCGCGCACCAGCATGCTGTTTCACACATGTTGAGCTGGTTCCGATGGATTGTCCTGAGGCAGGCGAGAGCAGGAGGCATGCACCGCCTTGGCGACGACGAGCATCGCCGCAGGGGATGGCTCACCAGCGGTCGGTTCAACGTGGGTGAAACCACACCAGGGACTCCCTGAACCATGCACTTGGCCGCGACGGCAGCTCCATGTCTCGGATTCGCCAGCAAGGCGGGCATCGGCGCGCACAGCCTGTGCTCTGGGCAAGGCCCAACGCAGCTGGCGGCTACTCAGCGGCTGTCCGCTGAGTTCTGGAGGTCCAGCGTGCTGCGGCCTTAAGTGATCTGCAGACAGTCACCGGCGGTAAACCTGCCCGGCACGGGGCCGGGCAGGACTGCGGCTACGGCAACCAGTGCACCGCTGCATTGGTGACGTAGAAGGTGAAGTCGCTTTGATTGTCGGTGGCGTGACCGAAGAAGTAGCCGGTCAAGTCTGACGGGAACGGGCTGTAGTCCGGGTAGAAACCGGCCGCATGCCAGTTGCCGACTGCCATCAGGGCATTGGTGCCGAGGTCGCGAATGGTGTAGGACAGATGGCCACCGTCGGTCACCGTCATCACCATCCGGTACTCTCGGTTGTTGCGCAAATCGCCGAAGCTTTGGGTCGGCGGAACGACGTGATTACCGCTAGCCCACCACGCCTCCTGGCCAACTTGAGTGCCGCCGCAGCGCGCGCAGGTCTGGCCAAAGATGATCACGCCCAGGGCTCGGTGCCAGGAGCAGTTCGGTGCGGTCACGCCGTTCGGGCAGACGTTGTCGACGTGCGGTCGACCAACGTTGAGCGTGCCGTGGCCGCCGAAGATCAGATGACCGGTGCCGCCGAAGAAGTCAGGCGTGGTGAACGTCAGACTGATGCGCTGACGGGTGTAGCCAGCCGGCCGGGGCGTGCTGGGAACCAGCCGATGGGGGAAGTAGTAGTCCCGGTGGTTGGCTGGCTGGGCGCCATCCCAGCAGCGCCCCGGAACCGACGAAGGGCAGCGCAGGCCGGCAACCCAGCCGTTGCTGACATAGGGATAGGGTCCCGCGTTGACATAGCCGGCGATGCCGTCATAGCCCCAGCCCTGCCCGCGCAGGGTGTTCACCTCACTGTAGCTACGGGTGTATTTGTGGACCAGGTCCGAGGTCTGCGGATTAAAGCGGTTGACCCGGTACAGCGGGACGCTGCCGGGTACCCGAGTCGTATAGATGTAGCCCTCGACTCGTTCATAGACCCAGCCCATGCTGAGCACGAGCGCCTCTTCATTGGCATCGGCGGTGTAGAAGTGATTGCGCTGCGGCAAGCCCTTGTAGAAGCGCTTGAAGGGCCGGGTATTCGGCTGCTGCTTGGCTTCCAGATAGGCAACGGGGCCGGTGTTTCTATAGCCATGGATGGTGGTGGCCTGCTGCAGCTGTTGCGAGTCGACGGTGTAGAAGTTGTCGTTGACCGCGCTGCTGTAGGCTGAGTACAGCGGCACAAACGGGGGCTTGTTGTTGAGCGGTACGGCCATCGCCTGCGCGGTCAGCAGCGCAGCTGCGAGGATAAGTATGAGTCGTTTCATTGAGTGATTCCGTCGGCTAATGGGCGAGTACTGAATGCACAGACACACCGAACTACTCACCCGCAGCTAGGGCGGACTGGCGGCACTCCTGAAGGTCACCGTCTTGCTCGAGCACCCGGAGGCGCCGCAGCAAGGGTTCGCGCCCATAGCCGTCGGCGTATGAGTTCTCAGTGTCTACGTTAAGACTCGTAAGGCGCGGAAAAACCCTGTCAGCACGGCCAGGGCTGAGGGCTGAGGGCTAAGCGCTGTATCCGAGATTGCACCGTGCACTCGGAGCAAGGTCATGCGCCTGCAAATCAGCGCCGGGACCGGATCACTCGCATTCCGTGGGGCCAGCCACCCGTGTCCGGTGCTTCCCGGCTTGACTCTTGCGTGTTCAGAGTTTTCTGCTACCGTCGCGCGACCGTGGCTGTATGCCGACGGCCAGACCATCCCTCAAGTCGTTCCTGATTGCCATCGAGGCGGCAGTCGACGCTCGGAACCTACATCGACGACAACGCTCTGATTCTGCCAGGCCCGCTGCGACGCGGCCCGCGGAACCATTGATCGAGACCACCATGAACCAATTTCTTTCGCGACCGGGCACACCCCGTCGCCACACCACCCTGTGCGTGTTCGCGGGCTTGCTGCTGTGCGTCGCAGGCCTGCACGCAGCCCATGCGGCCGATTTTCCGCCAGCCATCGATCTGGCCGACCTGGTCGGCAACGGAGCGCTGCGACTCGATGGCGTCGCGACCGGGGACAGTACCGGACGGGCGGTTAGCAATGTCGGCGACATCAACGGCGATGGCATCGATGACATCCTCATTGCGGCGCCCTCCGCACAGCCAGCCGGACTGCTTTCCGGCAGCTGCTACGTGGTGTTCGGGCAGTCCTCCCCACCCGCCGCCACCCTGGATCTGGGCAGCCTCGACGGCAGCAACGGTTTTCGAATTGATGGCGAAACCTCAGGCCAATTCATCGGCGCATCGATCGACCGTGCCGGAGACGTCAACGGCGACGGCATCGATGACCTGATTATCGGCGCGCGACCGGTATTTGCGGGCGCGTTCACCTTTGTCGTGTACGGCCGCAGCGCCCCTTTTCCCGCGCTGCTTACGGTGTCCAGCCTGGACGGCAGCAACGGCTACCGTCTTCGTGGTCGGACCCATCAAGTCGGGGCTGCCGGCGACATCAACGGCGACGGCTTTGATGATTTGCTGATTGGTTCGGAGGACCCACTGAGCGATCCATCGGGCTTCTATTCCGCCGCCTATGTGGTGTTCGGGGCACCCTCGCCCCAAGCTGCGGAAATCGTGTTGACTGAGATCGATGGCAGTAATGGCTTCAGGATAGATGGCGAACCGGTGTTGGATCCCGATTTCTTTGGCACCAGGGTGAGCGAGGCCGGCGATTTCAATGGCGATGGTTTTGACGATCTGATCTTCGGCGACCCTGGCGCCGACAACACGGGCTACAACTCCGGTAGCGCCTATGTGGTCTTTGGTCATGCCGGCCCGTTTACCCCGCAGCTTTCGCTGGCCGGACTGGACGGCAGCAACGGCTTCCGGGTCAACGGGCCGATGTTTGAGTCGTACCTGGGCACCTTGGTGAGCCACGCCGGCGATTTCAACGGTGACGGCCTGGACGATGTGATGATTGCTTCGGCCTTTGACGGCGCCGGGCAACCGCGCGGGGCGTATGTGATCTTCGGGCGCGAGGTTGTCACCAGCGGGACCATCGGCCTGGATGAGTTCACCGGCAGCAAGGGCTTTTTGATAGAGGGCAGGTTTACCTCCATCAACAGCGCGGGCGACCTCAACGGTGACCAGTTGGGTGACCTGGTCCTGTCCAACGAGATCGCAGAACCCAATGGCAACGCCTCGGGCAGCAGCTACGTGGTGTTTGGCCTGAACAGGACCTACGTTCCGGTGCTGCGACCAGCCGACCTCGACGGCCTCAATGGCTTTCGGCTCGATGGCGCCTTCCAGGAAGATTCCGGCACCTCGGTCAGCAGCGCTGGAGATTTCAACGGCGATGGAGTCGACGAACTGCTGGTGGGTGTGCGCCGCTCAAGCGCCAACGGTGTCATCCGTTCCGGCGCCGCCTACATGATTCATGGGCGCTACCAGCTGTACCGGGATGGCTTCGAGTAGGGTTGGACGGTAGCCATCAAGTGGTACGCGAGAGCGCGGCTGAAACACTGACCTTCGCTGTGTTTGCAAGGTGACCAGTACTCACTAGTGACTCCCTGAACAATGCACGCGAGCCGCGTTGTGAGTCCTGCGTCTGCCCCCGTTACCAACGAGCGGGGGCGCAGCCCGAAAGGCATAGTCATTCTATGTCCGAGGGCTGCAACGCCGCAGCAGGCGCTGGGCCTCCAGAACTCACGGGACAGCACCTCCATGTCTTGCAGGCTATGACCTGCGACGCCCGCCTTACTGGCGCTTGGTAGCTCGCCAAGCAAGCCTAGGCTCAGAACTCGTAGCGCGCCTCGAAACGCAGCTGCTCTCCGCCGGTCTGCAACGGTATCGCCAACTCTCCCGCCCCGGGGCGCCGCCCGTCCACATAGAGCAGCTCCATACCCAGCCGCCATGGTCCGGCGTAGCGGATCGCGGCCAGGGTCAGGGCCCAGCCTTGCTCTTCGTTGTTCTCAGCGATGGTCTGGTCGATGTCGTCAATGTCGAAGCCTTCGACGCGAACGCTGTAGCGCCAGGGGTCGGCGCCGTAGCTGGCCAGCAGGTAGGCGGTGTAGAAGCGGATGTGTGCCTTGGGCAGACCGGGGATACCCATGCGGCTGTCGCCGCCCAGCGCCTCGGCGGCATAGCCCCAGCCCTCGGCCAGGGCGTTGTGCTCGAAGCCGGCGAGCAGGAAGCGGGTGCGCCAGGCGTACTCACCGTCGTGCAGGCCCAGATCACCGCGAGTGTCGACGGCGGTGAGCATCCAGGTCTGTTTCTCGGTACTCCAGCGCGCGCGCAAGGCGTAGCCGGGGCGGCCATCCAAATCGGCGCCGAAGGGGGTCGTGCCGTTATCGTCCTGATCGCCGAAGATCGCCGGATCGCCCAGCGAGGCCAGCGGCGGCAGCGGCAGGGTTTCGCCGTAGTAGCTCAACCGGTCGTGCCAGGCGAAGCCGCGCCAGGCCAGCAGCGCGCCGCTGGCGTCGTTGTTGCCGAACACGGTGGCGCCCAGCTCCAGCCTGCGCTGATTGTCGAATTCTCGGCGCCAGCTTAGGTCCACGCCCAGCGGCCGCAGCTCCTCGCCTATCCAGCTGTTCAGGGCCGAATGGGTCAGCGTGTAGGGGCTGACCCAGAGCCTTTCGACGTTCTCCCTGGAGGTGGGCAGGAAGGATTGTCCGACGCGCAGCTGCCAGCGCTGATCGGTACCGAACCAGCGCCGCTGCACGAAGGCCTCAACCACACCCACATCGCGTCCGACCGCGCTGCTCTCAACGCGCGCGCCCAGGTGCAGCTGGGCGGACCACTCCAGGCCGTGGCTGGCCTCTATTAACAGCCGGCTTTCGCCACCGATGCCAAAAACGGCATCGCCATCGGCGTCGCCCTCCAGAAACCGGCCCAGACCGCGGTCGGTCCAGGCGGCCGGCGCGTCGCTGATGCTGCCGCGCGCGGCAACGAAGCCCAGCACTTCGACCTCGGCATGGGCTGGATGACTTGCTGCGACCAAGGCCAAAGCCGAGAGGGTCAGACTACGAGCGTCGAAACTCATTCGCCTGGCGAACGACGACCCGCTACGCACTCAGCGCCCCTCCGCAGCTGGAACCCTGCCCGGCGGTACAGCCGTAGCAGTGATCGGCGACACCTATGGCACGCTGATTCAGATCCACATTGAGCAGATCGCGCAGATGCACCGAGCTGGCGCTGGCGCCCAGCGGTAGGCCGAGCATCTGATTGAAATCGCAGTCGTAGACGTAGCCCTGCCAGTCCACGCTGATCAAATCACGGCACATGACCGCGTCCAGATTGTCGTCACGATGGGCGCCCTTGAGCAGGCTCATGTACTGCTCGAAGGTGCCTTTGCTGACCAGGGTGCTGCCGAAGCGCTTGATCGGCATGTTGGCCAGGGAAAACAGCTGATTGAAGACCAGCCCGAAGTGTTCGCCTAAGAAGGCCTTGTAGTCGGCCTCCAGCGCGCCCTGCGGCGGCGGCAGACTGGGACCCAGCGGGTTGTAGACCAGATTCAGGATCAGCCCGGAGCCTTCCACTCCGTAGCCCAGCGCATTGAGTCGCTGCAGCACCCGCACCGAAGAGGCGAACACGCCGTTGCCGCGCTGCTGATCGACGTTCTGCTCCAGATAGCAAGGCAAGGAGGCCACCAACTCGACTTGGTGCAGGGCAAAAAACTCCGGCAGATCGGTGTAGCCCGGCTCTTCGACAATGGTGGGATTGAGCCTGTCCATCACCGTCACGCCGAGGCCCCGAGCGCGCTCCACCAGCGAGCGGAAGTGCGGATTCATCTCCGGCGAACCGCCGGTCAGATCGATGGTCTGGATCCGCTGCTTGCGCAGGAACTCCACCACCAGGTCGATCTGCTCGGCGCTCATCAGTTCCTTGCGATTGGGCCCTGCGTTGACGTGGCAGTGCAGGCAGGCGAGGTTGCACAAATAGCCCAGATTGACCTGCAGCGTGCTCAGCGGGCGCCGCTTGATCGCGGGAAAATCGCTATTGGCCAAACGCGGCCAGGTATCGTGCATGGCATCCCCCGAGATGGTGGCCGACCGGCATCAACCCAAGCGTAGCTTTGCTGCGGTCGAGGCTTGATCAATTTTCGACTAGACCGTCGCAGGGTTGGATCCCTTTCGCAATTCGCGCTGGACCTCCGCGTTAGCGGGGGAGACGGGAATTCTTCTGGGCCCTGGGCCCTGAGCCCTAAGTCCGCCAAGAGCGCCGCAGAGACCCGCCGCGCGCAGATCGCCACGCTACGCTGACCTCCCTGATCTTCTGGGCCCTGTGCCCTGTGCCCTGTGCCCTGGGCCCTGAGCCCTAAGTCCGCCAAGAGCGCCGCAGAGACCCGCCGCGCGCAGATCGCCACGCTGCGGTGACCTCTCTGCTCTACTGCGCCCTGTGCCTTGCGCCCTGTGCCCTGTGCCCTGCTCCCCGGCCCCTACTCGGCAATCCGCGAAATCCGCTGCAGCACCCGCCGCGCCGCATCCCGGGTCAGCTCTTCGCGGATCAGCGCCTCTTCCTGGCTGGCGCCGATCGCCGCCAGCTCGTCGAAGGCATAGTCGCGACTCAGCGCGAACTCCTCGTTGCTCAGCAGTTCCTTGCCGCTGGCGTCGCTGAGGCTGTAGCTGATACGCAGTTCCAACTCATACTCGGAGACCCGGGCTCGCTCGTCGACCGCCAGCACCCGGCGATCGAAGCGTTCGCTCTGTATACGCAGCAGCGCCGCATCGCTTTGAACCAGCTGCGCTCCGGCCTGGACCAGTTCGCGCTCGATCTGTCGCGACAGCAGCCCCAGCGGATCGGCCTGTTCGACCTGAATACGCTTGACGGTGAGCGGCAGGGGCGTGGCCTGACGCAGCTGAAAGCCGCAGCCGTTCACGCTGAGCAGAGCAACCAGGAGGAGGATAGGGGCGAGCTTGGGGCGATTGAGCATGGTCGAGTGAGCCAGCGTTCTGCCATCGTCGGCGGGCAATCATAGCCCGCGAACGTGAGGAACTGGGCCGATCAGTCCGATTCACCGCGCTGGGAGCGCATCCGCCAGGCCAGCATCAGCACCGGCGGCATGCTCAGCCACAGCCACTCCCAGTTCTGCTGCGACAGCATCGGCAGCACTTTCAGCACCAGTCCGGCCAGTGCCAAACCCAGCGCCAGGCGCAGACCCAGCTGCGCGACGCGTCCACCGCGGGCGTACAGCGCCGGGATGCTGAGCAGCCACAGCGGCGAGTACAGCAGCAGATTCTCGTTGCGCTGCGCGGCCCAATGGTCGGTGAAGCACAGGCCCAGCAGGACCAGCCCGATCAGGCCCCAGAGCAGCCCGCTGGCGGCTCGGATGATGGCCCCGGCGCGGCCGGGCAGGCGCAGCAGGGCGGCCCAAAGCAAACCAACCGCCAGCCACCAGCCCCAAGTCTCCGGAAATGCGCCCGGCTGCGGCCAGTCACCGCCCAGCACGCGGTCTTCGACCACCAGCGGATAGCTGCCGCCGGCAGCGTTGCTCAAGTACAGCTCGCCGACCCGATCGGCCAGCTGGGCCGGCATGAACTGCTCGTCCCACAGCGAAATCGGGCGGTCCACCGGCTGTCCCAGGCCCAGATGGGTGCCCACAAACAGCCAGGGCTCTGGCACGGTGGCGAGCATGGTGAAGTCGCGATAGCTCAATCCGCGCGAACGCCCGGCGG
This sequence comes from Gammaproteobacteria bacterium, assembly GCA_030430155.1. GTDB lineage: Bacteria > Pseudomonadota > Gammaproteobacteria > Xanthomonadales > SZUA-5 > SZUA-5. Next base: position 14,192 of record JAUIFV010000015.1, read on the forward strand.
TCTCGCGCTTGAGCAGCCCGCCCAGCGCCGCGTCAATGGCATCGCGCACCTTGGTCGAACAGTTGTTGCGGTAGTAGTCGTAGCGATACTCGCTGTTCTCCGGCTGCACGTGCTCACGCAGCGCCGCATCCAGCGCGCGGAGCGCATCGGCACCCATCTGCAGCCGCTGCAGGCGCACCGCCCTGCCCTGCTCCAAATAGCCGGCCAGATCCAGGTCGGCATCCAGCGCCAGCGCCCGATAAAGCATGCGCCCGCGGACGAAGCGAAACAGAAAACCGGACTGCTCAAAGTCGAAATAGCCGAAGTTGTAGCTGATCCGACGGCCATCGTTGTAGCTGACGATCAGCGCGTTGTGGCCAAAGCGCTCCCAGTAGATCTGACCGGGGGCTGCGGTCATCAGGTCTACACTGACCGCGGCCAATGGGGGTCGGTCGGAAGCGGCCGGCGTTGGCGCCTGAGCAACGGCAGCGCCCGTCCAGATCAGCAGCAGGGCCAGCGCAGCCCCGCGCAGTGCCGAACGGGCTGAGCTCACGCCGATTCGGCGAATTCAGCCGGCGGCCTGACGTGCAGCAGCACCACCTTGCGCTGGTCGGCCTTGGCGACCTCGAAGCGATAGCCGGTCAGCTCCAGCGATTCTCCCGATTCGGGCAGGTGCCCAAAGGCCTGGGTCACCATGCCGCCGACGGTGTCGAACTCGTCGTCCGGGAACTCGCACGAGAAGTGCTCGTTGAAGGACTCGATGGGCGTCAGTGCCTGGACCAGGAAAACGCCATCGCCGCGCTCACTGATCTGCACTTCGGGCAGATCCTCGGCGTCATGCTCGTCGTCAATCTCGCCGACGATTTCCTCCAGCACGTCCTCGATGGTGATCAAGCCGGCAACGCCGCCGTACTCATCCACCACCAGGGCCAGATGCTGGCGATTGACCCGGAAATCCTTGAGCAGCTCGTTCAGCCGCTTGCTCTCCGGAATCAGATCCAGCGGCCGCAGCATGGCCTTGAGATCCAGATCCCCGCCCTTGGCGAAATGGCGCAGCAAATCCTTGGCATGCAGCATGCCGAGAATTTCGTCGGGGTCGTCGCCGTGGACCGGAAAACGCGAATGGCCGGATTCGACCACCGTGTTCATCACCTCGTCCAGGCTGGCGTCAGCGGCAATGGCAACGATCCGCGGGCGCGGAATCATCACGTCTTCGACGCGCTTTTCGGAAACGGTAATCGCGCCTTCGAGCATGCCCAGGGTGTCGGCATCCAACAGCCCGTTGTCCCGGGCGGCGCGCAGTTCATCGATCAGTTGGTCACGGCTCCGGAGTTCACCCGACAGCACCGAAGCGATGCGGTCGAGCCAGGATTTACCTCCAGAACCGTTACTAGAGGGGGTGTCCTCGCTCATGTACGGTCGTTTGCGGCTCCAGCGTGGAGCGGTCGCTCGATTCTAGCAAAGGCATCCGGTGCTGGCGATTGACGCTGCGGCGGTCAGCCAGAGGGCATTCATACCGGCGTTCCGCGGGGCCCTGGGACTTAGTCGTTTGAGGGCCCAGGGGAGGAGGGCCCAGGGCCCAGAGGAGCCAAGATCGGAGCGCGGAGCTGCTGTGCTCTCCTGGGCCCTAGGCCCTGTGCCCTGGGCCCTTTGGTTAGGCCAACGCAGGGCCCAGAAGAGCCAAGATCGAAGCGCGGAGCTGCTGTTGCTCTTCTGGGCCCTGGGCCCTGGGCCCTGGGCCCTGGGCCCTCTCCCCGCAACCTTCAAGCGTACGGATCCCCGATTCCCATCCCGGCCATAATCTGCCTCTCCAACGCCTCCATCACCCGTGCCTGGGCCTCATGCTGGTGGTCATGACCAAGCAGATGCAGTACGCCGTGGACGGTCAGATGCGCATAGTGGTGACGGCTGGATTTGTTCTGCTCGGCGGCCTCGCGTGCCACTACCGGCGCGCAGATCACCAAATCGCCCAGCCAGCGTTGACCCTCGATCTCCAGCTCGGCCGGAAAGGACAGCACGTTGGTGGCGTAGTCCTTGCCCCGCCAGTCGCGGTTGAGCTGGCGCCCTTCCTCGGCGTCGACCAGCCGCACGCACAGCTGACCGCCTTCGCCGACGTGCTCCAGAGCCGCCTGAGCCCAGCGGCGAATGCTCAGCGCTGCCGGCAGCCCGCGTCGCGGCAGGCCGTACTGGACGCTGATCTCGCTCACGATGACGCGGCCGGCGGCTCGGCGGGCTTGGACTCGCCCTGTTGCTCGAAGCGGGCGTAGGCCTGCACCACCTTCTGCACGATCGGATGCCGCACCACGTCGCCGGATTGGAAGAAGGTGAAGCTGACCCCCTGCACTTCCTTGAGCACCTCGATGGCCTGACGCAAGCCGGACATGCTCTTGCGCGGCAGATCGATCTGGGTGACGTCGCCGGTAACCACCGCGGTGGAGCCGAAGCCGATGCGGGTCAGGAACATCTTCATCTGCTCGATGGTGGTGTTCTGCGCCTCGTCGAGAATGATGTAGGCATCGTTGAGGGTGCGACCGCGCATGTAGGCCAGCGGCGCCACTTCAATGACGTTGCGCTCGATCAGCTTGCCGACCCGCTCCAGACCCAGCATCTCGTAGAGGGCGTCGTACAGCGGGCGCAGATAAGGATCGACCTTCTGCGCCAGATCGCCGGGCAGAAAGCCCAGTTTCTCGCCGGCTTCCACCGCTGGCCGGACCAGGATCAGCCGCTGCACCCGCTGCGTCTCCAGCGCCTCCACCGCGCTGGCCACGGCCAGATAGGTCTTGCCGGTGCCGGCCGGGCCAACGCCGAAGTTGATGTCGTGGGTGGCGATGGCGTGCAGGTAGCGGCGCTGATTGCCGGTGCGCCCGCGGATGGTGCCGCGGCGGGTCTTGATCAAGACCTCCTGCGCGGCTTCGGACTGCTGCTCATCGAGGCGCTCTGCGCCCAGCTCGGCAAGCAGCAGATGCACCCGGGCGTTGTCCAGCACCTCGCTCTCGGTCGATTCATACATCGCCAGCAGAGCGCGTTCGGCCAACTGCAGCGGCGCATCGGCGCCGGTGACCTCGAAGATGTGGCCGCGATTGCGCAGCTGCACGCCCAGGCGCAACTCCAGCATGCGCAGATGCTGATCAAAGGGACCGCACAGATTGGCCAGCCGCTCGTTGTCTTCCGGGGTCAGCACCAGGGTCTTGACCGCCAGCTCGCCGACCTTTTGCACTGCGCTCAAGCGGCCTCCTGGTCGCGGTCGATGACCACCCGCCCGCGCAGTGAATTGGCCAGCGCCTCGGTGATCTCGATATCGACGAAGTGACCGACCAGACGCGGCGGACCGTCGAAGTTGACCACCCGGTTGTTTTCGGTGCGGCCGCACAGCTGCTGCGGATTCTTGCGGCTCGGCCCCTCCACCAGCACCTGCTCGACGCGGCCCACCATGGCCTTGGAGATGGCGCGCGCCTGCTTGTCCAGCAGCGCCTGCAGCCGCGCCAATCGGGCCTTCTTCTCTGCCATGGTCACCGGATCGGGCAGGTTGGCGGCCGGGGTGCCGGGGCGCTTGGAGTAGATGAAGGAGAAGCTCTGATCGAAACCGATGTCTTCCACGAGTTTCAAGGTGGCGGCAAAGTCGGCCTCGGTTTCGCCGGGAAAGCCGACGATGAAGTCCGAGGAGATGGTGATGTCCGGCCGCACCTTGCGCAGCTTGCGGATCTTCTGCTTGAACTCAAGCACGGTGTGGCCGCGCTTCATCGCCGCCAGGATGCGGTCGGAGCCGGCCTGCACTGGCAGGTGCAGGTGATTGACCAGGGTCGGGGTTTCGGCAAAGGCCTGCACCAGCGAGTCGTCAAACTCCAACGGATTGGAGGTGGTAAAGCGGATCCGCCCGATGCCCGGCAGCTGGGCGACGAACTGGATCAGCAGACCCAGATCACAGACCCCGCCGTCTTCCATCGCGCCGCGATAGGCGTTGACGTTCTGCCCCAGCAGGGTGATCTCCTTGACCCCCTGCTCGGCCAGCTGGGCGACCTCGGCAATCACATCGTCGAAGGGACGCGAGATCTCCTCGCCGCGGGTGTAGGGCACCACGCAATAGCTGCAGTATTTGCTGCAGCCTTCCATGATCGAGACAAACGCGGTCGCGCCTTCGGCGCGCGGCTCGGGCAGGCGATCGAACTTCTCGATCTCGGGGAATGAAATATCCACTTGGCCACGCTGACCGCCACGAGCCTGCTCGACCATCTGCGGTAGTCGGTGCAGGGTCTGCGGACCGAAGACCAGATCGACGTAGGGCGCACGCTGAATGATCGCCTCACCTTCCTGCGAGGCAACGCAGCCGCCGACGCCGATGACCAGCCCCGGATTGGCCTGCTTGAGGCTCTTCCAGCGGCCCAGCTGCGAGAACACCTTCTCCTGCGCTTTTTCGCGGATCGAGCAGGTGTTGATCAGGATCACGTCGGCCTCGGCCTCATCCTGGGTCAGCTGCAGGCCGTGGGAGTCGGCGAGCACGTCGGCCATCTTCGACGAGTCGTACTCGTTCATCTGACAGCCCTGGGTCTTGATAAACAGCTTGCGCGGCTTGGCTGGGGAGCTTTCCATGGATTTCGTTGTCTGTGTCTAGCCGGCCATTGTAGAACGCCGGACACATTCTCGCAGCAGTTGTCAAGCATTCGGCGCGTGTTAGTTGGCAAACGGGTCGATTTGTCAGACACTTGCCAGGAGTTCGTCAGGTAATGCCTCAAGTGTCAACACTGGTAACCACGTTCAAGGGTCTGTTGATTGCCGCCGCGCTATGCGGCGCGACCGCGTTGGCCGGCAATGTCTACAAGTACACCGACCGCAACGGGGTGACCGTCTACACCAATATCAAGCCGCGCGGCGTGGCCAAGCTGAAGGTGATCCGGGTTTATTGCCCGGCCTGCGATGTCACCTCCACCGTGGACTGGACCGCCACCGGCCTCAACGTCGACGCGTTCCGCGATCAGGTCCGCAAGGCGGCCGCTACCCAGGGCGTGGACGAGGCGTTGGTACGCGCGGTGATCCACGCCGAAAGCGCCTTCAATCCCAAGGCGCTTTCCCCCGCCGGCGCACAGGGTCTGATGCAGTTGATTCCTTCTACCGCAGCGATGTATGGCGTGACCAACTCCTATGACGCCGACCAGAACATCGTCGCCGGGGTCAAGCATCTGCGCATGCTGCTGGACATGTTCGACGGCGACCTGCGTCTGGTCACCGCCGGCTACAACGCCGGTGAGAACGCGGTGCTGCGCTGGGGCGGCGTGCCGCCCTACGACGAGACCCGGGTCTATGTGGAACGGGTCGCCATCCTGCACAAGCGCTATCGCAGCGAGCTGGGTCTGGACGCGCCGAAAGCTGGTGCACCGGCCTTGGCCAGCGTTTCGCCTTAGACGAACCAGTATTCCCAAATCAGCGCTGTCAGCACCGCGCTGCAGATCAGCCAGCAGGCGAAGATGTAGCTGTAGCCGATGCGCCGGGCCTGCTCGGACGGTGTTCGGCGCTGGGCTTCGCCGCTGCGGCCGACGATGGCGGTGACCAGCTGCAGCAGCAGGTAGCCGGCAATCAGCGCCAGGCCGGCGGCAATCGCGAGGGCCACAATGATTCGGATCATCCCAGCCTCCTGCGCATCCCGATGCGCGGTCGCGCCCGCGCACTCATCAATCAGCCTCGCCCATATACTGCGCGAGCCAGCGCTCCACCTCGCGGTGCCACTGCACCGAGTTGCGCGGCTTGAGCACCCAGTGATTCTCGTCCGGGAACTGCAGGAAGCGGCTCTCGATACCCATCCGTTGCAGCGCGGTGAAGGTGGCAATACCCTGCTCGAAGGGCACCCGGAAATCCTGCTGGCCGTGGATCACCAGCATCGGCGTGCGCCACTGCGCGAGCAGATTGATCGGATTGTATTTCTCGAAGTTGGCGGCGACCCGATGCTGCGGCCCGCCATGCTCCCATTCCACGAACCATAGCTCCTCGGTGGACCAGGCCATGAAGCGGTTGTCGAGTATGCCGTCGTGGTTGACGATGCAGTCGAAGCGGTCGGCCCAGGCGCCGGCGATCCAGTTCATCATGTAGCCGCCGTAGGAGGCGCCCAGCGCGCAGGCGCGATCGCCGTCAATGAAGGCGTAGCTTTGGGTGGCGTGGGCCAGCCCTTTCTGTAAGTCGACCAGCGGTTTGCCGCCCCAGTCGCCGGTGATCGAGTCAGTGAAGGCCTGGCCGTAGCCGGTAGAGCCGTGGAAATCGATGAAGACCACCGCGTAGCCCTGGCCCGCGTAGGTCTGCGGATTCCAGCGGTAGTGGAAGTGATTGCCCATCGAGCCCTGCGGACCGCCGTGGACGATGAAGGCCAGCGGGTAGCGCTGCCCCTGCTCATAGCCAACCGGCTTGACTACCCAACCGTGCACCAACTCGTCGTTCCAGCCGGCGAACTTGAACTGCTCGGCGGCGCCGAACTGCAACTCGGCCATCGCCGCCGCGTTGACCTGGGTATGGCGAACCACCGGACCACCGCGCAGCGAGACGCTGTACAAGTCCACCGGACTGGACAGATCGTCGCGCTCAAACAGCACCCGCTTGCCGCTGACCGCAAAGCCGCCCACCCAGCCGTCGCCGCTGAGCGCGGTGGCCCTGCCGCTGGCCACATCGATGGCAAACAGCCGCGAATGGCCCAGATCGTTGGCGGTTACCAGCAGAGTCTTGCCGTCGTGGCTGAAGGCCAGCGAACCCGGCGAACGGTCCCAGACCGGAGCCACTTCGCGGGTGGCGCCGCTGGCCAGATCGCGCAGCAGGATGCGCTGACGGTCGGCCTCGAATCCCGGCTTGCTCATGGCCAGCCAGGCCAGCGACTTGCCGTCGGGTGAGAACACCGGGCTGGCGTCGCCCGCCGGATTGTCAGCGGTGAGGTTGCGCGGCGGCGCCGAACCGTCCAAAGGCACTTGCCAGAGGTCGAAATTGGTCGACCAGGGCTCGCTCTTGCCCGCCACGCGCAGGGCGAAAACCGCGGACTGGCCGTCCGGGCTGGGAGTGTAGTCGCCGTCGCCGCCGAAGGGCTGGCTGTGCACGTCGCCGTCCAGGCCGACCGACAACCGCCGTAGCGCCTGATCACCCAGTGCATCCTCGTCCAGCGTTGCGGAATAGAGATGATTCTGGCGACCGTCCTTCCAGGCGTCCCAATGGCGGATGAATAGTCGGTCGTAGACTTGCCCTGTGACTTCAGCCTCGGCCTGCGCCTTGCTGCGCTGCACAGTGCAAGCGATATCGGCGCAGTCCGGGAACACCGCCAGCGAGAGCAGCAGCTGCTTGCCGCCAGGCACCACGTCGAAGCTCAACACATCGATGCTCAGATTGGTCACCGCGACCGCCTCACCGGGTGCGTTCAGATCCAGCCGATGCACCTGCGAGCTGCCGCTGCGCGAGGACAGAAAATACAGGCTGGCGCCGTCGGCGGAGAAGCGCGGGCTACCGCTGCCGAAGGCGGTCAGTGGGCGCGGCTGGGCGTCTTCGGCCAGCAGCGACAGCGCCCAAATCCGGGTCTGACCCTTGTTCGCCTCCATGTCGGTCTCGCGCAGGGCGTAGACCGCCAGCGAGCCATCGGAGGAAACCTGCACATCAGACAGCCGTTTGAGCCGCACCAGCGCGTCGGCGTCGAAGGGGCGTGCGAGCGCTGAACTGCCGAGCAAGGCCAGGATCAGTAAGGAGGTTAGCAGGCTGCGCATGGGCCATCCCCAGCAGTGATGAACAGCCGCCGATAGTACACTGCGACTCCGCCAGCGTTCGCGCAATCCACCATGAGCGTCGACCCCGACAGCCCCATCCTGAGCACGCTGGACGCCCTCGGCGCGCTGGTCGCATTGGTGCAGCCGGACGGCCGCGTGCAGTGGCTGAATGCGGCGCTGACCGAGGCCGGCGGCGCTCGCCGCTGGCTGGGTCAGCCGCTGCCGGAACTGCTCGACCAGCCCCAGGTCGCGCCGCTGCTTAGCCGGGCGCTGGAGGCCCAGCAAACCACCCTGTCGCGGCACTTGCAGGCCAGTCTGGACGGCAACAGCAGCTTGGCGCTGGATATCCGGGTGACGCCGATACGGGATCGGGACAGCGAATTGCTGCTGGTGGAGCTGCAGCCGTCGGTGGCGAATGCCGGCGCCAGCGCCACCGCCTTCGGCCGTATGATCGCCCACGAGGTGCGCAACCCCTTAGGCGCCATCCGCGGTGCAGCACAGCTGCTGGCGCGCGCGGCGCCGGATCATCAGGCCGGCGAGCTGGCCGAGCTGATCGTCGAGGAAACCCAGCGCATCGATGGTCTGGTCGCCCAGCTGCACGGCGGACCCAGCGTCAGCAATCCGGTCTCGATCAACGTGCATCGGGTCACCGAGCACGTCTGCCAGCTGGCCCAGGCCGAGTTCGGCGACCAGCTCAGCCTGACCCGCGACTACGACCCCAGCCTGCCGGAACTGCCCCTGGACCACCCGCGGCTGGTACAGGCCTTACTCAACCTGGTTCGCAATGCCGCGCAGGCCGGGGCTAACCGAGTCATCGTCCGCACCCGCGCCGACCATCATCAGCGCATCGCCGGGCAGATGCAGCGTCTGGTGCTGCGAGTGGAAGTGGAAGACAACGGTCCCGGCATTCCGCCACAGCGGCAGTCGCGGGTGCTGCAGGCCGGCTACTCCGGGCGCGCCGACGGCAGCGGCCTGGGCCTGACCGTGGTCGACAGCGTGGCCCGCGAACACCACGGCGAGATGAGTTTTGACAGTCGGCCGGGGTGTACGCGGTTTCGGTTGCGGTTGCCTGTCGGTCGGGCTCAGGGCTGAGGGCTGGGACGAAGAAAAGGGCTGAGGGCTGAGGGCTGAGGAAAAGAGTCTCCTCGTCGAAGCGCTCTCTTGCTTGGCCCATAATCGCACCGAGAGCCTGCATCGAAGCCAAAAAGCTCCGATCTCGCCTCAGCCCGCTCTTCCTCAGCCCTCAGCCCTCAGCCCTAGACCCGGAACAGGCACCGCCAGCACCGCTCGGCAACCGCTGCGGTCCTTGCGGTTGACCAGATTGACCCAGCCGCCGTGCGCTTCGGCGATTTGTCGGGACAGGACCAGGCCGATGCCGGAGCCGCCGGGCTTGGTGGTGAAAAAGGGGACGAACAGGTTTTCGGTACGGGACAGGCCGGGGCCTTCGTCGATCACTTCGATCTCGATCGCGCCGCCGCGCTGGGCCCAGCTCAGCTGCACGCTGCCGCCGCTGCTGGCCGATGCTTCGGCGGCGTTCTTGACCAGGTTGATCAGCGCCTGCTCCAGCTGATCGGGGTCGGCCTCGATCTGCACGTCATCACAGGGCAGCACCTGTACCGGCACGCGCTGCTCCAGCTGGCCCACTCGTTCCACCAGCGGTTTGAGCGACAGGCTGACCAGATCCGGCGGCGGCAGTCGGGCCAGGGTGGTGTAACCGGTCATGAACCGGGTCAGCGCCTGGGCGCGCGATCCGATCAAGGCCAGACCGCCCTGCACGTCCTCGTGCCATTCGGCATCGGCCTCGACCCGTTCGCACATCCGCTCCAGGGTTTCGGCCATCGATTTGATCGGCGCCAGCGAGTTGTTCAACTCGTGCCCCAGCACCCGGATCAGCCGCTGCCAGGTCTGTCGCTCTTCTTCGCGCAGGGCGCGAGAGAGATCGGTGATCACCAGCAGCTGATGGGGCAAACCGCCCTGGCGAAACTGCGCCCGGCGCACTTCGAAACTGCCGGCGCGACCGGGGAAGCTGCGCCTGATGGTGACCGGCGAAGGCCCCTCCAGCACCTCAGCCACACCGAGCTCGACGGCGCTGCGGCCCTGCGCCGCGGCGCGCTTGACCCCAAGCAGGCGCTCGGCGGCCGGGTTGATGAGCTTCAGCCTACCGCCATCGTCGAAGGCCAAAATGGCGAAATCGATGTTGGCCAACACCTTGGTCAGCAGCACCAGGGTTTCTTCCACCTGCAGGCGCTGCTCACGCAGCGTCTGCGCCAGCGTGTTGACTTCCCAAACCACGTCGCCCATGGCATCACCGCGATGAGCGCGGGTGCCGCGCAGACTGTAGTCCCCCTCGCGCAGCGCTTCGAGCAGATTGGACAGGGTGTAGAGCGGAAACACCACCCGGTTGCGCAGCGCATAGGCGCCCCACAGCCAGATGATCGGCAGCAGAGCTATCAGCATCCAGCGCAAATCGCCCTCAGGCGAGCCGAACACCAGCAAGGCCAGCGCCAACAGCGCCGCCGGCAGCCCGGTCATCAACGCCGCCTGCCAGAGCTTGCGCTCGAAGGCGGCACCGCCGGTGGGGGCTAGTTTAGGTTGGGGGCGCATGGCGAGTTGTAGGGGTGGTGAAGGTCATCGGGCAAGTTGGCTCTTTGAGTCGTGGGTGAGGGCCCAGGGCGCAGGGCCCAGGGCCCAGGAAAGGCGCGCTCCGACGGACGTGGGCCCTGAGCCCTGGGCCCTGTGCCCTGCTAAGACGCCTCAATCCCATACTTCTCCAACCTCCGATACAGCGCCGCGCGACTCAACCCTAAGGCATCAGCGGCGTGGCTCAGGTTGTTGCTGCTGCGGACCAGGGCCTGGCGGATCAGGACCTCTTCGGCGGCGTCCAGGGTCATGCCTTCCATGCCGCCTGAATTGGCCGTCTCGGCGCGGCTGCCGGAGCCCTTCAGCTGCAGGTCGTCGGCGTCGATCTGGCTGCCGCTGGCCATCAGCACGGCCCGCTCCAGGATGTGGTTGAGCTCGCGGACGTTGCCCGGCCATCCGTAGCGGCGCAGCGCGCTCTGTGCGCTGGCCGACAGGCTCATGCCGTCGCGGCGATAGCGCTCGGCGTGGCTGTGCAGGAAGCGCTGGGCGAGCAGCAGGATGTCGCCCTCGCGCTCGCGCAGCGGCGGCAGGCGGATCTCCACGGTGTTGAGCCTGAACAGCAGATCCTGCCGAAAGCGCGATTCACCGATCAGCGCGTCCAGGTCGGCGTTGGTCGCCGAGACCACGCGCACGTCCACGCCGACGGTGCGCGAAGAGCCGACCCGCTCGAACTCGCCGTCCTCCAGCACTCGAAGCAGCTTGGCCTGCTGCGACAGCGGGATGTTGCCGATCTCGTCCAGAAACAACGAACCGCCGTCGGCCAGCTCGAAACGGCCGATGCGGTCGGCTTTGGCGTCGGTGAAGGCGCCGCGCACGTGACCGAACATTTCGCTTTCGAAAATATGCTCGCTGATGCCGCCCATGTTGACCTTGATAAAGGCCTGATCGCTGCGCTTTGATCGCTGATGGATCAGCTCGGCCAGATCGCTCTTTCCCGTGCCGTTTTCACCGGTAATCAGCACGTTGGCGTCGGCGGGAGCGACCCTGTCGACCATAGTCATCACCCGTCGCATCACCGCGCTTTCGGCGATGAACTCGCCGGAGTCGGCGCGCTCGTCGGCCTTGAGGATGTCGTTTTCGGCCTGCAGCCGATTGGCCTTGCGCCGCGCCTGACCGAGGTCGATCTGATTGCGCAGCACGCTGAGCAGTCGGTGGTTGTCCCAGGGCTTTTCGACGAAGTCGCCGGCACCGGCGCGGATCGCCTGCACCGCCAGATCAATGGTTCCCCAAGCGGTCATCACCACCATCGGCAGGTCGGCATCCAGCTCGCGCAGCTTGGCGATCAGATCCAGCCCTTCCTGCCCTGAGGTGGTGTCGCGGGTGTAGTTCAGATCCAACAGGGCAGCGGCGAAGGCCTTGCTGCGCACCGCCTCGATGGCCTCGTCGGGATCGGATACGGTCACCGTGGCGAAGCCTTCGGACTTGAGCATCAGGCGCAGGGCCTGGAGTACGTCGCGCTGGTCGTCGGCGATCAGGATCGGTGCGGCAGCGGTCATTGCGCCGCCCCTTGCTCCGCCGGCTGCAGCCAGCCGTCAAACAAATCGACGCGGCGATTGCCGCGCGCGGCGTAGTCGGGATTGTGAGTGACCTGCACGATGGTCATGCCCTGCCCGTTCAGCTCGGAGAGCAGATCCATGATCATCTGGCCCTGGGTGGAGTGCAGCGCGCCGGTGGGTTCGTCGGCAAGCAGCACCTTGGGTTCGGTGATAACCGCACGCGCCACCGCGACCAGCTGCTGCTGCCCGCCGGAAAGCTGATTGGGGTAGAGGTCCTTCTTGCCGACGATCTGGAATCGGTCCAGCACGTCGCCGACCCGGGCCTTGCGCTGGGCGGCGGAGACGTCGCGGTAGCTCAGCGGCAGATCCAGGTTCTCATAGACGGTCAGATCGTCGAGCAGGTGATAGTGCTGAAAGATGAAGCCGATGTGGTCACGGGCCAGCTGCTTGCGCTGCTTCTCGCTGGCGCCGTGTACCGCCTCACCGGCGAGCAGGTATTCGCCGCTGAACTCGCTGTCGAGCAAACCCAGGATGTTCAGCAACGAGCTCTTGCCCGATCCCGACGGCCCCATGATAGAGAGGAAATCGCCGGGATTGACGGCCAGATTGATCTGCCGCAGCACCCAACTGCGCCCGCCCTTGAGCGGATAGGATTTTTCGACGCCTTTGAGCTCAATCACCGGATCATTCATGCGCTTGCTCGCCTTGGAAATACCGATGGTTGAGCAAGGGCCGTGCCAGGCTTGCGCGCGCTGCGCTTTTCCCTGCCATTGCGCGGTTCAAGGTCACGTGGAGGTCTAACCAGGACCCAATGTACCCTGCAAAGTGTTCGATTTCGAACAGTCAGTTGCCATCCCGGTCACCGCTACCTGCCCAGCAGCACCATCAACGCCATACCCTGATGCAGCCGTTCCTGATGTTTGATCAGGGGCGATGCGGGCGAGACGCCCGCGCTCCTCAATCCTGGGCCCTGGGCCCTGTGCCCTACACGTCGTGCCCGGAGCCCTCGCCTCTCGACCCCAGGCCACATCCCCTGGCCTACCGACTCCGGTCCCGCTTCATCACCCCCCGGGCGATGGCCAGTTCATCGGCAATGCGATTGGCCGCGCCGCCCATGAAAGTGCCGACGTTCTGCACCGCGTTGCTGGAGGCGCCGATCGGCAGCGGCCAGCTGTTGCGGTCCACGTCAAAGGTGCCCAGCACTTCGCCGCTTTGGTTGTCGGCCACCGTTACCGTGGCTTCGAAGTGGGCCTGGCCGGCAAAGCCGGTGACCATCCGCGCGGCGACATTGCCTTCTTCGAATCGGGTGATGGTGCCGCTGACCCGCAGCGCGCGGCCTTCCAACGGATCCCGCGAAACCTCCTCGAAGGCCTGGCGTTCGGTGAGCTCGGCGGCGATGCGGTCGGCGAATTCCGAACGCGCCTCGGCCAGCGCGGCGAGGAAATCAGCCAGCTTCTTCTCATCGTCGGACTGCTTGGTGGCGGTAGCGTCGAAGTTGATCACCTCGACCCGATCGTAGTCGCCGATCTGTTGCCGTGCCGAGCTGGATTCGGTGCGCAGCTTGGAGGTGGAGCCGCAGGCCACCAACAGCATTAGCGCAGCAATCGCTGCAATGCGCGTCGCGTGGCGCAGCGCGCAGCGGGCAAATCGGTACTTCATCGTAATCATGCGCAGTCCCACCCAAACCGGCGAAGGCACCAGTTTAGCCGCTTGCGAACGGATTTGATGAGAACCGGGCTGCCGCCGTCGACTATCAGCCTCGCAACACGCCCATCGGCGCCACCGCCAGTGCGCGGCGCAAAGGCACCATCGCCGCCAAGGTTGCGATTGCCACCACCAGCACCGCTGCGAGTACGAAGCTCAGCGGATCATGCGGCGATATGCCGTAGATCACCGAACCCAGCAGCGGGGCTGCCAGCCAGGCCAGGAACAGCCCAAGAGCGATACCCGGCAGCAACACCCAGGCCAGGCGTGCGATCAGCCAGCTGCCAACATCCTGATTTTGCGCACCCAGGGCGCGGCGCACCGCGATCTCGCGATTGCGCGCACTCACCTCGCCCGCCATCAGCGCAAACAGCCCGGTCAGCATCAGCACCCCGACCACCGCGGCCAGGCCCAGCGCCAGACCGGCACCCAATCGCCACGGCGCCATTGCCTTGGCCAGACTCTGCTGCAGCGGCCCGCTGTTGAAGATGGTCGCCTCGGACTCGATGCGCCACAGCGCTTCGCGCAGCGGCGGCAGAACCTGCGCAGGCTCGGCACTGGTGCGGGCCAGCACGCTGAAGCCGCTGAACGGCGCCTGCGCCAGCGGCGGGTAGATTGCCGGCTGCAGATCCTCGGCCAGACCGGCGAAGCGCACGTCGCCGACCACGCCAACGATCTCGCGCAGCTGGCCGAAGAACTGGACCTTCTTGCCGAGCGGATCGGCATCCGGATACCAGCGGCGTACGAAGGCCTGATTGACCAGCGCCACCGGAGGCGCATCGGCGCGATCGGCGACACTCAGATCGCGCCCGGCCAGCAGCGGTACGCCCACCGTCTGCAGATAACCGGGGCTGATCGCGCGCAGCGTGGTTTCATCCTCCGGCTGCTCGCCTTCGAGCATGTACTGCGGGGTGACCGTGGTGGTCCAGCCCGACTGCAGCGGCTGATTCTGCGCCAGCGCCAAGCTCTCCACACCGGGAACCTGGGCCAGTTCGGCCAGCGCCCGCGTCTGCAGCTGCTGTACCGCCGGCCAGTTGGGATAGTTCTCCACCCCGGGGAAGGGGTATCGCGCCCCGGGCAGCTCCACCTGCATTTGCACCACGCCGTCGGCGCGGAAACCGGGATCGACTTTGGCGACCTTGGCCGCGCTGGAGGCCAACAGCACCGCCACGCTGACTGCGAGCAGACCCATCGACACCTGCACCATCTGCAGTCGGCGCGCCAGTCGCGCCCGATCCACGCCGCCAATGGCGCTGCGGCCGTCGGCATCCAGCGCGCCCAGGGCGAGGGTGCGGCTGGCGCGACGCGCCGGCCAGCTGCCGATCAGCAGCGCCAGACCCAGATTGAGCAGGGCCATCGCGCCAATCACCGCCGGCTGCAGTGCAATCTGACTGGCGTCGAAGTTGCCCAGCGGCAGATTGACCCGCGCCCAGGCCAGCGCAGCCTGCGCCAACAGCAGCGCCAGCAGCATCCCGCCTGCGGCCAGTAGCGCATGTTCTAGCAGCAGCTGTCGGAACAGCCGACCCGGGGCAGCGCCCAGCGCCGCCTGTACCGAGAGGCTGCCGCGACGGGTCGCGTGGCGGGCGCCCAGCAGCAGGATCAGATTCAACGCCACGGTCAGCAGCAGCAGCGCGACCAGGCCCCCGGCCAGATTGGAGCTGTCGCGCCAGCCGGCGACCAGATGGTCATGCATCGGCACCACGCGAGCCTGCCGGCCTTCGTTGCTCTCCGGGTATTTCTCGATCAGGCGCAGCGCGATGGCCTGCATCTCGGCCTGCGCCGCGGCCAGATTCTGACCCGGAGCCAGCCGCGCCAGCGCCGTGGTGTTGTGCACGCCGCGCTCGGCGGCGAAGGCGGACTGACTGCGATACAGGGAGATCCAAAGATCGGCATCCAGCCCCCAGCCGCGCTGCTCGGGCATGACCCCGACCACCCGATGCGGCTCACCCTCCAACGAAATCTCCTCGCCGATGACCGCCTCCGAACCGGCAAAGCGGCTCTGCCAATAGTCGTAGCCGAGGACCACCGAGGCCGGCGCCTCCACGGCATCCTCTGTCGCGCTCAGAAAGCGTCCGCGGTGCGGCTGCAGGCCGAGCAGGGTGGGCAATCCGGCGGTGATCGCCAGGGCACTGCGGCGCTCGCGCCCGCCCTGGCTGTTCTCCACCGCCAGCTGCTGGCGCAGATAGCCGGCGAAGCTCTCCAGGGTGCGTGCATCGGCGATCCAATCCTCCAGATCCGGCATCGAAGTCGGCGCCAGCGTGGCGTCGGCGCCGCGCTCGGTTTGCCAGACATAGACCAGACGCTCGCCCTGGGCGTAGGGCAGCGGCGAATACAGCAGCGGCTGGAGCCAGCCAACCAGGGCACCGCCGACGCCGGTCCCCAGACCCAGCACGATCACCAGTGCCAGGGTGGTCCAGGGATCGCGACGCAGCCGCTCCCAGGCCAGGCGCAGATCCAGCCGCCAGCCCTTCACCGCTGGGCGACCAGGTGCAGCACCAGCTCGCGCTTGTCGGCATTGCAGTCCAGCGCGGTCTTGAGCGTGGCCATACGACGCTCTGAACGCTGGTCTACGGTGGCCACCGCGCTGACAGTGGGGGCGACGGCCTGCTCGATGGGTCGATGCTCGCCAACGTTGCTGGCAATCGCGCTCAGAGTCAGCCAGGGCGCAATCAGCAGCAGCGTCTTGCCTGCACCGGGATTGAACTGTTTGGCACCGCGACCCGCGACACCGTGACGCCAGGTGGGAATACCGAACCGTTGCATGACTGTGCTCCTTCGCTCTGCATCGTTGCTTGCATCTCATACGTTGCAAGCGGCATGCCAACATCTGGAGCTATATGATTCAATGACTTACAACGCATCGCGGCGAAGATCGGTCGTTCGCTGTCCGGTCACCGTCCGCGGTCGAACGGACCCTGACCGGGTCGACGAACATCATTTTTCGCGGGGTCGGTGGTGGAAGATCAGCCCTACGCAAGGCCGGATCTCCACATCAGCGCGCAACATACAGAGCGCCGGCGTCTCGCCGGCATCGCTCCTGATACCGCAAGCACATCAAGATGGACTGAAGATGCCCGCACAGCAAAGCCAAGCGCATGCCGGCAAGATGCCGGCGCTCCTCAGAGCAGATCGGCAAAGATCAATCTCAGCCATTCCACCGCGCCGTGCCGGCCGGCTAATCCTGCCGCAAAGCCGCCATCGGATCACTCCGCGAGACGCGCAGCGCCGGCGGCAGGGTCGCCAGCACCGCCAGCGCCACCAGCAGCGTGGCCACACCCAGCAGCACCGGCCATTCCAGCGCCTGGGTCTGGTAGAGCAGCGATTCGATCGCGCTGCCGGCCAGCACCGCCAGCACCAATCCGGCCGCTATGCCCACAGCGGCCAGCCGCAGGCCGCGACCCACCACCTGGGTGACCAGACTCCAGCGGTCGGCGCCCAGTGCGGCGCGCACGCCCAGCTCGCGGCGACGCTGGGTCACGCTGTACAACAGCACGCCATAGACGCCGAGCGCCGCCAGCAGCAGGGTGACGGCGGCAAAGGCGCTGCTCAATCCGGCCAAGGTGCGTTCGTTGCTCATTGCCGCTTCCACCAGGGTGGTCATGGTCTGCGGGTTGCCCATTGCCAGCAGCGGGTCGACCGCCGCAACCGCAGCGCGCAGATCATTCAGCAGCGCGGCAGGTTCGCTTTGCCCGCGGGCGACGACGAACAGAAATCGATTGCCAAAGTAGTTCAGGGGCAGATAGAGCGACGGTACCTCGGGGATGGCGAGCTGATTGCCGCGAACATCAGCCACCACGCCGATGACTTCGCAGTGTATGGGGGACTGGCTTTGATGATTTAGGCTGACCCGCTTGCCGAGCGGGTCGCCGGTAAAGTGCGCCTGGGCGAAAGCCTGATTGGCCAGCAGCACGCAGGGCCCGTCGCGGTTGTCGGCCTGGGTGAACTCCCGACCGCGCAGCAGGGTCGCGCCCATCGCCTGCAGATAGCCGGGGCTGGCCTTGTTGTAGAAGGCTCGCGCGCCGTCGCCGCCCGGATCCATACCCTCCGGCAGCACCTGGGTGTCGCTGACGAAGTTGGACAGCGGCAAGGCGCTGGTCATGCCGCTGACGGTCACGCCGGGCACCGCGTCCATGCGTTCACGGAGCTGATCGGCAAAAGCCACCAGCGACTCGCGATCCGGATAGCGCTGCGCATTGAGATTGAGAGTAAAGGTGGCCACGCCCTCCGGCCTGAAGCCCGGATCCACCTCGCGCAGGCGGTCCAGGCTGGTCAGGAACAGTCCGGCGCCGACACTGAGCATCAGCGCCAGGGCGAAGGTCATCACCACCAGGCCGCCGCGCAGCCACTCGCCGCGCTTGGCTCCGGCGCTGCTGCGATCGCCCTCGCGCAGCGCATTGGCGAGTCGGAATCGAGTGCCCAGCTGGGTCGGCAGCAGGGCAGAACTCAAACTGGCCAGCAGCCCCAGCGCCACACAGAACAGCAGCACCCGCCAGTCCAGGGCCGGCGCTAGCGCAATGCCGCCGCCGAGCAGGCTGCCGCTGACGAAAGACAGCACCGCCTGTGCCAGCGGCAACGCCAGCAACACGCCGGCAACGGCCAGCAGCAGCGCTTCCATCGCCGCTAACCGCAGCAAGCGCCAGCGCCCGGCGCCCAGCGCCGAACGCACCGCCCACTCGCGGCGGTCGCGGGTCACCCTGGCCAGACCGAGATTGATCAGGATCGCCAGCGCCACCGCCAGCACCACGAAGGTGGCTGCGAACATCACCCACAGCTGACTGCGCAGGCCGGCGGCGATGAACTCGGCCAGCGGCTGCAGCTGGCCACGATGACCGCGATTGGTACTCGGATACTGCGTCGCCAGGCGCTGTTGCAAGGCGTCGAACTCGGCCTGCGCGGCGCTGGGCGTAACGCCGGCGGCAATCCGGCCGATGGCGGTGAGGAAATAGTTGCCGCGCAGCTCGGTATCGCCCTGCAGCGGGCGCCACAGCGCTCGAGCACTCAAAGTCGGTGCGACCAGCCCGCGCGCGGCGACGCCGATGATGGTGTGCGGTTCGCCGTCCAACACCAGCGCCTGGCCCAGCGCCGCAGCATCGCCGGCGTAGCGCTCGCGCCAGAAGGCGTGGGAGAGAATCACCGCGCGCGGCCCGCCGGGACGATCCTCCTCGGCGCTGAAGTCACGGCCCAGCGCCAGCGGCACGCCGAGTACGCCGAAATAGCCCTGGGTGACCTGCGCGGCGGCCAGCTGCTCGGGCTCGCCCAGTCCGGTCAGATCGGCCTGCCAAACGGTGAAGCCGGCGACCTCATCGAAGCTGCTCAGCTCGCGGCGCCAGTCGGCCAGGTCGGCCGGATTGGTGACGTCATTGGCCGAGTAGCCCTGCGCGCTGGCGTCCACCCAGAGCATGCTCAAACGCTCCGGCTGCGGGTAGGGCAGCGCGCGCAGCAGCACCGTGTCAACGGCGGAGAACAGCCCGGTGGTGGCGCCGATGCCCAGCGCCAACAGGGCAATGGCGAGCAGGCTGTACAGCGGGCTACGTAGCAGTCGGCGCAGGGCCATACGCATCTCAGACATCGCTTTCCTCCGGCAGTCCGTAGAGTTCTTTCCGGGCGCGTGATCAGCTATCGCGCAGCGCGCGCATCGGCTCCACCGCCATCGCTCGGCGCGCCGGCAGCCAGGTCGCCAGCGCCGCGGAGGCACCAAGCAGCGCCGCGACCGCGGTAAAGGTGAGCGGATCGAAACTGCTGACCTTGTAGAGGATGAACGACAGCGCCTTGCCAAAGCCCAGGCCCAACAGCGCGCCCAGTCCCAGGCCGATGGCCACCTGTAGCGCGCCCTGTCCGGCGATCAATCGAACGATGCTGTGCCGGGAAGCGCCCAGCGCACGGCGCACGCCGATCTCGCGGGTGCGAGTGGACACCGAATAGGCGAGCACCGCGTAGAGCCCGGCGCAGGCCAGCACCAGGGCGAAGGCGGCGAAGGTGCCAAACAGATTGGCCAGCAGGCGGAAGTCGAACAAGACCACGTCCATCCAGTCTTCCATGCTGCGCAGCCAGTACACCGGCATGTCCGGATCCAGCCGCGCGGTGGCGCTGCGCAGGGTCTCGACGAAGGCCTGCGGCTCACCGGAAACCCGCAACACCGGGCTCATGAAGGACCACGGCTGCTGCGCGTGGGGCTGGTAGATGTGCTCGGCCAGATTGGGCCGGGTCACCCCGAACTCCTCCATGTCCATCATCACATCACCAACCACGCCAACCACGGTAAGCCAGGGCGAGTCGGGATTGCGCGGGTCGGCCTGCAAACGCTGCCCCAGCGCCTCGCGCCGCGGCCACAAGCGCTGCGCCAGCGAGCTGCTGACGATGGCCACCGGCGGGCTGTCGGCCAGATCGCGATCGTTGAAGTCCCGGCCGGCCAACAGCGGCACCGAGAAGACCTCGAAGTAGCCCGGGGTGATCACCGAATGATTGGCGTACAGACCGCGTTCACCGGGTGGCGGCAGGTTCTCACCCTCCAGCAGCAGCTCGCTACCGCCCACACCCTGCATCGGCACGGCGGAGGCCAGCGCGGCCCGCTCGACGCCCGGCGCCGCGCTCAGCTCACGCTGCAGCTGCTGCGCGAAGGCGGCACGATCGGCCGCTTCCGGATAGGCGCTGGGGAACATCCCCAGGCGGCCGGTCAGCACTCCATCCATCTGCGCGCCGGTGGGCACGGCTTGGATTTCCCAGACGCTGCGCACGGTGAGCCCGGCCGCGCACAGCAGCGCGGTGCAAAAGGCGATCTCGGCCAGCACCAGGGTGCGAGTCAATCGCCCGGAACGTCTATCGGTGGCGCCGTGACCGCCGTCGCGCAGCTGCGGCGCATTGGCCTGACCGGCGGCGCGCAGCGCCGGATAGAACCCGGCGGCCAGTATGGACAGCGCGACCACCGCCAGGGTGAACAGATAGGCCCAGCCGTCGACGGCGAAGTCGACCCAATAGACCGGCGGATCCTCGCCATTGCGGATGGCGTCAATGGTCAGCGCCCCACCCCACTGCGCGCCCAACCAGCCTATCGCGGCGGCGATGACGGCAATCAGTGCGGCTTCGGCAAACACCCCGAAGGCCAGCCGCCCGCGCCCGGCGCCGATGGCGCTGCGCAAGGCCAACTCACGGGCCCGGAAGCTGCCGCGCACCACCATCAGATTGGCCACGTTGGCGCAGGCGATGAGCAGCACCAGCACCACCGCAATGAGCATCGTGAACAGGATCTTGCGAGTGATCGGATTGATGAATTCCTCGGCATAGGGTTTGACCACCGCCAGATCGCCGCGCACCGTGTCCGGGTGGCGCTGAGCCAGCTCGGCCATCAGCGTGGCAAAGCTCTGCTGCGCCGAGGCCAGGGTCTGCCCTGGCGCCAAGTGGCCGAAGATCTCCACCCCGCGCGATTGATTGCGCGGCTGCGCGGCGACATTGGTGTCGAGCAGGGTCCACACCTGATGCATGCGCGGAAAACGAAAGCCCTGCGGCATCACCCCGATGATGGTGGCGGCTTGGCCGTTGAGACGGATCGGCTGACCGACGATATCGGCCGCACCGGCGAAGCGGTTCTGCCACAGCTGATAGCCGATCAGTACCACCGGAGCTGCACCGGGCGCCTCGTCGGCGGCGTTGAAATTGCGCCCCAGCAGCGGCTCCAGACCCAGCGCGCTGAATGCTTCACCGCTGACGAAGGCGCCGTCGTAGCGCTCCGGCCGCACCCCATCGCTCAAGTTGATGGTGCCCTCGTCGTAGGCGTGCAGTCCGCTCAACACGCGCTGATCGCGGCGCAGGTCGACATAGTCATGCAGGCTGGGCTCGCCGGTGTTGCCCGGATCGCGCGAGTGCGCCGCCTCCAGGTGCACCAGCCTGTCGCCATCGGTAAATGGCAAGGGCTTGAGGATGAAGCCGTTGATGGCGCCGAACATGTACAGCGACAGACCGATGCCGGCGGCCAGTATCAATATGCAGGCGCTGCTGTAGCCGGGCGACTTGAGCAATCCGCGCCAGGCGTGCTTGAGTTCAGTGATCATGAGTCTAGTCCCAGCGCAAGGCCACCATCGGATCCACGCGCAGCGCCTTGCGGGCGGGAATCAGCGCCGCCATCGCCGCCACCGCGCCCAGCGCGAACACCACCGCCAGGGTGCTCAGCCCGTCCGCCCCGGACTCCTGCTGCAGCATGCCGCCGAGCAGACTGGACATGAACAATCCCAGCCCCAGGCCGGCGAGCATGCCGATTCCCACCTCCACGCCGCTGCGACCGACCACGCTGCGCAGGATGCGCCGGTCTGGCGCACCCAGCGCTCGGCGCACGCCCAGCTCGCGGGTCCGTTGGCTGACCGCGAAGGAGACCACGCCGTACAAGCCACCAGCGGCGAGCAGCAGTGCGACCAGCCCGAAGGTCGAGAACAGCTTGGCCAGGATGCGTTCGCCCAGAGTCGATTCGGCGAGCACCATGTCGAAGTCCTCCAGCCAGTACAGCGGGGTGTCCGGATCAACCTTGGCCATCACCTGGGTCAGGGTCTGCGCAAAGGCCATCGGTTCGCCGCTGGTGCGCACCGCCACGGTCACGAAACGCTCCGGATTCTGCGCCAGCGGCAGCAGTACCGCGGGCATGATGTCGTCGCCGGGGTCCTCCAGGTGCACCGGTGCGGTCACCCCGACCACGGTGTAATGGGTCACCTGACCGGCATCCAGCTCCAGCTCGATGCGCCGGCCCAGGGGATCGGTATCGCCGAAGATCCGCTGCGCATAGGTGCCGTCGATGATCGCCACCGGCTCGCTGTCGGCGCGGTCACGGCCGTCGAAGAAACGACCCTGACGCAGGCGCAGCTGCCAGGTCTCGGCAAAGCCCTCGTCGATGGCGCCCCAGCGGGTGTAGGGACGGCGACCATCGGCAGCGCTCTGGCCCTCGATCTGGGTCGCCGAGTAGCCGCCCATCTTGCCCGGCAACGTGGTACTCAGCGCCACATCGACCACGCCAGGGGTGTCTTTGACTGCCTGGGAGATGCGTTGGAACAGCGCGTAGCGGTCCTCGCCGGTGGGATAGGTGTTGGGAAACAGTCCCAGTCTGGCGGTCAGCAGCCCCTGACCCTGCACACCCAGATCCTGCTGTGACAACCCGTGGACCACCTTGACCATCATCGCCGCCATGATCAGCAGCGCGCAGGACAGGCCCACCTCCATCACCACCAGCCCGCGCGAGATGCGCGCGAACCAGCCGCCGCTGCTGCCGCGACCACCGTCGCGCAGCACCTGGGCCACGCCGACCCCTGCTGCGCGCAGCGCCGGCACCGCCGCGGTGACCAGCGCGGTGACTACCGCCACCGCCAGCGCGATGAGCATCATCCGGCCGTCGAAATCCAAGGTCATCCAGCGCGGCGCGGCGTCCTCGGTGCTCAGGAACACCCGGTTCAGCCATTCCACGCCGATGCGGCCCAGGGCCAGGCCGACCACGGTCGCACCCAGGCTGAGGATCAGACACTGCATGAACACCTGGATCGCCATGCGGCTGCGGCTGGCGCCCAGCGCCGAGCGCACGGCCAGCTCGCCGCTGCGCGCCAAAGTGCGGCTGAGCATCAGATTGGCACCGTTGGCGCAGGCGATGAGCAGCACCAGGCCGACCGCGACCAGCATCAGATTGAGCAGCTTGCGGGTGGTGCGGTCCATGAACTGGAAGCCCAGGTATTCCGCGCGCGGGACCCGGTCGGCCGCCTGCGGGCCGAGTTCGGTGACCCGATCGGCCTGCCAGGCATCCAGCTTGGTCTGGATGGCGTTGTAATCGAGACCACCCGGGGCCAGCAGGATCGGCGCCAGATAGCGGGCCGCACCCGGATCGCGGGCCGGGTCAATGGTCGCCGGCAGCCAAACGTCCTCGTTGGAGGGGAATGAAAAGCCCGGCGGCATCACCGCGATCACCTCATGGTTCTCGCTGTTGGCGCGGATGACACGGCCGATGATCGCCGGGTCGGCGGCATAGCGCTGCTGCCACAGGGTGTAGGAGATCGCCGCCTTGAGCGCGGCGCCGGGCTGATCGTCGCCGGCCTGGAAGCCGACGCCCATGTGCGGCTGCACGCCCAGATGGCTGAACAGATTGGCGGTGACAAAACCGCCCGAGTAGCGCTCCGGACGGCCGTCATCGCTGAGATTCACCGTGCCGCTGCTGTAGCCGGCCAGTTCGCCCTGATCGGCCAGCCGACGCTGCAGTTCCAGATAATCGAGGTCGATCACCCCGTTCAAATCGTCGTCAGGACTGGACGGGTCGACCATCCCAACCGCCGCAATGCGCTCGGCGTTGGGGAAGGGCAGCGGCTTCCAGACCATGCCGTTGATCACCGCGAGGATGAACAACATGCAGCCCAGACCGCCGGCGAGCACGGCGACCACCAGGGCGGAAAACAGCGGCTTGCCGAAAACCGCGCGCAGGGCGGTCTTGAGTTCGAGTGCGAATCCGTTCATCTGTGCTGCTTTGGGTGGTGATGGATGTGAACGGATGGTGCACGTCCCATGCCAGGGACCGTAGCCCATATCGATCAACCACTTAGCGCCACACCAACGCAGATCGACCGATTTCGAACAGCGCGAAAGCGGGCAGTTGGCGGCGTTGACCACGAATCCGAACAGCATGAACGGCCGGCGTAACGCCTTGATATCGGCCTGACAGTGGAAGGCCCGCAGGCCTACAGTTGCGATACGCGCGTCATGCGCTGGCATACTGCCGGCTTCCCAAAGGACCAGCGCAGGCCGATGAAAGTGATGCTGTTTGCCCTCAAGGTGGTGGTGGTACTGGCGGTGCTGGTGGTGGTGATCTTTGCCGGACTGAGCATCTGGTCGCGCATCTCACCGCCACCGGTGGGACTGGTCGAGGGGCAGCTGCGAGCCTGCCCGGGCACCCCCAACTGCGTCTCCAGCCAGGCCCAGCAGGTGTCTCCGCTGGCCTATGTGGGCGACCGCGGGCAAACCGAGGCCGCACTGGAGCGCGCCGCCACGCAGCTCGGCCTGGTCAGCCAGACCAAGGAAGGCGACTACTGGCACCATCAGGCCACCAGCGCGGTGTTCCGCTTCATTGACGACATCGAGTTCCTCTTCGATGACGCCACTGAGGTGGTCCACGTCCGCTCGGCCTCGCGCGCCGGCTATTCCGACCGGGGCGTCAATGCTGCCCGGGTGGAAGCGCTGCGCGTGGCGATGGGCGGAAGTTAGCCCACGGCTGTTGCCCTTTGGCAGCGGCTTTCGCAGTCACGCGGTGAGCGCCGCGCATCGGCGACGCTCCGGCTAGGGCGCATCCGCATCATCTGGCGAACTGCACTCGCCTGCCAGCCGATAACATCCTCGCCCGGCCGCCTTGGCCGCATACAGGGACCGGTCGGCTGCGCGCAGCAGCGCCTCCTCATCCATACCCGGGCCTACGCGCAGGGCGATGCCGATGCTGGTCGACCATGGCCAGGATTGATCCGACAGCCGCAGCGGCGTCTGCATCGCAGCCAGTATCTTCTCGGCCACGGTGATTGCCGACTGCGGGCCATCGACGTTTTCCAAGATGACCACGAACTCATCGCCGCCGAGGCGAGCGACCGTGTCGGACTCGCGCGCGCAGCGCTTGAGCCGCTTGGCGAACTCGACCAACGCCTGATCGCCGGCCTCGTGACCAAGCGCGTCGTTGAGCTCCTTGAACCTGTCCAAATCCAGAAACAATAGGGCCAGCGCCTGCCCAGTGCGGTCACTGAGGGCCAGCGCATGCCCCAGACGCTCGTCATAGCGGCGCCGATTGGCGAGCTGGGTGAGCCCGTCGATCTGGGACAGCTCGCGCAGCTGACGCTCGATGTCCTTGAACCGGGAAACATCGTGGATCATCCCGTAGACCCCGACCACGCCGCCGCCCGGCGCCACATCCGGCACATAGGTCACCCGCACGTGACGCTCGCGAGTGCGGGTGCGCTCCAGTTCGAAACTGACCTCCTCGCCAGCGAAAGCACGGTCCAGATAGGGCTTGATGCGGGCGTAGGTGGGCGGCGCGTACACTTCGGTCAGCGCCTTGCCGGTGATTTCGCTCAAAGGCCTTCTCAGCCACTGGGTGTACGTCCGGTTGTTGAATCGGAACACTCGGTCGGCGTCGATGTAGGAAATCAGCGCCGGAATATTGTCCGTGATAGTGCGCAGGCGATTCTCCGCATCGCGCAGGGATTGCTCCACTGCGCGTTGCGCACTGATGTCGTGGATGCATCCGCGGTAACCGATGAACTCACCGTCGCGATCGAATCTCGGCAGGCCCTTCAACTTCAGCCAGACCACTTCGCCGCTGCGCCGCGGAACCTGCAGCACCACATCGGCAAACTCGACCCGCCGCTGCATCGGCTCGATCAGCCGCTGCACGCTGCTGGCCGTCGGCGAGAGGCGCTCAAACAGCGCAACCGGTGGCAATCCAAGGACGATCTCCGGCGCTACGCGAAGGCTGTTGGTGAAGCTGGGCGAGACGAATTCCAGGCGCAGTTCGGCATCCGTTTCCCAAAAGCCGTCGGCAGCGAGATCAGCAAAAGCGGCGAAGCGCTCAGCGGCGGCAGCGGCCCCGGCGCGCTGCTTGCGCTCTTCGTCTTGGGCACGGAGCAGTGCGCGACGATAGCTGCCCAGAGCGCGCTTGATTGACACCGCGACAAAGGCGATGGCCAGACTGACCAGCAAAGGCACTCGGTATGCGGCGCGTTCCAGCCAATCCGGAGACGGCTGCACCCAAGGCGTCACAACTCGATTGTGCAATTGGGCGGCGAGCAGCATTGCCAGCACCACCAGGAGCATCCAGACCCACCCACCAAGGCGCCGCGACAACATCAGCGCGACCATTACGAAAGCCGGGAGGGCCACCACGGCGCCCACCGCTCGACCGGCAGAGATCACAATGACCACGATGATCACCAGATAGATGTTGCCAATCAGGATCAAGCTGACCCAGCTCAACGCGGCACCGCGGCGCAGCAGGTACAGGCTGACGATCAGCGGCAACTGGGCGCTGAGGTGGATGTAGCCCATGGCCGGGGTTCCGCTGATGAGCTCCACAGCGCAGAACAGGGCGAAGACAAGCACCTGAAACAGCGCGAAACCCAACGCCAACTCGGCCCGAAAGCGCTCCTCCAAACCGCGATCAGCGTAGCCGGCGAGCCAGGGATCGATAAACTGTTCGAGCGTACGCCGCATGCCCCTAGTCGCGCACAAATTGCGCGTTGGCACCAGGGAGCCTTGCAATTGTTGGCATCTTGGCGGCACGAATTTTCCAATCTGGGCGCAAAACCGGCGCTGGGTGAGCGCCGAACTGCGACATCGCGCGTCCAGCCGGACCGACAGCGGCAAACGGCTGCGACTTCAATCACAAGGACAACCCCTCGATGAACTATCTGCACACCATGCTTCGAGTCACTGATCTTGAAAGGTCACTACGCTTCTACTGCGATCAGCTGGGACTGATCGAGATCAGTCGCAAGGATTACCCTCAGGGCCGTTTCACCCTGGTCTTTCTGGCCGCGCCTGGCGACACCGAGGCGGCCAGGGAAAGCAAGGCGCCGATGGTGGAACTGACCCACAACTGGGATCCCGAGGACAACGACGGCGGGCGCAACTTCGGCCATTTGGCCTACCGCGTGGAAGATATCTACGCACTATGCGAGAAGCTGCAGCAGGGCGGCGTCACCATCAATCGACCGCCGCGCGACGGGCGCATGGCCTTTGTCCGCTCACCCGACGGCATTTCCGTCGAGTTGCTGCAAGATGGCGATGCTCTGCCGCCGCGGGAACCCTGGGCATCAATGGGCAATAGCGGCAGCTGGTGAGTCAGAGACTGCGGCGGGAAGGCTCGGTAGGTCACCCGCCGTCGGTGCAGTGCCAAGGACGGCGGCGGTACTTCTGGGACGCATTTGCTTCACCTGGAATACGTAGACTCCGAGCACCAGAACCTTGGAGTAATTCGATGCCCGCTAATGCTCCAGCCAAGTCGCTACTCGGTTTGATTGGTGCTGTGCTGCTCAGCGCACCGGTCCTGGCCCAATCCCCAGTACCCCCGGACGACCCGGACCAGCCCGCCTCGGTGCTGCGCGGTCGTGAAATCGATCGGCTGGAATATCTGCAGGGACGTGCTGACCAGATCGGCCTGCTGCGCGGCCTGGGCCAGTCGGTCGCCGTCGAACCCAGTTGGCGCCAGCAGGCCGTCGCGCAGTTCGAACAACGGCTGGCAGCGCGTGCCGCGCGCGGCGCGATGCCGGCCTGGCAGGCACTGGGCCCGGCGCCTATTCCCAACGGGCAGACGGTTGGACCCACCACCCCGGTTTCGGGCCGCACCGTGTCCATCGCCATCCATCCCACCGACCCGGACACGGTCTTCGTTGGTACTGCCAGCGGCGGCTTGTACCGCTCCGCAGACGCCGGGGTGACCTGGACCGCGCTGATGGATGACGCGCTGAGCCTGTCCATCGGCGCGTTGGCGTTTGCGCCCAGCAATCCGAACATCCTCTATGTCGGCACCGGCGAACACAATTTCTCTCTCGACAGCTTCTTCGGCGTCGGCGTCTACCGCATCGAAAACCCCACCGCGGCCACCCCCACAGTGATTGGCCCCTTCAATCAAACTACGGGCGGCGACAACGCTCTCAACGGCCGTGGCATCAGCCGCATCCTGGTCCATCCCACCGACCCGGACACCATCTTCGTCTCCACCACCTCAGGGACTTCGGGCATCGGCGGAGCGACCGCGCCGAACCTGCCGCCGCGGGGCATCTATCGTTCCGGCAACGCCACCGGCGCCGATGTGCGCTTCGATAAGCTCACCGGACTGGCCGGCGACATCAATGCCAGCGTCCGCGACATCGCCTTCGACCCGCTCGACCCCAACCTGCTGATAGCAAATCTGGTCACCGGCAACAGCCTGGGCGGTCTGTATCAATCCACCGATGCGCTCAGCGCCAACCCCACCTTTGTCCTGACCGAGCTGTTTGATTCCTCCTCGACCAGCGAGTTGACGGCGGAATTCGCCACTTTCCGCGACCCGGGAGCCGCGCTACCGGTGTTCTACGCCGCAGTAGGCAACGGCGGCGGCCGCGTGCTGATCAGCGTCGATGGCGGGGCCACCTGGACCGAGCAGATCGACAACAACTTCTGCTCCCCGCAGTGCTTCTACGACATCGCCATCGCGGTGGATCCCACCGATGTGGACCGGATCTACCTGGGCGGCTCCCCGGCGGTGGTGTTCGCCTTCTCCAGCAACGGCGGCACCAGTTTCACCGAGAGCGACTCCGGACTGCACGTGGATTCGCACGTGATCGCGGTGGCACCGTCGAACCCCAGCGTGCTCTATTTCGGCTCTGACGGCGGCATCTACCACTCCACCAACGGCGGACAAAGCTGGACACCGCGCAACACCGCCGGATTCAGCGCCACTCAGTTCCAGGGCATCGCCACTCACCCCGTCAACTACCAGGTGGTCCTCGGCGGAACCCAGGACAACGGCACCAATCTGCTGCAGCCGGCCGGCACCTGGCTGCGCGTGGACGGTGGCGACGGCGGCTTCACCGGCATCGACCAGAACGCCACCAACACCACCTCAGTGCGGCTCTACCACACCTATTTCAGCAACGCCACGCTGCAGGGCTACGCCACCGCCTTGGCCGATCTGAGCGGCAACTTCGGCTGGAGCTTCCGCGGCTGCCAGGGCGGCGGCTCCACCGTCAACGGCATCACCTGCGAGGGCAGCGTATTGTTCTACGCACCGCTGGTGCTGGGCCCAGGCGATCCGAATACGATCTACTACGGCACCGACCGGCTCTACCGCTCCACCGATACCGGCACCAACCACAGCGTGGCCAGTCAGAACCCGCTGAAGATGGGCGTGCCGATCTCTGCGATCAGCATCGCCGAGCAGGATGACAGCATACGAGTGGTGGGTCTGCGCGACGGCAGTTTGTTCCGCACGATTACCGGCAGCAGCACGCTGGAAGGGGCCGATGCCTTCGGCATGAGCGGCAGCATTCCCGACCTCTACATCGGCCGCATCGCCATCGATCCTGACGATGCCAACAACGTCTATGTAGCCTTGGCCGGCTATGCTGGTGCCGGGCTGAATCTGTGGAAATCCAGTGACTTTCTCTCCGCCACGCCGACCTGGGCGGCGTCAGGCACCGGAATCCCCAACACCCCGATCAGTTCAATGGTGATTGACCCTGAAACGCCGAGCACCCTCTATGCCGGTACCGACATCGGCGTCTTCCAGTCCACCGACAGCGGCGCCAGCTGGGCGCCCTATGGCACCGGCCTGCCGCGGGTTCCGGTATTCGGTCTGGCATTTGCCGGCGCGCTCAATCCGGCCGGCAAGGGCCCTCTGCGCGCCGCCACACACGGGCGCGGCATCTATGAGATCGTCACCGGGCTGCCCGATCTGATCTTTGCCGACGGCTACGAATAGTCCTCGGGAACTGCGCAAAAGCAAGTGCCCGGCATGAGCCGGGCACTGCGTGATTCCTAGCAAGCACCGGCACCAGGGCCGGTCGGCGACTACTTGGCGCCGAAGCGCTTGCGGAACTTGTCGATACGACCACCAACGTCGGCCACCTTGACCTTGCCGGTGTAGAACGGATGCGACTTGCTGGACACGTCGATCTTGATCAACGGGTATTCCTTGCCGTCGGTCCAGGCAATGGTTTCATTGCTGGTCTTGGTCGACCGGGTCAACAGCATGAAGTCACTGGTCACGTCCTGGAACACGACGTCGTGATAATCGGGATGGATGTCGGGTTTCATGACACACCGTTCGAGAGCTTGACAGAGCCGACTATGGTAGGACGGGATGGATGGGTTTGGCAAGTGGCAGGGTGAGGCGGGGCAGGGCTCAATAGGGAGAGGGCCCAGGGCTCAGGGCCCAGGGCCCAGAAGAGCAAGGGCCAAAGCCGGCGACCGCTGTTGTTTTACTGGGCCCGATTGACGGCAGGTCCAGCGCCCAAAACAGCCAAAGCGCCGTGAGCCGTTGCCTTTCTGGGCCCTGGGCCCTGAGCCCTGTGCCCTTTCCTCTTCTGAGCCCCAGGCCCTCCCTGGCAGCAATCAGACAGCGTCAGCGGACCGGCCCCGCTCGACCGCCCCAGCAATCAGCCAACAGCTCCAGCCGATCGCGGTCAGTCCCAGGGAAGTTACCGCCAGACCCAGAAAGGAGCCGTTCACCGTTGGCGCCAAGCCACCGGCTACGGTGGCCTGGATGCACAGCGAGATGAACATCTGCATTGACGAATTGCCGCCGCGTCGGGCCGGAAACAAATCCAGCATCATCAGCGACAGCAGCGGGAAGGCGGTGGCCACACCTACCGCGATCAGGGTGATCGGCAGTACCGCCCAGGGCCATGTGGGCTGATCGACGAGCAGGGCTTGGGCCAGATTGATCACTCCGCCCATGGCCATCACCAGAAAAGCCACTCTGACACCACGCGCCGCCGTCCAGCGCCCGGCCATGCGCCCAGCGGCGAACGCGCCGATCACCATGCCGGCAATGGTGGGCACGAAGAACGCGGCGAACTGTTGCTCGTTGAAACCCAAGTGTTCCAGCACAAATACCGGTGCCGAGCTGATGTAGACAAACACCGCGGCGAAGTTGAAGCCGGCGCAAAGTGCCAGCCAGCGAAAACGAGCGCTGGCAACGATCTCGGCATAGCCCTTGGCCAACCCACGCAGCGACCAAGGATGTCGGTGCGGCGGCGGACACGTTTCCGGCAGCGCGACCATCGCGAGCGCGATCAGCGCCAGCGCAAACACGGTCAGAAACCAGAACGAGGACTCCCAGCCGAATACCAGCAGGTAGCCGCCGACGATGGGCGCCACCGCCGGTGCGATACCGAACAGCATATGGATCAGGCTCATTGCCCGCTGCGCTTCGGCGCCGGCGAAGCAATCGCGGACGATGGCGCGGCCCACGATGCTGCCGGCGCCTGCGCTCAAGCCCTGGATGAAGCGGAACGCCAACAGACTCTCGAAGCTGGTCGACAGCGCACAGCCCACCGAGGCCAACACGAATACCGCGGTGCTGAACAGGATCACCGGTCGCCGCCCCAACGCATCGGAGGCACCGCCGTGGAACAAGCTCATCACCGCATAGGCAACCAGGTAGATGCTCAGGGTCTGCTGCATCTGCCAGGCGTTGGCATCCAGCGCCGCCATCATTGCCGGGAAGGCGGGAAAGAAGGTGTCGATGGAGAACGGCCCGATCATGCTGAAGCCGGCCAGCATCACCAGCAGCAGGCGGCGCCGCGCCGGGCTCAGCTCAATCTGCACCTCACCCAGGGGCGTCCGCGATTCGGCGCCTTCCAGGGGTATGGCGTGCGGACTCTTGCCCGGCTCGGTGCCGTCGCTCATCCGCTATGGGTGCCGCCAACTGTGAGGCGATCGACCTTGAGGGTCGGCTGACCCACGCCCACCGGCACGCTCTGGCCTTCCTTGCCGCACACGCCGACGCCATCGTCCAGCGAAAGGTCATTGCCGACCATGCTGACCCGGTTGAGCACCTCCGGGCCGTGCCCGATCAGGGTCGCGCCTTTGACCGGCGCGGTGATCTTGCCATCCTCGATCAGATAGGCCTCACTGGCGCTGAACACAAACTGGCCGGAGGTGATATCGACCTGTCCGCCGCCAAAATTGACCGCGTACAGGCCGCGCTTGACCGAGCGCAGGATTTCCTCCGGGTGGTGCGGCCCGGGGCGCATATAGGTGTTGGTCATCCGCGGCATGGGCAGATGGGCGAAGGATTCTCGGCGGCCGTTGCCGGTGGCCGCCACGCCCATCAGCCGGGCATTCAGCGAGTCCTGCATGAAGCCCTTGAGGATGCCGTTCTCGATCAGCGTGGTGCACTGCGTCTGGGTACCCTCATCGTCCACGCTCAGTGAACCGCGGCGGTTGGCCAAAGTGCCAT